>NZ_AHZV01000283.1 GCF_000250735.1 Anaerophaga thermohalophila str. Valhall
TCCATAAAGTGCCATTTACTGTGTTACGCTCGTCCGAAAATTACTCATTTACGATGAGTAAACTGCGTATTTTCAGACTTCGCAAGCCTTGTAAATGACACTTTCTGAACAGACACACATATTGTGAAAACTTTTTTCGAGTTTATAGACACTAATTCGTTGTTAATCTTTACTATGGGGAGGTAACTTCCCTGATGCAAAGTTAATTATTTTGGGAAATAAAACAATAAACCCGTATGCGGTGAAAAAAGATGAGGGCTTCACTTTATGTGAAACCCTCACTTCGAAAAAAGATTGGTTATTCTTTTTCCATATACGGGTATTTGAAATCTGTTGGCGGTATAAAGTTTTCCTTGATGGTACGCGGTGAAACCCACCGAATCATATTAAATAATGAGCCGGCTTTGTCATTTGTACCCGAGCCTCTTGCGCCGCCAAAGGGTTGCTGACCCACCACAGCACCTGTTGGTTTATCATTGATATAGAAGTTTCCGGCGGCATTAACCAACCTTTTCGTAACCTTTTCTATGATGTAACGGTCTTTGGCAAATACAGCTCCGGTTAGTCCGTATATTGATGTCTTGTCAAGAATATCCAGAGTTTCATCGAATTTCAGATCGTCATATACATAAACGGTCAATACCGGTCCAAAGAGTTCTTCCTGCATGGTTCGGTATTGCGGATTGGTTGTTAGAATAATGGTTGGTTCTATATAATATCCGACCGATTTATCGCAGCCGCCACCGGCAATTATTTTTGCTTCGGGATGATTGTCCGCTTCTTTAATGACTGCTTCAAGTTTGTCAAAGGATGCTTCGTCGATCACTGCATTTACGAAATTGCTGAAATCCTCGGGTGGTCCCATTTTTACTTCACTTAGTTGACGGAGCACTTCGGATTTGATTTCTTCCCAGCGACTGGCCGGCATGTAAGCTCTGGATGCTGCCGAACATTTTTGTCCCTGGTACTCAAATGCACCCCTGGTGATGGCGGTGGCAACAGCTTTTGCATCACATGATTTGTGAGCAATAATGAAATCTTTTCCACCGGTTTCTCCAACAATCCTGGGATAACTTTTGTAGCGATGAATGTTCTCTCCAATGGTTTTCCAGATAGATTGGAATACTTCTGTTGAGCCTGTGAAGTGGAAGCCTGCAAATTCGGGGTGCGAAAAGACTTCTCTTGCTACAACCGGGCCGCTTGCAAAAACCAGGTTGATGACACCATCCGGTACGCCAGCTTCACGGAATATCTGCATTATGATATTTGCCGAATAGATGGCTGTTTTTGAGGGTTTCCAAACTACCACATTGCCCATCATGGCCGGGGCCGATGGCAGGTTCCCTGCTATAGACGTGAAATTAAAAGGTGTAAGCGCAAAAACAAATCCTTCCAGCGGTCTGTACTCAACTCTGTTCCAGATATTCTTCGATGATGTTGGCTGATCGCCATAGATTTGTGTCATGTATTTCACGTTGAAGCGCAGAAAGTCGGCCAGTTCACAGGCACTGTCTATTTCGGCCTGAAAAACGCTTTTCGATTGCCCCAGCATTGTGGCTGCATTGATCTTTTGTCGATAAGGCCCTGATATCAGATCGGCTGCTTTCAGAAATATGGATGCCCGATGCTCCCAACTCATTTCCGCCCATTTGGGGCGAGCCCTGAGAGCGGCATCAATAGCCTGGTGTACATGCGACTCGTCGCCCTGATGATAATGTCCGAGACAATGTTTCAATTCATGGGGCGGATGGATGGATACTTTCTTCCCTGTTCTGATTTCTTCACCGCCAATGAACATTGGAATTTCAAGTTCAACGGCACGAAAGGCTTCGAGTTGTTTTTTCAGTTCTGTGCGTTCACTGGTTCCCGGGGCATAAGTTAAAACCGGTTCGTTTGCAATGGGGGGAACCTTGAAGACTCCTTTTGGCATAGCACTTGGTTTTTAGATGTTAGCAATTTTTTATGTCACTAATACAAATCTAATTAATTATCGCTGCTTATGTTATGAAAAATGTCAGGTATTTCAGATGCATAGAAGAGTGGCAGTACCCCTTACCGAAGGGGTCGTTACCCCTTACCGAAGGGGTCGTTACCCCTTATCGAAGGGGTTAATATTCCTCATAAATGAAGTGAGAGATTCTGATAAAACAGGCTATGTAAAATTGCAAAGTTGCCGTTCAATTTATTCCTGACTCCGACCCCTGAACCCCTAATAAATAGGTGGAAATTTTTCGGGATAGGCCACACCCATCATGTCATAAACGGCCTCATAAACATCTTCGGCATTGGGATTGCTGAAATAGTCACCATCTGTACCATAGGCCGGTCTGTGGTCTTTGGCAGTAACGGTTACGGGTTTATCATCGAGATAATAAAAGCCACCCTGTTCTTCAATGACCTTTTGCAACATGTATGCTGTGGCACCTCCCGGGACATCTTCGTCGAAGAAAACAATACGGTTGGTTTTCTTTAACGAGTTTAGAATTATGCCTTTTGTATCGAAAGGGAGCAATGTTTGTACATCAATCAGTTCGACAGAAATGCCTGTTTCTCTCAATTGGGTTATGGCTTCCTGTGCAATTCGTACACACGAGCCATAAGTAACAAGTGTAACATCTGTTCCTTCGGTCAATACTTCAGGAATGCCGAGCGGGATTCTGAATTCACCAAAATTGGAAGGTTGCTTTTCCCTGATTCTGTAGCCGTTAAGCGGTTCAATGATGAGTGCCGGGTCTTCGCCTGCCAGCAAGGTATTGTACATCCCGGCCGCCCGGGTCATGTCGCGTGGTACACAAACATGAACGCCTCTGACGCTGTTGATGACCATACTCAGAGGTGATCCTGAATGCCAGATGCCTTCGAGCCGGTGTCCGCGGGTTCTGATGATCAGAGGGACTTTCTGCCCGCCTTTGGTCCGGTAATGGGTTGTCGCCACATCGTCGCTGATAACATGCAATGTATAAAGTAAATAATCGAAATACTGAATTTCGGTAATCGGACGAAGCCCCCTGAGTGCAAGTCCAATACCTTCACCTACAATTGTTGCTTCGTGAATGCCTGTATCTCTTACTCTCCACTCCCCGTATTTTTCCTGTAGTCCTTCAAGTGTTCTGTTAACATCCCCCAGTTTTCCCGTATCTTCACCAAGTGTTAGTATTCGCGGGTCTTTTGCAAAAAGAGCGTCGAAATTGTCACGAATTATTTCGCGTCCGGGAACCAGTGGTGCATCTTCCGAATATTCGGGCATTACAGGTTCTGTTTTCAGGGGTGAGGCATCGGATTCATCATACAGATAGCGATTGTATTTTTCACGTCCGCTTTCATAGTATGCGGCAACCCATTCGCGAAGCTTTACTTTTAGTCCTCCCGGGTTGTTGCAGGAGACACATACGTGACGGAGAATCTTCCGGGCCGAGCTTAGAATTTCCTTTCTGTTGAGGGTGATAACGTTATTCAGGTTGTCAATTATGGCATTGATCTGTTCTTCTCCCCATGAATGGCAAACGCATTTTTTTTGTTCTGATCATTTCAATCAGTTGTGTTTTTTCTTCTCTGATGGGGGTCATAATTTCACGAAATGCTTCTTTCTGAGCAGCCTGGGCCTCTTCCTGAGCTTCCGTTTCCAGGCGATTCAGGGTGGCCTCGTCGGCCAGTTTTGTTTCCAAAATCCATTTGTGCATTTGGAGTAGGCCGTCTTTTTCTTTTTCCCATTCAAGTCGTTCCTTTGGTTTATAGCGCTCATGAGAACCTGAAGTAGAATGCCCTGTAGGTTGTGTCAGTTCCTTTACATGAAACAAGACCGGCACGTGTTCTTCTCTGCATTTTCGAATGCCTTCTTCGTACATCTGGCATAATCCCGCATAATCCCAGCCAAACCCCTCAAAGATGAGGATTCCGCCGGCGTCGCCTTTTTGCTTTTCAAAACCTTTGAGTGCTTTAGAAATGCTGGCCTTCACAGTTTGAAGATCAACCGGAACGGAAATTCCGTATCCGTCGTCCCATACAGAAACAGCCATGGGAATTTGGAGTACCGCAGCGGCGTTCATGGTTTCGAAGAACAATCCTTCTGAAGTGCTGGCATCTCCGATAGTGCCGAAAGCCACTTCATTTCCGTTTTTACTGAACGATTTGAGATGATTTAATTCGGGTTGTTCGCGATAAAGCTTTGAGGCGAGTGCCAGTCCGACAAGTCGCGGCATTTGTCCGCCAGTTGGACTGATGTCGGAAGAGGTATTTTTGTTTTCGGCCTGGTTAATCCAGTTTCCGTCAGGATCAATCAGCCTGGAGCCAAAATGGTTATTCATAGAGCGTCCGCCATTGTCGGGGTTTAGTTCGGTACGGGTTTCTCCGTAAAGCATGGCGAAGAACTGTTTTGGTGTGGTCATTCCCGTGGCCAGCATAAAGGTCTGATCACGATAATAACCCGATCGCCAGTCTCCCTCTTTGAATTGCCTGGCCATGGCAATTTGTGCGATCTCTTTGCCATCACCAAAGATTCCGAATTTGGCTTTTCCGCTTAATACTTCCCGTCTGGCAAGAAGACTCATCTGACGGCTTAGATGTGCCAGTTTGTAATCGTTTAGCACTTCCCTGCGGAAATCTTCGAATTGAATTGCTTTTTTTTCTTCAGTATCGTCCTGAAAGTTCCTGATATTTTCTTTTGTGTTACTTGTGATCATTGCCGTTTAGTTGTGTCGGTTAAGCTCTCCATAAGCATTCCAACAAAGCAAAGGTATATTTTTGGGTGGTTTATTCATACACGACCGGTGAAACATTTTTCCGGCCGGACACTCCGGTACAAAAAATCCGGCTAATGCATATCCTGCTGCACTATTCAAACACAAAGTTACAGGTGAATGTTTAAAACGAGCTGTTTTTTGTATTTTTGTCTGATTTAAAACTGTTGAGAATGATACTTAAACTTCTTGTCATTAGTGTTGTATTAATGGCTGTGATTACAGCCCTTATGGCTATCCGGATTCTTCTTAAAAAGAATGGTCATTTCCCGAATACCCACATCGGGGGAAACAAAAATATGGCCCGTCGGGGAATCTTCTGCGCCTCTACGCAAGATAAAATTGCAAGGAAAGATCGCAGGCATCTTCTTAAAGATACTTTATAGTGGAACTATTACCAATTATCAATTACCAATTATCAATTACCAATTATCAATTATCAATTACCAATGATCAATTAACGAATTCTTGCAAGGCAAACGGCAGAGCCGAGCGAACCAGCAAGCAACCAGCAACCAGCAACCAGCAACCAGAGCGCCCCGGATTAGAAGTCCCTTTTGGGGGATATAGGTGGCCCTTTAACAACAGTTTGGATAGTTCTCTGTGCTAAGCGCCTAATGTGCTTTTTGTTGAGGGTGTTTAAAAGACTGATTTTTTACTCTGTGACTCTGTGTGAACTTCGTGTTACTCTGTGAAACAATAAATTACACAGACTATTACAGAGTAACACAGCGGCATGACAGTCTGTTCCTGTTTTTCGGGGAGTAAAATCAGGGATTGTTGTGTGCATCCAGTCTTTTCTTTGCGATTTTAGCGTTTCTTTAATTTTGTGTTCTCGGCGTGGAATAAGACATATACAAAACTCATAGCAGCTCCAAATTAATTTAGCTTAGAAAATAAAGAGGAATCTCAATCCAGATATTTGCATCCGAAAATCAAATACATTATCTTTGTAGAAACAGAAAAAGCAAAGGAGTAGGGTTATGAATACAGTACTGATAATGGTAGGAATTACAATTTTGCTGGTTGCGCTTGCTTTTGCAGGTTTGGCATTGAAAATTTTTTTTAAAAAAGATGCCACATTGACCACTTGTAGTGGAGGTTCATGTGCTTGTCATGCAGGTACCGAAAGTTGCAGTTCGGGTCAGGTTACTTCGGATATTAACGAATAAAGCGGGTTATTCTGCTGCAAAATATTTTTCAAATCCTTCAGTCCATGAAACTTCCATTCCATCATTGGTGGCGTGAATAAAATAGCCGTCAACCTCAGGATGTTGTCGCATTAATTCGCGGCTTTTTTCAAGGCCCATCACCATGCAGGCAGTGGCATAGGCATCGGCAGTCATACAATCATCCGCGATAATAGTAGCACTTAAGAGAGAATGTTGCACGGGTTCTCCCGACAGAGGATCAATGGTATGAGCATATTTTCTTCCGGTCTTTTTGTCGATATAGAATTGTCTGTAATTTCCGCTGGTGGCCAGAGATTTCCCGGAAAGTTGTACCACAATTTGAATTTCCCTGTTTGACGCTGAAGGATCATCAATGGGTTTGTCTATTCCAATGCGCCATGGAATGTTTTTTGGATTCATTCCTTTTGTTGTTATCTCACCGCCAATTTCCACCAGGTAATTTTTACAACCAAATCGTTCCAAAACTTTTGCAGCAATATCTACGCCGTAGCCTTTTGCTATGGCTGAAGCATCGAGCATAATTCCGGGCGTGGTTTTCAAAATCGAATCACTCTCGATCGTTATGTTATCCATTCCCACCAGCATTCGCAGGGAATCGATAAGGCCCGGTGTCATATTTTGCCGTTTGGAGAAGCCGAACCCCCAGGCATTAACAAGCGGCGCTACTGTCATGTCAAAAGCGCCATTGGTTTCGTCTGTAATTCTGCAGGCGGCTGAAAAAACGGTACGAAAATGAGCGTTGTTGAGTTCTATTCCTTTCTTCGACCGGTTAAAACGGGATATTACCGAGGTTGAATCATAGGTTGACAAGGCTCGATTGATGGAATCGAGGGCAAGAATAACTTCATCGTTCAGATTTTTTCCTTCCGGACTTTCATATACCA
The DNA here is from genome assembly GCF_000250735.1 of Anaerophaga thermohalophila str. Valhall. GTDB lineage: Bacteria > Bacteroidota > Bacteroidia > Bacteroidales > Marinilabiliaceae > Anaerophaga > Anaerophaga thermohalophila_A. The sequence continues at coordinate 6,814 of NZ_AHZV01000283.1, forward strand.
GGTGATACCAGGTGCCGAATACTTCACCTTCATTTTTTATCCAGTTATTCCGGTTGCAGGAAGATGACAACAGCAAAACAACAATAAGAATAACAGGAAGGTGTGACAAAAGAGCTTTTTTCATGTTCTTTTTACATTCTCAGGATCTCCCCTGGGGGGGAGGGAGCAGATTTTATTAAAGAGACAAAGATTCAAAAAAGGACTGTTGCTTCGGCGACAGTCCTTTTTTGAACATCGTTGCAAACCGGGATATTATTTCCCGGGGTATTATTTTTTTATTCTAAAGTGCCGTTTACGGCTTTTAGGTCAGCAACTGTCACTTATTATGACCCAAAGTCGTCGAATGCTATCATTTCGTCCGGAACACCAAGGTCGTACAGCATTTTCTGCACGGCAGCATTCATCATCGGGGGTCCGCACAGATAATATTCGATTTCTTCGGGTTCTTCGTGTTTACTCAGGTATTCCTCAAAAATTACCGAATGAATAAAACCGGTCGGTCCGTCCCAGTTATCCTCGGGTAACGGTTCGGAGAGAGCAATGGTGAAATCGAAATTATCAAATCTGTTTTGGATATCACGGAAATCTTCTTCGTAGAAAATTTCGCGTTTGGAACGTGCTCCGTACCAGAAACTTACTTTTCGATCGGTTTTCAGTGTATGAAACAGGTGGAAAATATGTGAGCGCATTGGAGCCATCCCTGCACCACCACCGATGAACATCATTTCGCGATTGGTATCTTTCAGGAAAAATTCTCCGTAAGGGCCTGAGATGGTTACCTTGTCGCCCGGTTTCCGTGAGAAGATATAGGATGAACAAACACCGGGATTAACTTTTTTGAAACCACCGTTGACCCTGTCGAAAGGAGGAGTGGCTATACGGATGTTCAACATGATGATGTTGTTTTCGGCCGGATGGTTAGCCATAGAGTAGGCACGGAATGTTGGTTCCGGATTGTGCATCTTCAGGTCAAACATGTTGAATTTTTCCCAATCGCCGCGGAATTCTTCTTCTACTTCAATATCCTTAAAGTCAACATCAATTTTGGGAACGTCAATCTGGATATATCCGCCTGATTTGAAATCCAGAGTTTCTCCCTCAGGAAGTTTCACCACAAATTCTTTAATGAATGTAGCAACGTTTTTATTGGAGACAACTGTGCATTCCCACTTTTTGATACCCAGGATTTCCTGGGGAATCTCCATTTTAATGTTGTCCTTTACCTTTACCTGGCAGGCCAGACGCCAGTCCTGCATTTGTTCTTTCCGGGTGAAATAGCCGGTTTCGGTGGGCAGAATTGAGCCGGCGCCCTCGTGCACCTGGCAGCGGCACATAGCACATGTTCCACCTCCTCCGCAAGCCGATGGAAGGAAAATTTTGTTGTTGCCAAGAGCCGTAAGCAGTGTTTGCCCGCTGTCCACTTCAAGTTGTTTCTCGCCATCATTAATGTCAATAGTGACTTTTCCCTGGGGCGTCAGTTTCTTTTTTGCATACAGGAGGATCGAAACCAGCAGAATAATCACGGTCAGAAAGACAATGGCACTGGTTATGATCACCGGGAGTGAAATAACTAATATATTCATTTTCGAGTGCTCTTTTTAAAGTTGAATACCCATGAAACTCATAAATGCAATACCCATGAGGCCTGTAATGATAAAGGTTATTCCAAGGCCGCGCAGGGGAGCGGGAACATCAGAGTACCTGATTTTTTCCCTTATGGCAGCAATGCCGACTATGGCCAAAAGCCAGCCAATACCTGAGCCGACACCGAAAACTGCTGCTTCACCGATATTGGCATAGTCGCGCTCCTGCATAAAGAGCGAACCTCCCAGGATAGCACAGTTTACTGCAATTAGCGGGAGGAAAATTCCCAAAGAGGTATAGAGTGCCGGGGCAAATTTTTCTACGATCATCTCAACGAGCTGCACCATGGAGGCAATAACGGCAATGAACATGATAAAGCTCAGAAAACTCAGATTGATGGTTTCGAATCCTTCGCCCAACCAGCTCAAAGCGCCTTCTTTCAGGACATAATTCTCGAGCAGATAGTTGGCCGGTACTGTAATGCCCAGAACAAAAACAACTGCAATTCCCAGTCCGAAGGATGTCTTTACGGTTTTTGAAACCGCCAGGTAAGAACACATGCCCAGAAAGTAGGCAAAAATCATGTTCTCGATAAAAATGGACTTAACAAATATATTTAGCAGATTTTCCATTTTTTCTGTGATTATTGGTTTTTAATCTTCATTTTATCCTTTTCCCGATTTCCGGATTACCAATCAGCTAACGTCAATCAGGTCTTTGTTTCTTGACCTCTGTACCCATATAATGATGCCAACGGTGATCAGGGCCATCGGGGGCAGGATCATCAGACCATTGTCTACGTAACCCCACTCGTACATTACATCAGGAATGACCTGGATTTCACCAATTCCGGGTAATGTTAAGTTTCCCGTCCCGAACAATTCTCTGACGAAACCGACAATGACCAGGATTATTCCGTATCCTGCTGCGTTTCCGAAACCGTCAAGCACCGAAGGCCATGGTTTGTTACCCAGGGCAAATGCCTCGAGGCGTCCCATGATGATACAGTTGGTGATGATAAGACCAACAAATACCGACAACTGTTTGCTAACTTCATAAGCGAAAGCTTTCAGTATCTGGTCCACCAGAATTACCAAAGAGGCAACCACTGTCAACTGAACAATTATCCGGATACGCGACGGAATGGTATTTCTCAGTAACGATATTATCAGGTTTGAAAAAACAAGTACAAAGACCACCGAGAGTGACATCACGATGGATGGCTCGAGCTTTGCAGTTACCGCCAGGGCCGAACATATACCCAGCACCTGTACGGTGATGGGGTTTTGGGCTCCCAGCGGAGTTGTTAACAGTTTCAGGTTCTTCGATGAGAACAAAGGTTCTTTCTCACTGCTCATAGTTCCCTCTTTTTATTTTTTTAAAAATGCTTCGTAACCACTAAAATAATCCATCAACATGTTTTCCACACCCTGACTGGTGATGGTTCCTCCGGAGATGGCATCCACGCCGTGTGGTGCATCGTCCGGGGCTCCGCCTTTAACTACGTCGATGGAAACAAGTTCTCCTCCTTCATTAAAAATGCTTTTTCCTACGAATTGTTGCTGAAAAGCCTGGTTGGCAATTTCAGCTCCCAATCCGGGGGTTTCGCCTTTATGGTCGAAAGTAGTTCCGTAAATTGTATTTTTATCTTCGTTGAGTGCTATGTATCCCCATATAGGCCCCCATAAACCCTTTCCACGAACGGGCAGGATATATTTGATCTCTCCCTCGTCAAGATGACATTCGTAAACGGGGTATTGCCTGTCACTCAAAGGTTTTCTTACTTCTTTGCTCAGGTCGATATTGAAAGCTGTTTGTGCGTCGGTCTCCTGGCGTTCACCCTCGTAGTTGACGATGAATACCTTGTCGCCGATGTATTTGTTGTATTTTTCGGCAACATCGGCAGTTGTACTTTCTATATTTACTGATCTGAGTATGTCTATCATTTTTGCCTCTTCTTCATTCTTCTTCTGGATAGGCGTGAGTGCTTCCGAAATAAATGCAAGCACGGTGGCAACTACAATCACCATCACCGAAGCATAAAGAAAGGTATATTTATTTCCTTGTCTGTCCATTGTATCAATTGTTATGCGGTTACACTTGCTCTTTTCAGACGTTGCTTAATGTTGCTTTCTACCACAAAGTGGTCAATCAGTGGCGCAAAAGTATTCATCAGCAAAATCGCCAGCATGACGCCTTCGGGGTAGGCGGGGTTGAAAACCCTGATCATAATACTGAATACCCCTATAAGAAATCCATAGATGTATTTGCCTTTCGTGGTTCGGGTGGCCGATACCGGGTCGGTAGCCATGAAAACAGCGCCAAATGCAAAACCTCCGAGTACCAGGTGATGCCAGGCGGGAATTTGCATCAGTGGAGTAGACCCTATGGCATTGAATCCAAGCGCCATCAGAAATCCTCCTGCAAAAACAGAGAGCATGATGCGCCAGCTTCCAACACCCGTGTATATCAGAATAAATGCTCCTATCAGTATGGCAAGCGCAGAGGTTTCTCCTATAGATCCGGGAATGATTCCGAGGAAACTATCCATAAAGGAAAACTTGTCAATATTGCCTGTGGTGACAGCTGTACCAAGGGCGGTGGCGCCGGAAAATCCGTCGACAATACCTTCACCGCTTGTAAGACCGCTGATCCAAATGGTATCGCCCGACATGTAGGCAGGGTAGGCAAAAAATAAAAATGCCCGTGCCAGAAGTGCCGGATTCCAGATATTCATTCCTGTTCCTCCAAAAACTTCTTTGCCGATAATAACTGCAAATGCAGTGGCTACCGCTACCATCCATAAAGGGATATCAACCGGAAGTACCAGCGGAATGAGCATACCCGATACAAGGAAACCTTCGTTAACTTCGTGTCCCCGTATTTGGGCAAAAATGAACTCAATAGCCAGACCGGTTACGTAAGAGACAACGATGATCGGAAAAACTTTTAAAAATCCGTGCCCGACCATTGGCCAGAAATCCGCCTCCTGACCCGTAGCCAAAAAATGTTGATAACCGGCATTCCAAATGCCAAAAAGCAATGCCGGTACCAGCGCAAGAACAACAGTGGCCATGGTTCGTTTCATATCCATGGCATCGCGTACATGCACCCCTTCTTTGTTGGTGGTATTCGGGACAAACAAAAGGGTCTCGAATGCATCGAATGTGGAGTGCAGCTTTTCAAACTTTCCGCCTTTTTCAAAGTGGGGTTTGATCTTATCAATAAATCTTCGTAATGCCTTCATTCGAAAGTATTTGTTTTTTTATGTTATCGAACTTGTGTTTTGGGCAATAAAGCCATGATTTCTTTACACCGGGAATATTAGCCCAGCTCTTTTATCATCAGTTCAATGCCGTTGCGCAGGATTTTCTGCAAATTCATTTTTGAAGGACAAACAAATTCGCAAAGTGCAACGTCTTCTTCGGCCAACTCATAAATGCCGAGTTGTTCCATTTTGTCGATGTCTTCAACAAGAATCGATTTAAAGAGCTGTTCGGGAAGGATGTCCATTGGAAGTACTTTTTCGTAGACGCCCGATACAACGATGGGCCGTTTACCTCCATGCATATTGGCGTTAAGCCTGTACTCTTTTCGTGGCTGCAGCCAGCTGAAATAGGTGCGTGAAATACTGTATTTTCCAAGTCCCGGTTTTGCCCAACCCATAAATTCATAGTCGTCGCCTTCAGGGATGGCAGTAAGCTGCGAATGATAGAAACCAAGATATCCCTCTTCGCTTACCTGAGTTCCGGTAAGTACATTTCCACTTATCAGCCGGACATGCTCATCGCTGTTGATGTTATTGCTGATGTATGGTGCAATGCATGCTCCCATAACGGTATGATAATAAGCTGGCTTCTTGATTTCGGAACCGGCTACCACAATAGTGCGGGAAAAATCGTGTTTGCCGGTTGTGAACAGCTTGCCCACGGCAGCTACCTCCTGTGGTTGTATGGTCCATACTGTTTCACCCTTGTTAACGGGCATAACATGATGGATTTGAATCCCGGCATTTCCGGCCGGATGAGGCCCTCTGAACCGGTGTATTTCCACTCCTTTTGTGTTGAGATATAGCTTCGAAGCAGCTTCATCGTTAATACCAATATGGATATTTTCACAAAGCTTTTTCAGAACATCAATTCCGGCCTGGAATTCTTTTTCTTTGCCTGTCATGATGAAATCATAGTCAGGCGCCAATGGAGCCGTATCAAATCCGGAAATATAGATGGCTTTTGGCGTATGCTCCGGCTTTGCTATAACGTCGTAAGGACGCTGGCGCAAGTAGGGCCATGTCCCGGCTTCCTGCATCTTTTTTACCACTGTATCGCGCTCAAGAGAAGAAATATCTTCTTTGCCGAAATCGACGGTCTCGTTTTTACCATCCGATTTAACAACAACCTCGAGAATTTTCCGCCGTTCTCCCCGTATCACAGCTTCGAGATGACCACTGACGGGAGAAACAAATTTTACATCGGGCTGATACTTGTCGAAAAACAGTACCGAGCCTGCCTTTACTTTTTCACCTTCTTTGATGACCATTTTGGGTACCACACCGTTAAAATCGGTAGGTTTTATGGCAAACAAATCGGGCAATTGGGCCTGACCAAAGACTTTGTCGGCTTTGCCTTTGAGCGGGATATCCAACCCTTTTTTTATTTTGATTACCTCAGACATGTTTGAAAAACGGTTTTTGAATTTGCCTGCAAAAATAGTTAAATTTATTACTTTAGAGCATTTTTAAGGGCATTGAAACCACTTCAAAATGAGCATTTATATCTTTTTCACATTGGGCAAACAAATTGTGAGAGCCTTTGGTTCTGATTATTTGCGTAAAAATTTCTTTAATCTTTATTTTTTTCTTTTTTTAGGTATTTATAACCCGGTGTTTGCAGGAGATTTTGGCGCTTTTAACGATTCCGAAAAAACTGAAGAGAACATAAAAACGGTTTTATTCCATCGCAAAGGATGGACGATGTCTTATCCTTTTATTGAGCTTAATTCGGGACAAAAACTGTTTCTCTCGTTTGATGAGCTGGGAACTGAGATTAAGAACTACTATTACACCGTTGAGTTGTGTGATGCCGACTGGACACCCTCCATACTGATGCGTACAGAGTATTTCAGGGGCGATGATCCGGTTCCGGTTGAGGACTACCGGCGTTCGTTCAATACCACTTTCGACTATGTACACTATGAACTGGAGTTTCCCAATGAAGATATCAATCTGTTGTTGTCGGGGAATTATCTGCTCAAAGTTTTCGAAGATTACAACCGGGAGCAGCCGGTAATCGTCAGACGCTTTATGGTTACGGAACAAAAAGTGAGGATTGTATCCGACATCAGGTATACCATGTTATCGTCAGGGCGCTCCAATTATCAGGAGATCGATTTTGAAGTGTTACACCCCGGCGTTAATATTATGGATCCGGCTAATGAGATTGAAGTAACCATTATGCAGAACGGGCGAACCGATAATGCCATTACAGGTCTTCGCCCCTTGTTTATTGGTAATGATTTTATGGATTTCAACTATAACCGGGAAGTAATAATGGAAGGGGGAAATGAATTCCGGTGGGTTGATTTAAGGAGTTTTCGCTTTCAATCGGATCATGTTGAAGATATTATTTTTTCGGACCCCTTTTATCATATCAGAGTGTTTACCGATCACCCTCTCAACGAAAAACCTTACTATTATCACGACGATTTGAACGGACGCTATTATATTGATGTTCAGGAGGAGCAGGAACCCGCTGTGTCAGCCGATTATGCCTTTGTTCATTTTGCGCTTGAATGGAAACCTCCTGTCAATGGCGAAGAGGTTTTCCTCAGCGGAGCATTGACAAATTGGAAGCTGGATAAAACATCACGGATGACATTCAACTTTGACGACGATTTGTATCATGCTACTTTACTTCTGAAGCAAGGTTATTACAACTATCAGTATGTTGTAAAGAATAAATCAACTTCAGAGACCTCTGTTATGCCGGTTGAAGGGAGTTTCGGGCGTACGGAAAACGATTACCTGATACTGGTTTACTATCGGCCTGCAGGTCAGAGATACGACCAGTTATTGGGGGTAGCGGTAGTCAATTCGGTTAATAAGAACTAACTGTAGTAACCACTTTTCCTGAAACGGCTGTATCCATAACCGTATCCATAGCGCGATATGGAACTGTATCCGTCAGGTGTTTTAACGTCATTAACCAGAATCCCTGTTTTGTTGATCCGGCCTTTTTCGTAAAGGTGATTAAGAAAATCAATGGCTTGTTTTCGGGTATGTCCCTGTCTGATAACAAAAATATTCAGGGAGGTCATCCCGGTAATAAGCAGGGTGTCAGAAACCAAAGCCAGGGGAGGTGTATCGAGAATTATTACATCAAAATGTTCTTTTGCCGTATTCAGGAAATCGGTCATCTTACCGGATTGCAATAATTCTGCCGGATTCGGAGGAATGGGACCGGAAGTAACAACACTCAGGTTCTGCACTCCGGCAGGAATTACAATATCATGGAACGATGCCGTACCGAGAAGATAATTACTTAGTCCTGCTTTATTGTCAACTTTGAATTCTCTGTGTGTTTGAGGTTTTCTCAAATCCATGCCGACTACCAGTATTTTTTTCCCGGTAATGGCCAGAATGGCACCCAGGTTGGCTGAACAGAAAGATTTTCCCTCGCCTGAAACAGACGATGTAACGGCAATAACAGGTGAGATGTTTTCTTTCCCGATCATAAAATCGATATTGGTTCTTAAAGCTCTGAAGGATTCCGCCAGGGGCGATGAAGAATGAAGAATGACCGGTAATGTCTCATTATACGTGTTGTGTTCGATATGTCCCAATACGGGAAGTGTCGTGTTTTCTTCGACGAGGTATCTTGAAGTAATTCTTGTGTTCAGACTGTCACTAACGATAAGGCCCAGTCCGGGTAATAATAATCCCAGGATGGCGGCAATAACAATATTAGCCATGGGGCGAGGGGTGGTTTGTCTGGTGTTTTGAACCATTGCCGGGTCTATTATTTTATGGTCGGAAATATTTGAGGCAAGCGCAATTCCTGCCTCCGACCGCTTTTGTAACAGGAATGTGTAAATATTGTCATTGAGTTGAAAATCTCTCTGGATGTTGATGTATTTTCTTTCGGTTCCGGGCAGGCGTTGTATTTCACGGTTCACTTCTTCAATTTGCTGGTTGATTTCTTCAAGTTCTATACGCGTTGTGTTGATAATGTTTCTTACATTTTCGACCAGTGCGCTGTGAATGGTCTCGATTTCGTTATTGATTTGTTTTATCTGAGGACTGTTTTCCGTGGTGGTCATGCGTAAACGACTTCTGGCAGTATAAGCATCACTTAGTTGTTTTACCAGATTATTTAATGATTGATCGGTGATTCCCATAGTGCTTGGCACAATCACGTCCTGAAATTCATCTTTGTTTTGGATGTAATCATACAAATAGTCGTAATATTTTATCATTCGTTGATAATTGCTTTTTTGGGCTATTAGACTTTCCAGCTTCTCCATAGCATAGTTTCCTTCAGAACTAATATTGATCAGCCTGTTTTGAGAACGAAATTCCTGAAAGTCCGATTCGGCTTCCTGTAAAGAATCCGAAATGCCACTAATTTGCCTGTCAATAAATTCGATGGTGGCATTGGCTGTTCTGTTTTTTTCTTCCAGACCGCTTTCGATAAAGGTCTTTGCATGGCTGTTCAGAAAATCTGCTACTATTCCGGGATGTTTGTCTTCCAGACTTAGCTCAAGAATGGAAGCATCGTCAAAATAAAAGTCCACTTTCAGGTTATTGCTGTATTCTGCTGCCAGTTTTTTAATGTCGTGAAACATGAAGCTGTAGTCATGCGTGTAGATATCAGAAGATTTATCGGTCAATTTGGGAGAATATTTATTTCGCAGGTGAACGGAAAAAGAGAAATATGAACTTTTAATAGGTTGCTCAAACCTGAAAGTATCTGTTTGGGCTATTTTTTTGTTGTTGACTATGGTACTAAATTCCAGAAGGTACTTTTGGGGAGAAATTATTCGAATATAAAACGGAACCCCTGGCAGCTGCGGAGTATCCGGTTGGGGTTGAACAACAATGGGCGAGTTGTGATAAACGGCTCTTGAAAGCGCATTCATACGTATCTTTCTTAAAAAGCGAGGAATTTTGTTGTAACTGATTTCCAAATCGAGTGTTTCCAGCGTTCGTTTTGCCAACGAATAGGATTTGAGAATGCCGATTTGATTACGAATATTATCGTGGGCGTCAAAAGAAATATCGCGAATCAGCGCTTCTGCACCAATTGGCTTGTTTTGCTCAGACCTGATGAGAAGTGTCGTATTTCCGCGGTACATGGGATGAGAAAATTTATTAATAATGCCGGCCACAGACAAAGCAATGATCAATCCGCCGGCAAACATGTACCATTTGTCCACCAACCGGTTCAATACCTTTAAAAAGTCTTGCGAATGGGGCTTGGTAAATGAGTCTGTTTCCTGCTGAGAAGATTTTATGTAGTTGTTTTGCCTCATTTTCAGAGCGGTTTGAGTTTTTCGGTTTATTGATTGTCAAAATATTGCAATAATACGATCATAGTAGTGACAGATGAAAGAATCATGCTCATCGTAGGAAGATTGATCTGGAAAGCTTTGCTTCCTGATGGTTTCACGTAAATAACATCATTGGGTTTAACAAAGAAAGCCGGTGATGTAAGCAGTTTCTTTTCAGTAAGGTCAACCTGGTAAGTGATTTTGCCTTCGGGTACCGACCTGACGACCATAATGTTGCGTTTGTCGCCAAGGTCGGTGATATCTCCGGCTTTGCCGATGGCCTGAAGAATGGTCATCTGGTCGTTGTAATGACTGTAAACGCCTGGTTGCCTTACTTCTCCCAATACAGTAACTTTGTAATTGAGCAATCTCAATATTACCGTTGCGTCCACAAGATACTCATCTGCCAAGTGCTGTATTTGTTTCTCTGCTTCGTGGAGGGTGAGTCCTTCAACAGAAAGCTGCCCCAGGACAGGAAGATTGATATTGCCGGTCTTGTCGACCGTAAATCCGTTGATATACTGGTCGGCCTCTGAGCTCATGGAGGTGCTGAAACCCGTTGTCGGTACATTGTTATACAACGCCGAAATTTCGGGATTTCCGGTAAGTATTCTGACATAAAGAACATCATTTTCAGCTATTCTATATTCCTTCATGGGTTGCTGAAACACCATTGTGGAATCCTGCTTTGATGCATCTTTCAGGTAAACCATTTTACGGGGACTTTGGCAACCGGCAATTAATATCAATATAATCAATGCAAAGGCGACTTTTGGCATTATGGTTTTTAAGTTGCAGTTCATCAGTATAACTTCTTATGATTCGTACAAAGCTATGTAATTCAACAGGCAATTTCCACCCTTTAGTTTTGAGTGTAGCATTATATTTGATTAATGAATGTTTTTAAAGGGCAAACTTTTGGTCTTGGAATGTTTTTTTCTTAATTTAGATAGGAAGAATGAGTTATCTGAAGAGAAATTTCATAATTTGTCGTAATAAACAGTTCAATAGTTTAATCTGTTGATTTATAAGATTCAGGGATAACAGGCCAAAATGAGCAACCATGAAAAATCTGGATTTCAATATTTTCCAACCTACCCGTACCAATCTTAAACCGGCTGCAGGGAGGGTGCTGATTGCCGAACCTTTTTTGCAGGGGCCCTATTTCGGGCGTTCCATAGTTCTGCTTACAGAGCATAATGACAAAGGCACCGTGGGTTTTGTGCTGAATAAATCGACTGAGTTGTATCCCGATGAGGTGGTGGAAGACATCTTGAGCTTCGAAGGCGAACTGTTTGTAGGGGGCCCGGTTTCTTCCAATACCCTGAGCTTTTTGCACACGCTGGGCGACCGGGTTCCGGGGTCAGTAAAAGTTACCTCGACCGTATACTGGGGAGGTGATTTTGATCATCTTAAGAAAATGATAAACAGTGGTGAAGCATCCAGCCAGTCGGTTAAGTTTTTTGCCGGTTATTCCGGTTGGGCGCCAGGTCAGCTCGAAGGTGAAATTGCTGAAAACAGCTGGGTGGTTTCTACTCTGAGAGATGAACTGATTATGACCCGGGATGTGGATAATATATGGGAAATCGCCATGCACGAAATGGGCGATATATATAAGACGTGGACTAATTTTCCCAGAAATCCGTCTTTTAATTAGGGCCTGCTGAAAAACAATTAAAAGATTAATAATAAATTAATTATAGCCAATAATATCATTCAAAGTGCAAGGTTTTTCAAGTAAATCTTTCAAAAAGTCTGCACCTGTGATGATTAATTGTCAAAATATCACTGTTCAAAAGAATATTTTTAGGCTTAAGGACTTTTCCTGGTTAAAAGGCGCGGTGGCCTGTCCGTTTTCCGGGCCGGCGGATAGCGGGAAGCCAAAATGGGCGACTTTCAAGGCCTTGCGCAATGGCCGGAAATTTTGGCTTTCGT
>NZ_AHZV01000282.1 GCF_000250735.1 Anaerophaga thermohalophila str. Valhall
CATTGTTCATTGTAATAGTAATGCTTCAGTGTGGAGATTGAACTCCCCAACCGGAAAGTTTCGGGTAATTAGTACTGCTCGGCTACATACGTCACCGTATTTACACCTGCAGCCTATCTACGTCGTCGTCTGCAACGCCCCTTTTGTGGAGATCTTATCTTGAGACAGGCTTCGTGCTTAGATGCTTTCAGCACTTATCCCTTCCAGACTTAGCTACTCAGCGGTGCTCCTGGCGGAACAACTGATGCACCAGTGGTCTGTCCATCGCGGTCCTCTCGTACTAACGACAGGGTCTCGCAAATCTCCTACGCCCACAACAGATAGGGACCGAACTGTCTCACGACGTTCTGAACCCAGCTCGCGTGCCACTTTAATGGGCGAACAGCCCAACCCTTGGGACCTTCTCCAGCCCCAGGATGTGACGAGCCGACATCGAGGTGCCAAACCGCCGCGTCGATATGAGCTCTTGGCGGCGATCAGCCTGTTATCCCCGGAGTACCTTTTATCCTTTGAGCGATGGCCCTTCCATGCGGAACCACCGGATCACTATGCCCTGCTTTCGCACCTGGTCGACTTGTCGGTCTCACAGTCAAGCTCCCTTATGCCATTATACTCTGCAGACGGTTACCAATCGTCTTGAGGGAACCTTGGGAAGCCTCCGTTACACTTTTGGAGGCGACCACCCCAGTCAAACTACCCACCAAACAATGTCTCCCGCTCTGCGGGATTAGACTCCAGGCAAGTAAAGGGTCGTATTTCAAGGGCGACTCCACGCGTCCTGGCGAACGCGATTCACTGTCTCCGACCTATCCTACACATCACTTACCCAAAATCAATGTTAAGTTGCAGTAAAGGTTCACGGGGTCTTTCCGTCCCGTTGCGGGTAACCGGCATCTTCACCGGTACTACAATTTCACCGAGCTCGCGGCTGAGACAGTGCCCAGATCGTTACACCATTCGTGCAGGTCGGAACTTACCCGACAAGGAATTTCGCTACCTTAGGACCGTTATAGTTACGGCCGCCGTTTACCGGGGCTTCAATTCAATGCTTCACCTTACGATTAACATCTCCTCTTAACCTTCCGGCACCGGGCAGGTGTCAGGCCTTATACGTCATCTTGCGATTTGGCAAAGCCATGTGTTTTTGGTAAACAGTCGCCTGGGCCATTTCTCTGCGCCCCAATATATACCGAAATATATACCGGGGGTCCTTTCTCCCGAAGTTACAGGACTAATTTGCCTAGTTCCTTAGCCGCGGATCACTCGAGCGCCTTAGTATACTCAACCCAACTACGTGTGTCCGTTTACGGTACGGGCCGCTATACTCGCTTTTCCTGGAAGTCATTACTTGTCTTCGCTTCGGCCGTAGCCTAGGCTCAGGGCGCTATTCCGTCAGCGCTCAGACACCTGGTGACCCCGTCACTTTTATTGTATAGCGGGTGCAGGAATGTTGACCTGCTTGCCATCGGCTACCCCTTTCGGGTGCGCCTTAGGGCCCGACTGACCCTGATCCGATTAGCGTTGATCAGGAATCCTTGGTCTTTCGGCGTGAAGGTCTCTCACCTTCATTATCGTTACTTATGCCTACATTTGCTTTTCCAAGCCCTCCACAATACCTCACAGTACTGCTTCGGCGGTCTTGGAATGCTCCCCTACCACTGCCCCCGGATGGGGGCAATCCACGTCTTCGGTAGCATGCTTAATGCCCGATTATTATCCATGCACGGTCGCTCGACTAGTGAGCTGTTACGCACTCTTTAAATGAATGGCTGCTTCCAAGCCAACATCCTAGCTGTCTGTGCAACCATACCGCGTTTGCTTCAACTTAGCATACATTTCGGGACCTTAGACGGTGGTCTGGGTTCTTTCCCTCTCGGACACGGACCTTAGCACCCATGCCCTCACTCCTATGAATCTTTTAGCACCATTCGGAGTTTGTCAGGAGTTGATAGGCGATGAAACCCTCGCGTCCTATCAGTAGCTCTACCTGTGCTAAAATTTCATAAGGCTGCACCTAAATGCATTTCGGGGAGTACGAGCTATTTCCAGGTTTGATTGGCCTTTCACCCCTACCCACAGTTCATCCAAAAACTTTTCAACGTTTACTGGTTCGGTCCTCCATCCCGTGTTACCGGGACTTCAACCTGACCATGGGTAGATCACCTGGTTTCGCGTCTATCCATACCGACTTTCATCGCCCTGTTCAGACTCGCTTTCGCTTCGGCTGCATACCTTTTTGGTACTTAACCTTGCCGGTAAGGTATAACTCGTAGGCTCATTATGCAAAAGGCACGCCGTTACCCCTCTAACGGGGCTTCGACTGCTTGTAGGCGCACGGTTTCAGGTACTTTTTCACTCCCCTGTCAGGGGTGCTTTTCACCTTTCCCTCACGGTACTTGTTCTCTATCGGTCTCTCAGGAGTATTTAGCCTTACCGGATGGGCCCGGTCGATTCAGACAGGATTCCTCGTGTCCCGCCCTACTCAGGATACTACTGATC
>NZ_AHZV01000281.1 GCF_000250735.1 Anaerophaga thermohalophila str. Valhall
TAAACACGCACTAATTAGGAAAAAACCTTACAAAAGCTACTTCGGGATGAGTAATTTTCGGACGAGCGTAACATAGTAAATATCCATCTGGGGTGAGGAAATAAACCTTCTAAAATAAAAACACCACTTCGAAATATTTTATAGTTTTGTAACATTATATTACAAAACAATTGAAACGAGCATGGCAAGGATTGCCATTGCCACAACAAGAATATGTATAAATACTTGCATGCGAACTCCTTTCGACCTTAACAAAAAAATTTTATACGAATGAATCTTCTGTAATGTCAAACCAGATAAAAGCCATAAAAGATGGGAACATAAATGCTTTTGGTACTTTTTTCAGGAACCAATACCCCCGTCTTTTAAAATATTGCAGGCTTTTTATTAAGGATTTGGCAACTGCTGAAGACATGGTTCAGGAAACTTTTATTAAATTCTGGGAAAAGCGGGAAACTCTTGACCCAAATAATTCTGCCGGATCACTTCTTTTTATTTCTCTCAGGAACAGATGCTTAAATTATCTCCGCGAACAACAGGCAGATAGAAACAAACTCCGGGAATACCATTCTAAAACCAAAACGCTGCAGCTGATTTCACACATCGATTATTTGGGCGAAGAAGACCTCCCTATTGAGGAACTGCTTATCCGTGAGCTAAACGCAGCAATCGATAATTTACCGAAGCAATGCCGTAATGTGGTAAAACTCGCAAAGCTTGAAGGGCTGAAAAACCAGGAAGTTGCAACAAAACTGGGCATTTCGGTTAAAGGGGTCGAACGTCAGCTTTCTATCGGGAAAAAGAAAATTGAAGAGCATCTCAGAAAAAACTACCCTCTGGGACTCATACTTTTCTTTACTTGGTTTTCCTGATAAATATCTATCAGCGATTTTTCATCCCTTAGAGAATCAGCAGCTTTAGCATAGAACTCGCCGTTTAGATTTTTATACCCGCTTGTTGATATTGCAATAAATTCAAAAATTTAAAATCTTATTGTAGGGTTTTAAACATTTTTTGTGTATTACTATCAGACAATACTCCGTTAAACTTTTGCAATACGCTGCAAACTAATTAGTGCTTGTCTATAAACTCACAAAAATTTTCACAATATGTGTGTCTGTTCAGAAAGTGCCAGTTGCAAGGCTTGCGAAGTCGACCAAAAACGGAGTTTACTTTTCGTAAATGAGTATTTTGGCGGCAAGCGTAACACAGCAAATGGCACTTTATGGACAGACACTAATTA
>NZ_AHZV01000280.1 GCF_000250735.1 Anaerophaga thermohalophila str. Valhall
TAATTAGTGTCTGTCCATAAAGTGCCATTTGCTGTGTTACGCTTGCCGCCAAAATACTCATTTACGAAAAGTAAACTCCGTTTTTGGCGACTTCGCAAGCCTTGCAACTGGTACTTTCTGAACAGACACACATATTGTAAAAATTTTTGCGAGTTTATAGACAGGCACTAATTAGTGTCTGTCCATAAAGTGCCATTTACTGTGTTACGCTCGTCCGAAAATTACTCATTTACGATGAGTAAACTCCCTGTTTTCGGACTTCGCAAGCCTTGTAAATGACACTTTCTGAACAGACACATGCTAAGTAAGAAATTTTCCTGACTTTATAGACACACACTAATTAAAAACTCATTTCTTCAGCGCCATTATCCGGTCCACCATTGCGACCACCATTGCCGGGTTTTTTCTGCTGGTTAAGACGGTAGATCAAAGAAAGTCTGAATTCGCGGGTACTCCAGCGGAACTGATTGGTTGATATCAGATCGGGTTGATCAATTTCGTATCTGAATTTTCGGCTGTTCAAAACATCACGGACGTTGAGGGTGATGGTACCATTTCCTTTCAGTATGTCCTTGCTGAGCGACATGAACATCATATAAAAAGGTTTTCGCAGGCCCTGCGTTGTCTCTTGTTGTCCACGGTAGAAAAATGTGGTTTGAAAACTCAGGTCGTTTTCCCATCTCATGCGTGAATTGATACGCGTATCCCACGACCAGGTATCGCTGCTCAGATCCTGAGTTTCTCCTTCTTCCGGTTTAAATGTTCCTTCGGTTTGCATTCGGTAGAAGTTAACGTTGCCCGAGAGGTTCCACCACCTGAACGGTTCTACCGACACATTGGTTTCTGCACCGTAAGCATGTCTTTCTGCCAAATTGCGTGGTTCAGAGATGGTAATGCCGTCATTGTCGACAAAATTAATTCGCTCTTCTACTCCGGTCGTGTAACGATAGTAAATGCCGGCATAATAAGATGCTTTGCCGGGGGTGTACACATATCCGCTTTCGTAAGCATCGGTATATTCCGGTTCCAGGTTGGGATTACCACGCCTGATGTTTCGGGAGTCACTGAGCCCGAAGAACGGGTTCAGATGCCAGAAGTGTGGTCGGTCGATACGTCGGCTGTAGCTTATTTGCCAGGAATTGTAATCGTCGAAATGATAAGTGGTATGGATGGTGGGAAAGAGGTCAAAATAAGAACGTTCGTTCTCTTCGTTTGTCTGTTTCAGATGTGTTTTTATGCCCGTGTATTCACCTCTTAATCCCAACTGCAGACTGATAAGGCCCCATTTGTTTGAACCCTGAAGATACAGGGCAGCCACATTTTCATCATAGCTGAAATCGTTGGTATATTGAGGGTCAGATTCCCATTCACCGCTTTCGTTGAGGCTTTGAACCTCATAAGGATTGGTGATGACTCTGAATTCACCACGCATTCCGGCTTCAAATTTGCCGTCATTACCAAACGGGTAAACATAGTCGGCCTGAATGAGATAGTTCTCTTCCTGTTCATTATTCAGCACCGTTTGGTAAAAGAACTCCTCCGGTTCGGTAAATGGTGAAGTGGCAAAAACCTGCTCTTCAATCTCAGAGTCTTCTGTCTCATCATCCAGAATATATTGTGCAAAGGCATTTAATTTGTGTTCTTCGTTGTCGGGATCGAATATTTTTTCAAGATTCAAAGAGAATTCCACATCCCATTCGGTTTCTTTTTCGACATCGTATCGTCCGGTTCTTTCAAACATTTCGCCCGGCTCACCATTGTTGTCCGCATAATCCTTGTAAACAACATCGGTGAAATTTTCCTCATTGTCGTAATCAAACATACCGGCAGCAGTAAGCGTTGTTGTGCTGTTAATATAAAAGTCGGCACCGCCACGCAGGTTATTCGACCAGCCGGTACGGTTTCTGTTGCGGTCGATGCGTGTATGAAAAGGGGTTGTTGCTTCGGGGAAGTATTGATTTGAAAAGCCTTCTCCTTCACGGTCGCCGTAACGAATACCGTAGTTGAAGAAGTAATTGATGTTTTCGCGACGAAAATTGACATTAGCGCCAAACTGGTAACGTTCGGGATAAGCTACCGAACCTTCAAAGGAACCGTTGACGCCACGGCGTTCATCTTTTTTCAGCACGATATTGATGATCCCGACCATTCCTTCGGCCTCGTACCGGGCACTGGGATTGGTGATGACCTCGACGCGTTCTATCATGTTGCCGGGAAGCGCCCTGAGTGCATCTGCGCTGCCGGAGTTGACCAGTCCGGACGGTTTGCCGTTAATCAGCATTCGTACACCGCCGCTGCCACGCAATGAAACGTTTCCTTCAGCATCAACGGCTACTGTGGGGATATTATCAAGTATTTCGGCAGCTGAGTTTCCGGTATTGGTGAGGTCTTTGCCTACATTGAATATTTTTCGGTCGACCCCGATAATCATTTCGCTTTTTTCTCCTCTGACGGTTACCTCATTAAGATTAGTTGTTGAGGGAGTCAGCCTTATGGTACCCAGGTCTACTTCACTTCTTCGATTTTCTATCGTGATGCTATTTATAGTTTCTTTTTGATAAGCAACGAATTGGATCTCTACATAGTAATCTCCGGGGTTTAATTCAAAAGAGAATTCACCTTCGGAATCTGTGATACCGCCGTCAACCAGAGACGAATCCTTTGTAAAGATAGAAACGGTAGCAAATTCCATAGGAACATTTTCCTCCGCATCTACCACCTTTCCTGATATTTTTCCTTTATCGGCAGGGGGTGCAGGTTGCCCCTGTAAGCCTGTATATAAAAATAAAATCAACCCTGACAGAACAAACCATTCCTTCTTCATAACCATGCTGTATTTGTCTTTACTGATTGGAAATTGTTATTTTAGATGGTTTTGTCCTAAAATAGTTTAATACAGCATGTAGTTAAGTATTGTTAATGGTGGGAGTATGAAAAAAGAAGCCGGTCGACACGTTTGTCAACCGGCTTCTTCCAACTTAACCCTAACCCAAAAGTTCAAAATAAAAAGTTACAGTTCATCTATATTTATATCCGAAATACTTTCTTTCAAACTTTCAACCTCAACGTCTTCAACAGTGCCAAGCACCTGGTTGAAGGCTCCTTCAATGGTTTCAACCACTACCAGGTCATAAGCGCCCGGTGCAAGGTATGAAAGTGTGTATTCCCCGGTTTCCCCGGCCATACTGCTGGTAACCGCATTGGGGAAACGAACGGCTTCTTCTTCCGGCTCTGCAGCTTCCTCTTCTGTATAGGTATCGCTTTCGTAGGCATATACTACTGCATTACTTCCTTCCGGGATGTTGGAAACCTGGCCTTTTATCGAACCGGCCTGGTTATCTACTACCAGTCTGATCGTAGGTTTTAAAATGTACATGCCAGAGGTTCCTGCTTTTACTACAGATTTGCGTGCATCAAAATCGGCCGTTATGGCTACTTCCCCGTTTAATGGTACCGTAAAAGCACCTGTACCTTTAAATCCCGACTCGGAGCCACTGGGAACAAATAAAGCCTGAGTGGAACCATCTTCAAATTCCAGGTAGCAACCGGGATTTGACGGTGTGGATTGTCCTTTTTCCGGTGCATCCAGGATAAAGCGGAGTTGAGTGTATGTGCCTGCTCCCAATTCAAAACGGCCCAGCAATTCCGAATTGCCGTTGGTCAGCTCAAGCAGATTAAAGGTATCGGCCTCGAACTCTTCAAAGGTTCTCCACTCGTTGTCTTTAATGTGATACTGAACTTCATTAACCGTGATGTTAACGGCTGTGATCCCATCGGTATCAAGCGGTGCATCGGTAATGGAAAGTTTCAATGTCCCTTTGTCGCTTGTCTCGTCGTCGCTGCAGGATGCAATCAGAAATGGCATCGCCAATACAGCTGTCAGAAAGATTAGTTTTTTCATAGTAACCCTGATTCTTTTAGTTATTTATTATTTATTTTTCTGTTGTTTTTGTTTGTAAGACGAAGACATGTTGAAAGGGTTGGAAAATTTATAATGAAAATGTATATCCAACCGACAAAGAAAAATTGAAGGATGTGTTTGTGGAGTGGTTGAGTGAACTGTTAACCATTTGATTTCCTGCGAATACATTTTTTAATCCCATGCGGTAAAAAAGCCCTGCCCCTACTGTTATGTTCCTGGAAACAGGAGCCAGGTATTGATACCCGGCAACCAATCCAAAGTCTGTATTCGTATAATCTGATGTAATGTTTGTAGTTTCTCCGTTGATGGTCTGGGTTGCATTTTGAAGAAATCCTGAATAAATACCTGCCGATAAGGCATGGTTAAGATTATTTCTGAAAGGTTTGTAACGTGCCTTCAATGCAATATCCATATAATCAAGATTAATGCTGTTGGACACATATTTCCCGTGATAATACTCTTTATATTGCTGACCATTCTGCCGTGCTACGCTGAAACTACTAACAATTTCCCACCGTTCGTTCAGATTACCTGCAATGCTAAAACCATAGTTGCTGTTGAAAGTCGGTTTTGTGGCAGTCAGGTCTTGAGGATCGAGTCCTTCAATGGTTTTTTGATTGATCAGCCACGTGTTGGCAAATTCTCCATCGGCCGAAAATGTCAACCCGGAAAATATGCCGGATGAAGGAAGTCTGTTTTCAAGCGGGTGTTTTTCCGGTTCGGGCAGACTTAACTCTGTTATCAGTTTTTCTTGAATACCGTTATATTCTTGCTTCGGTAAAACAAATTGAGTCGATGCCATTGTATTGAACCTCACATCAAATTCCCGGGCGGCGATGTCGTTGTTTTTATTGTCAGACGTATCTTTTGTTGCAGATGTGCTGGTAACCTTCACAATTTTTAGAGGGGCAATATCATTGTCCGGAAAAGTCAGTTTCTCTGCTTTAACTGTTTCTATGTCTGTTTCAGTTTCTCTTAGTTCGTCGGTACGGAGGTGTTGCACAGAGTCTGTAGTGGTTGTTATTCCTGCTTTTTGAAGTGAATCTTCCTCTTTTTCAGGTTTATTATTCTGGACAACTGCAGGGGTAACCACTTGCTTTGATTGATTCAGCAACCATATACCCGTGGATAAAAACAGCAAAATACCTGCTGCAGCAGAAGCACGCCGAAGCCATATTTTTTGTCTGTCTTTTTTCAGGGACTTTTCAATACGGTTGTACACCATATCGATATCCAGATCGTTCTGAATATCATCCCAAAGTTCTTCGGGCGGTAGTTCCTGCCCCGATTCAATTGTATTTTTATACCATTTAAGAAAGTCCATCTTTCTTTTTTATTAATTCTCTTACCCAGGTTCGTAACATGCTTTTGGCTCTGCTGAACTGAGATTTGGAGGTGCCCACTGAAATATTCAGTTTTTCCGCAATCTCGTAATGGCTCATCCCTTCGAGGGTATAGAGGTTAAATATCATTCGGGCGCCTTCAGGAAGCCGGGCTACCTGTTCCAGCAATTCATTGAGCCCGATGTCGGGTTTTTCTTCATCTGTATCTTCAGTATCCGGGATGTCATTGGTAATGAACTGAAAAGTTTTGGAATTTTTTCGTGTATGGTCTATTGCTGTATTGGTAACAATTCTTCGTATCCATCCTTCGAAAGACCCCTGTTTTTTGTAAGTATCAATGTTCCGGAATATTTTCAGAAAAGCGTCGTGCAATATATCCATGGCCTGTTCCCGGTCTTTGGCGTAACTCAGACATACCCCGTACATGACCGGGGCAAAACGGCGATACAATAACTCCTGATAATGCCGCTTGCCTTTTTTGCATCCTTCTATGATTTCCTCTTCCGGAAAGAGTTCTCTCTCCATGTATCTTATTCAAAAACAACAGAAACAGATTTTTCCAGCCTGCCCTGCATCAGGCCGAAAATTGCTTTATTTTTTTTATTTAAATTGCTAATGGTTATTTCATTACCTGCATCATAACTACCAGGTACAGATAAAAAAAATGGCGGGATGAGGAGGGCACTAAACAAATTTTCTGCATCAATTATCATGCTTGCCTTAGTCGTTTTGTCTTTATTGATGATGATATTTTCCGTCGGGCGGTGATTTTTCCTCATTGCTCTGACCTGGAAATCTTCCTGCTTGATATACCTAAAGTTAAACCCTGCCTTTGCTGAATTTCCCGCTTTAATATTACCCTGGAACTGAATTGCAGTCTGTTTCTCACCTCCGAGGAAAAATCTGAACTCCAGTTTTTCGTAAATGCCTTGCGGAAGATCGAATGAGATGTGCTGATCTGAAGCAATGCCTTCCTTCATGTCAATCTGCAATGGAGGTTCGAATGGTATGGCAAGATAAACATCTTCACCCTGTTCACGTATGCCTTCAATCTCTATATCTGTAAGGACAATCTTTCCCCGGTTTATTTCCAATGATTCTATTTGAATTTTGTTGCCGGGAATATTTTGAGAGGTGCCATCATCAGCGACTATTCCATCGCTTTCACTGAATGGGTTATTATCACTATTATCTTCGTCTGCCTCTTTTTTCTCCTCATCATCAAATTCCGCATCAGCATAATATGGGTTCAACAGGAATTGCATATCCACTTCGGCCGGCAGTGTCAGTTCATCTTTCTTACAACCTGCCAAAAGCAAAACAAAGCCAATTAGAATGTAAAAAAAACTTTTAGGCATAATTTGTTTTGTTGTTTTTGTAAAAGATAGACGAATTTACATAAAAAAGGTTGTAAAAATTGATGGATTTTTTGATATAAGCAATTTAGTCCGTAGCATGGGCATGGGGTTGAATCCTTCCTGTGGTTATTGGCACTGGAAGTGGTAGAAGGGTAGAAAGGCAGAATGGTGGAACGGTAAAAGGTTGCAAGGGTTGAAAGCTGAGAGCGAAGCGGCAGACCGAGCTTAATTCGCCCTTTTATCAAATTATATACGAATGAATCATCTCACATCTAACCTGCCTGCCCGGCCTATCGGCAGGCAGGTATCTGAAAATCTAAAAATCTAATGATCCATTCATTGTAAAAACAAATGCAGGCGTACCCTTTGATTTTGTTTTAGTTACGAACAACGAACCGCTCAAAGGATATTCTTCCAGTTGTTCTTTGGATAATCCTTCTCTGGCGGTGGTAATATAAAGTGTTTTCAGGTCTTTTCCGCCAAAAGCACAAGAAGTAACGTTGGGCGCCGGCACCTCAATTTTTCCCATCAGCTCACCCGATTTGGGGTCCCATCGGTAAACTCCGTAGCCACCCCAGTGGGCTACCCAGAGTTTCCCTTCGGCATCGATGGACATGCCATCGGGACTCCCCATTTCTTTCGGAACTTCTACAACCACACGTCGATTTGAGATTTCACCTGTTTCAGGAGCATAGTTATAAGCAAAGATACTTTGAGTAGGCGTATCGATGTAATACATCAGGTTTTTATTGGTATCCCAGACAATGCCGTTGGAAATGGTGACGTTGGGTTGCTTTACTTCGAGGCTGTTTCCTTTAAGCATGTAAAGCTTACCAGCGTTTTCCTGTTCTGTTTTGGACATGGTACCTACCCAGAACCGTCCGGCCGGGTCGCACTTTCCGTCATTAAAGCGCACATTGGCTTCAGCATCTTTTGGAAAACCGGCCAGTAATTTTAATTCTTCATTTTCCGTAATGCCGTAAATACCTGTTTCCTGGGCTGCTACAGCCATGAATTTACCCGTAGCAGGAACAACTGTTCCTACCATGCTTTCAAGGGATATGTTGTGAAGCATCCCCTCCTGTGGCTTGTACATGAAGACTTTTCCTCCGGTGATGTCGACCCATAACAAGGCTTCTTTTTGCGGATGCCATATAGCGCCCTCGCCCAGTTCAGCTGTTGGGGTGTTTTTTACCGGCTGCACGCCTGTTTTGCACGATGTCAGAAGTATCAGTGCTGAAATAAAAAAAATTGTTCTCATATTGGTAATTCTTTGTGTGTTAAAGATATATAAAATAAAGCTAAATGCAAAGACGCAATGACGCAGAGTGTTTATTTTGAGAAATTTACAACTCAGATAAGGCAGATGATGAGTATCAGTGCCTCAAACATTGTCGGGTTTGCCACTTGCAGGACAAAACATTCCCGAAATGAATTTTAAACATTTTGAGCCCTGGTTACATATGAACAATGACGCTACCTATGTGTTCAAATTCCGGGCCACCTGGTGTAAGCCATGTGTCGAAGAGATAACGGGGTTTCTTAAGGCGGCATCTGATCTTGAGGACGAAAAAGTGAAATTCGTTTTTGTCAGTCTTGATTTCCCGTCTCAGTAAACTGCCAAAGTACCAGAAGCCTGAAGACCCCTGGAAGTTACAATAACTAAGGCAATAGGATGCAGTATTAAATGGAAGGAATGATTAATGGCCTCGGTGGTAGATAGTTTCGAAGCAAAGTACCTTGTTATTTCATGTTTTTTTGATAAAAAGAATTGTTGTCTATTACCGGCAGCCGCTTCATGTTTTTTGTAATACTTTTTGATCATTATCGATGCGCTTACTCCTCAAATGCTCTTTTAGAGACAGACTTATTGATTAGTTGATAATAATTTATAACTTTAGAGAATTCCTAAATAAAACGCCTTCGTTGAAACTTTTTATCAGAAATATGGTTTCTGCCCGCTGCCAGATGGTGGTAAAGGCTGAGATTGAAAAGTGCGGGCTACATTATGTTGAAGTTAAACTTGGTGAAGTCAATATAATTGAGGATATTTCACCTGAGCAAAGAGAACATCTGGACAGGGCATTAAAAGTATCGGGACTGGAATTAATGGATGACAAAAAAAGCATTCTTGTCGAAAAGATAAAGATTGCTGTTATTGAACTTGTTCATTATGAGGAAGATCAGATTAAAGTAAATCTTTCGGATTACCTGAGTAAAAAACTTAATTATGATTATACCTATTTGGCCAATCTTTTCTCAGAGGTTAAAGGCATGACCATTGAAAAATTTTTTTTGGCTCATAAGATCGAAAGAGTTAAAGAGTTGATCGTTTATGACGAACTCAATATCACAGAAATTGCCTACAAAATGCATTATAGCAGTGTTGCTCATCTTTCCAATCAATTCAAAAAATTAACCGGTCTTACTCCTACACATTTTAAGAAGCTTGCCAATAAAAGACGCTCCCCTCTTGAGGATGTTTGAATAATGTAATGAGTCCGGATAAAAGCATTTTTGTTGCCAAACTCATTATTGTTTTAAATTATTGAATGCTCATTAACAATGGGTTAACTGCATAACAAAAATTTGAAACGCCTTGATTATGACAAAAATATGCTTTTATACCGGACTCATTTATCAGACTTGAAGCGGAGGGTTAACAAAACTCCCCTTGATAACTTCAACAGTTACTCACCGTATCTACATCTGTTTGTCATCCCCTCCGCCGGTAAAGTGCCGAATTATTTGCGATCTTCGCTCTGTCTTTCTATCATCCATCCGGGATATTCAGGATCGAGTTTACTTACTTCATTTAGTTTACTCAATTCTTCGGCAGATAATTTCACATTTACAGATTTAAGGTTATCAGCAAGTTGTTCCGGCTTTTTAGCGCCCAAAATCACAGATGTGACCACCGGCTGATGTAAAAGCCAGGCCAGTGCAATTTGGGCAACGGTAGCCTTTTTGGAATCTGCAATCTGTTTCATCACATCAATTATATCATAAGCCTTCTCTTTATTAACCGGTGGAAAATCGAAATTTACACGGCGACCTTCTTTGGTTTCGGCGTTACGACTGTATTTCCCACTCAATAAACCTCCGGCTAACGGGCTCCAAACCATGAGTCCCATTTTCTGATCCAGCAACATGGGTACAAGTTCGCGCTCCAAATCACGCCCTGCAATGGTGTAGTAGGCCTGAAGAGAGACAAATTTGCTCAGGTGATTTAGACTGGAAATCCCAAGTGCTTTCATAATATGCCAGGCCGCAAGATTGCTGCATCCTATGTATCTCACTTTTCCACTTTGCACCAGTGAATCAAGTGCTTCGAGTGTTTCTTCCATTGGTGTCAGCGGATCAAAGCCATGAATCTGATAAAGATCAATATAATCGGTATTAAGCCGATTAAGACTTTCGTGGGCCTGTTGTAAAATATGTTTCCGGCTGAGGCCTGCATCGTTGGGCCCTTCACCCATAGCTCCTCTGACTTTGGTTGCAAGAACCAGTTCATCCCGCTTAAGACCCAGATCACGGATAGCTTGTCCCGTTATCCGTTCACTCATTCCTTCGCTGTAAATATTGGCCGTATCAATGAAATTAATTCCGTTTTCAACAGCCATTTTTACCAGTTCATTGGCCTTCTCCTGAGGCAATGCGCCAACGGATGTCCACGTGCCACTACCACCAAAGGTCATGGTTCCCAGGCAAAGTTCCGAAACTTTTAATCCGGTGTTTCCTAACAATTTGTACTTCATATTTTAATTATTTTTAGTGTTTAACATTTTTTTCGGGTAAAGAAGTATTCTTTATAGCCGGGTTCTAAATAGCATTGCCAATGGTGAGCCCGGTATAAAAAGCGTCTTTATTATCAAACTCATTGTGGTTTTAAATTATTGAGTGCTCATTAACATTGTTATTGCAGTACAAAAATTTAAAATGCCTTGCGTTTGACAAAAAGATGCTTTTATACCGGACTTGATGATCAAACTTGAAGCGAAGAGGTAACAAAATTCCCCATTGAGAAATTCAACATCACTCACTATGTCATCCTCTCCGCCAGTAAAGTATCAACTCCTTATATTCGATTTTGATCCATTTCCTTCAATAATGCCATCATCCATACGGGGTATTCAGGTTCCAGTTTGCTTACTTCATTCAGTTTATCCAATTCATCGGCAGATAATTTCACATTTACAGATTTAAGGTTGTCAGCAAGTTGATCAGGCTTTTTAGCGCCCACAATTATAGATGTGACTACCGGCTGATGCAAAAGCCAGGCAAGTGCAATTTGAGCAACAGTAGCCTTTTTGGAATCTGCAATCTGTTTCATCACATCAATTATATCATAAGCCTTCTCTTTATTAACCGGTGGAAAATCGTAATTTACGCGGCGACCTTCTTTGGTTTCGGCGTTACGACTGTATTTTCCGCTCAATAAACCTCCGGCTAACGGGCTCCAAACCATGAGTCCCATTTTCTGATCCAGCAACATGGGTACAATTTCGCGCTCCAAATCACGCCCTGCAATGGTGTAGTAGGCCTGAAGAGAGACAAATTTGCTCAGGTGATTCAGACTGGAAATCCCCAGTGATTTCATAATCTGCCAGGCTGCAAGATTGCTGCATCCTATGTATCTCACTTTTCCACTTTGCACCAGTGAATCAAGCGCTTCGAGTGTTTCTTCCATTGGTGTCAGCGGATCAAAGCCATGAATCTGATAAAGATCAATATAATCGGTATTAAGCCGATTAAGACTTTCGTGGGCCTGTTGTAAAATATGTTTCCGGCTGAGGCCTGCATCGTTGGGCCCTTCACCCATAGCTCCTCTGACTTTGGTTGCAAGAACCAGTTCATCCCGCTTAAGGCCCAGATCACGAATAGCTTGTCCGGTCATTTTTTCACTCAGCCCTTCGCTGTAAATATTGGCGGTATCAATGAAATTAATCCCGCCTTCAACAGCCATTTTTACCAGTTCATTGGCCTGCTCCTGAGGCAACGTGCCAATAGCTGTCCACATGCCACGTCCACCAAAGGTCATGGTTCCCAGGCAAAGTTCCGAAACTTTTAATCCGGTGTTTCCTAACAATTTGTACTTCATTTTTTTATTATTTTATGTTTAACATTTGTTTTAATTCGGATATGGATGTATATTCTATATAGCTAATCAAATAATCTTTGTCAAATACCCTTTGAAAAGATTGATAAAAAGACAACGCCGGCTTTCTACCTGATGAAAAGAGCATGACAAAGGTTGTTTTAATAGATTTTTAGATATAAGTATTTTAGTCAGTAGTTTTTAGTCAGTAGCCAGTAGTGTGAATTATAAACACAACATACGTCTTTGCGTTTTAGCTTTTTCCCCCAACCCCATGCAACCCTGCAGTTTGCCCGTATAAAGAAAGAATATTTACAGTTATAAAACGAGCATGACAAAGATTGCCACAATAAAATATGTATAAACACCATCTAACCTCTAATCATCAAAGAAACCAAAAACAGGCAACAGATTCTTCGTCGTTACCTCCTCAGAATGACAAGAGGCCCTTTGTCATTCTGACGAAGGGGAGAATCTAAAAAAAGCAAACAGACTAAAATGTGATTTTTATTGATGTTAATAAAAATAATCTGTGTTCATCTGCGTCAACTGTGGTGAACTCTCAACCTCAACCTTAGCTGTTTGTCAATTCTGAGCGGAGCGAAGAATCTAACATCAATTAAAGCATGATAAATTGCATAATTCCAATAATTTAGATAAATTTTATACGAATGAAGCTGTTTTTGATAAACTAAAAAACAGTTCCTAATTCATTCCTCTATACTCACCCGGAGAAACCCCCACACTCTTCTTGAACATGCGGGCAAAGTGTTGCGGATATTTAAACCCCAACTCTGAAGCTATTTCATGCACCGTTTTTTCAGTATTAAATATTTTGCTTTTAGCTAAATCAATAATTTTGTATTGAATATATTCTTTTGCTGATTTGCCGGTTTCTTTTTTAATTAAATCACCAAAATAATTGGCCGACAAATGCAGCTTTTCTGCGAAATAAGCCACTGATGGCAGGCCAATTGTCTGTGGCTTGCCCGACGAGAAAAAGTCATTCAGAAGATATTCAAATTTTTCCAGAATCCCCTTGTTGACACTTTCCCTGGTAATAAACTGTCGGTCGTAAAAGCGATCACAGTAATGTAAAAACAAGTCAATATTGGAAGTAATCACCTTTTTACTATGCTTATCTATACTTTGCTGTAACTCATATTTTATATTGGAAAAGCAGTCCAGCACTATTTGCCTTTCACGTTCTGAAATATGCAAGGCCTCATGCGTATTATAACTGAAAAAGCTGTAATCATGAATGCTTTTTGCTAAATTGGTTCCCAGAAGCAGGTCGGGATGAAATACCAGGGCGTAACCTTTGGGCTGGTAAACTTTTTCATTGTTTTCTATTTCCAGCACCTGACCAGGAGCTACAAACACCAATGTACCCTCCTGGTAGTCATAATAATTACGGCCATACTTTAAATCACCGCATTTTACATCTTTCAGGAATATGCAATACAGCCCAAAATTTAGTCTGACATTTTTCCTTTCTCCCCAGTTTATTGGATTTGCCTTTGAAAAATCAATGATGTTCACCAACGGGTGAAGTGTTTCATGATTGTTCAGGTCATTGTATTCGCTTACCGTATCATATTTGAATATTCCTTCCATAAAATATTTTTTTACCCAAAACAAAATTAAGTATTCCTGAGACGAAAATCACATAATCATATTAAAATCAGTAAAAGTGGTACGATAAACCGTAATTTGTATACTGATTTTTAGTTTGGTTTCCTGATATTTGTTAAGTTTAATGAGCCCGGTCTAAAAAGCTTTTTTATCGCCAAACTTATTGTTTTTTTTAATTTTTGAAATGAGCATGACAATCTTTGTCATGCTCATTTCATTCGAATGAATCCTCATTAACAACGGGTTAACTTCGGCATAAAAATTTAAAACGCCTTGACTTTGACAAAAATATGCTTTTTATATCGCACTCTTTAATTCTTAAAGAATTGAAAATCTTTGATATTGATATAATGAAGAAACGAAAATTAGGCACACAAGGTTTAGAAGTCTTCGCTTTGGGATTGGATGTATGGGGCTTAACTTCGGTTATGGACAAGTTACAGACAAAAAAGAAGCCATAAAGCTTATCAGGAAAGCTTATGAACTGGGGGTCAACCTTTTTGACACGGCAGAAGTTTATGGCCCATTCACCAATGAAGAAATGGTGGGTGAGGCCATAGCCCCTTTTCGGAAGGATGTTGTTGTGGCGACAAAATTTGGATTTCATATTCAGGACGGTAAAATGGCCGGTTTAAACAGCAGACCGGAAAGATGCAACCCCGGCACAAATTGCCCTTGCCTTGTTAATGGCTCAGAAACCCTGGATTGTTCCTATTCCGGGTACCACAAAGATGCATCGCCATAAAGAAAATAAGGTTCAACAGTTATAGAATTCACTCCCGAAGAATTGGAGGAAATCCAAAAAGAAGTTTCGAAAATTGAGCCTAGTGGGGACAGATATTCAGAGGGTTCGGCAAAAACGATTGATCGATAAAAGCCTGCAGATTTAAAATTTAAAGCATTCTAAATATGAGAACAATACTTAAACCGGGAAGACTTTCAACCAATGCTACTTGCATGGGTTTGATTGCCATAATGTTATTTGTGGCATCCTGCACCAACAAGGAAGAAAAAAAAGGGACCGATTTTATTGTAATCAAAGAGCAGGGGAGTTTTGCCATAGGCGGGACTGTGCTTACCAATCCCGGCACGTTTGATCCATATAATCCAACATCTGAAGGGCAGACTTATCATGGCGATCATGCTTATGTTTTTTATCAAATTCCTGCCAATGCACGCCAATATCCGTTGGTGATGTGGCACGGTTTCGGCCAGTTTTCCAAAACATGGGAAACAACCCCTGATGGACGTGAAGGCTTTCAGAATATCTTTTTGCGGCGACGATTTCCGGTTTATGTTTTAGATCAGCCCCGGCGGGGCGATGCAGGCAGAAGCGCCGTGGCAGGCGACTTTAAGCCAACGCCCGATGAACAGGAATGGTTTGGCACTTTTCGACTGGGTATATGGCCCGATTTTTTTGAAGGAGTGCAATTTGCCCGGGACTCCGCCACGCTTAATCAATATTTCCGCCAAATGACG
Source organism: Anaerophaga thermohalophila str. Valhall (assembly GCF_000250735.1). Lineage (GTDB taxonomy): Bacteria > Bacteroidota > Bacteroidia > Bacteroidales > Marinilabiliaceae > Anaerophaga > Anaerophaga thermohalophila_A. Next base: position 14,836 of record NZ_AHZV01000280.1, read on the forward strand.
CCCGATATCGGGCCCATTGATGTAGAGGTGAATGCAAAAGCGGTTTCGGCGCTGTTCGATAAAATAGGCCCGGGCATTCTTGTGACACATTCACACTCCGGAGGAATGGGCTGGCTTACCGCCATCAGGAATCAAAACATTAAAGCCATTGTCTCTTATGAGCCTGGAAGTGGATTTTTGTTCCCCGAAGGTGAAGTCCCGGCCCCTAAACCGAGTTCGGGAGGAACACTTGAAGCTGAAGGAGTACCCATGGAAGAATTCATGCAGTTAACAAAAATCCCTATCGTAATTTATTATGGTGATTTCATCCCCGATAAACCGGTTGAAAATCCCGGTCAGGATGGCTGGCGCGTACGGCTCTCAATGGCCAGGTTGTGGCGTGATGTCGTCAACAAATATGGTGGGGATGTAACTGTTGTGCATTTACCGGAGATAGGAATTAAAGGCAACACCCATTTCCCTTTCTCTGATTTGAATAATGTTGAAATTGCCGATTTAATGTCGAAATGGTTGAAAGAAACAGGATTGGATAAATCTAAATAATTGTAAAAATGGAAAATTTAAAAGAAAAAGTAATCGTAATTACAGGAGCCAGCAGTGGCTTTGGAAAAATTACTGCACAATACCTCTCGGAAAGAGGTGCAATTGTGGTTTTAGGTGCCAGGAGTACCGATAAAATTGAGACTTTAGCCCGGGAAATAAAAGATAAAGGGGGTAAGGCTTTGGCTGTAACAACAGATGTGACGAAAGCTGAGCAGGTTAAAAACCTTGTGGATTCAGCGGTGAATGAATTTGGCAAAATTGACGTTTTGCTGAACAACGCAGGTATTATGCCATTGTCTCCACTGGAATACTTAAAAATAGAAGACTGGGATGCCTGTATTGATATAAATATCAAAGGAGTCCTTTATGGTATTGCGGCAGCGTTACCACACATGAAGAAGCAAAAATCAGGACAGATTATCAGTGTTTCTTCCGTTGCCGGACATACAATTAGCCCTGGTGGTGCGGTTTATTCAGCCTCCAAATATTCGGTAAGAGTAATTTCGGAAGCATTAAGACAAGAAGTAAAACCATACAACATCCGTACTTCGGTTATCTCTCCGGGAGCTGTCGATACAGGCCTTCCGGATAGCGTTACTGATCCTGACATAGCCAAAGGAATCAAAGAATTTTATGAAAAAAATGCCATCCCTGCTGATTCTTTCGCCCGTTCAGTCGCTTTTGTAATAAGTCAACCGGAGGATGTAGATGTGAATGAGGTGCTTTTTCGCCCGACAAAGCAGATGCTTTAATTAAAATCAGAGGAATTATGCAAACAGTAAAATTAAACAATGGTGTTGAAATGCCCATTCTGGGTTTTGGTGTTTTTCAAATACCAGACTTAAGTGAGTGCGAAAGAAGTGTGCTTTCAGCAATAGAAACCGGTTACCGATTGATAGATACTGCAGCGGTTTATATGAACGAAACTGCTGTTGGCAATGCCATAAAAAAGAGTGGAATTGCAAGGGAGGAATTATTCATCACCACGAAGCTTTGGTTACAAGACACCGGCTACGAAAACACGAGAAAAGCTTTTGAAAAATCCTTGAATAAATTACAACTCGATTATCTGGATTTATACTTAATCCATCAGCCTTACGGGGATGTACATTGTTCCTGGCGGGCAATGGAAGAGCTCTACAAAGAAGGAAAAATAAGAGCTATTGGCGTAAGCAATTTCCATCCCGACCGGGTAATGGATTTGATCACTTTCAATGAAATTGTTCCCGCGGTTAACCAGATTGAAACGCATCCTTTTAACCAGCAGGTTGAAACACAGAAATTTTTGACAGAAAATGGTGTTCAGCATGAATCCTGGGGCCCCTTTGCCGAAGGCAAAAACAACCTCTTCACCAATGAGGTGCTTACCGAAATCGGGGAGAAATACAACAAATCAGTAGCCCAGGTTGTCCTTCGGTGGTTAACGCAGCGGGGAGTAGTGGCTATTCCAAAATCCGTTCATAAAGAGAGAATTCAGCAAAATTTCAACAGTCTCGATTTTGAATTAACACCTGAGGATATGGAAGCTATTTTAACTCTGGATACCAAAACCTCATCCTTTTTGGACCATCGCGATCCGGAAATAGTAAAATGGCTGGGATCAAGGAAAGTTGACTTATAGCATCATTCAGGAATACTACGGAACAGATGAAAAAGAACTGTTCCTTATTCCGGGTGCCACCCACATTCAAACATACTATGTCCCTCAATATGTCGATCAGACAATGAATAAAGAGTGCAGTCTAAAAAGTCTTTTGACCCCTAAATCCCCTAAAGGGAACTTTTTCAAACTGCTGATTTTTAGCAGTTCCCCTTTAGGGGTCAGGGGTAAAAATGGTAAAAATCAGCAGTTTGAAGGCTTTTTATACTGCACTCAATAAACTTAATGAATTCTTCGGTAAGTATTTGTAAATTAAACTGGAAACTATATGAAAACAACAATTCTCGGACTGTTTTTGATGCTATGCACATCATGGTCCTTTGCACAAAATTCTGCCGCTGAGCAGGAAGTCATTGATCTCTCGAAACAGAAGTGGCAGTGGATGTCAGACAAAAATGTAGATAAATTGGACAACCTCTTCCACGAAAAAGCGGTGTTTGTTCACATGGGAGGTTCATGGGGAAAAGAGCGTGAGCTGAATATTATAGAAAGCGGTGGTATCTGGTATAAAAAAGCAGATATTCATGAAGTATCGGTGAAAATTATTGACCATACAGCCATTCTTTTAAACCGAATTACTTTGTTAGCAGAAGTTGGTGGGAATGAAGTTTCCAACCCGTTTGAGGTGACTGAAGTATATGTTAAACAAGACGGAATTTGGAAATTGGGCTCACTTTCGTTCACCAAATTGATGGCTCCGGGCGGTGATTAATGCTTTTTATTATTAAAACTAACAGATATGAAATAATCAAAAAAAGGAAACAGCCAATTATGGAACAAAACATATCCTTATCATCACCGTTAAAACGAATTACAATATTAGATGCTCTTCGGGGATTTGCGTTGTTGGGCGTTATTCTGATGCACATGATCCAGCATTTTGGAATATTTTCCATGCCTTCGCAACAGGAAACATTTCAATTCCCTGCATGGGATGAATCCATTCAAAAAGAAACCCCAACAACAATAAAAAAATGAGACAATTAAAGACTTTAGGATCAATTGTGCTGATGGTTTGCGCTTCAGCTTTCACAAACAATGCAATGGCACAGTCAGGCAATAGCGACCAGCATCTTAGTCAGAAAGAAAAAAGCATTATTGCCATAGCTTCTACAACAGGAATGGGCCATTTGTCAGATTTAAAGATGCAGTTGCATGAGGGGCTGGATGCCGGATTGACCATCAATGAAATAAAAGAAGTAATGGTGCATCTTTATGCCTATTGCGGATTTCCCCGAAGTATCAGGGGATTGCAAACATTCATGGAAGTGCTTGAAGAACGAAAAGCAAAAGGAATTGAAGATGAATTGGGTCTCCCGGCTTCGCCAATAAATGATAAACGTAGCAAATACGAACGGGGAAGGGATAATCTTGAAAAACTCACCGGCGTGCCCCAAACCGGTACCCAAAAAGGTTATGCCGCTTTTGCACCTGTTATTGAAGTTTTTCTGAAAGAACACCTGTTTGCCGATATTTTTGACCGGGATGTACTGACTTTTGCCGAACGGGAATTGGTCACCATATCGGTACTCAGCAGCATAGGAGGCGTTGAACCGATGTTATATTCTCATTTAACAATTTGTCTGAACCTGGGCTTAACTCCCGGACAGCTTAATGAATTTGTAGAAATCATAAAGGCAACGGCAGGAGATAAAGCTGCCAAAAATGCGCAGACAGTCTTGAATGAAGTACTCAAAAATAAATAATGAGCCCGGTCTAAAAAGCATCTTTGTTGCCAAATTGGTTGTTGTTTTAAATTTTTGAAACGAGCATGAATTCACTATCCATCAGGGAATCACGCACTCCTTTTATTTTCTTTCCCAAAGGACTGAGAACCGGACTCGAACATGTCACCCCCTGATATTGCCGATTTTGTCAGTATTGACTGGCAAATGCCATTGCCCATGCCCGTGAACTGGTACATCCCAATGTGGGGCTTCAGGGGAATATAGATCCCCGGTTGTTATACTCTAAACCTGCCGATATTGAGGCCGCTCTGGAAGAACTGATGCCTTTTTATTGTGAACATTCTGATTACATATTGAATCTGGGACATGGACTTCTTCCTGATATTCCCTTTAAAATGTGAAGCTTGTAGTTGACAGGGTAAAGAGTATGAAATGGGAGTGATGATGACAACGTTTATCATTTCCGACGCGGAAAATTATTTCTAAATTTATGTTTTGTCGGGGCCTGTTTTGTAGAAAATTAAAAACAGGCCCCGGTTTTATTGTTCAATAACTTGATTGACCAAATATTCCTGTGTCGGCAAAAAAATCCTGTGGTATCTGGCTTACTTCCCTGAAAGAGTGGTACGGATAAAATAAATGCCTTCTCCCTGTTTGGGTTTCACAGGGTTTTTAACCCAGGTTATGTCTGTGGCTTTTTCCTGATTTGCATCGGGCACTACTGTAATTGTGTAATGCTTATTGGCTGTGGGGTACCTTTCTTTGAGCCTGCCGATGCGCTCCCATACTTTTTCCAGTTTTTTCGTACCCCCTTTTTTGTGTAATGCCCCTTTTATGTTCTCAAGTTCTTCCTGGTAATGCTGTGAAAAGTGTTCGTTCATCGAGGCCTCTTTGACTGCTTTTTGCCGACTGCGCACATAAAGGTAATTGTCCGGGCAATCTTTTTTTGCAACATACCGCAGTTCTACCGGGTTTTTGTTTTTATCGTATATGGTAATAAAAATATTACAATTGATTATCAGATAGTTGCAAAATAAAATAATCGAAATTTGTGCATTTTTTTGTTTTTTGGGTGGCATTTTTAATAAATTGGGTTAAAAATTATTTCATCCAAAATCCGTGAAATTGGGATAAAGATGAATTCAATAACCGGGTGGATGATTGAATCCCCCCCAAATGGATGTGTTTTACACAACATGTAGAGACGCACGGCCGTGCGTCTAACCTGTTTTTATAAAATGCGTCAAACCTGTTTCATAAAACACGTCAAACCCGATTGTAAAACACGTCAAAACCCGATTGTA
>NZ_AHZV01000279.1 GCF_000250735.1 Anaerophaga thermohalophila str. Valhall
CTATTTTTTCGGTGTTAATGGAAACACCAATGGGATTACATCCACGACCCGGAGGCGATGCTCTTTGCTTTCTTGCAGGATGAGGAGGAGGGGGCGTATATTGATCCCGCCTACTTGACAATGGAGAGTATTACCATTGGAAATAATCCCGATGAAAGCCAAAACGTATACACTTGTCTCACGCCTGCAGGAATCCCGATAACCATTTATGATGATGTAACCTCACTGAATTTTGCTTCAAGATTCCCAGAAAACATTGCCGATGGTGCATTGACAGGCTTTAAAAATAAACAGGGGAATTATGTTGCCCTCTACAACTTTGATAAAAAAAGATTCCTCGGATATGCCCGCATGACCAACCCAAGTGCGGAGAAACCTGTTGACCGGGTAAAAAACAGTGATGGTGATATTGCATTTTATGAAGAAGACCTGACTGCATCCAATAATACCCCGGCTACTTTGGTTTATTTAGGTTACCGTAAAAACTGTGCCATTGAATTTAAAACGCTTACACTTTCTGAAGTCGGGAACAAACCCACAGGGAACCATAAAGGGAATGGCGATTTAAAACCATTAGACGGTTTACAGTTTTCTACAGCGAAATATTTAAAAACCATCACGGATGATGATGCCTGTATCCTTCCGCCACTTAACCTTACCAAACTTGATCTAAAGGAAAACGCCAAGCAGTCTGTATTTAATCTTTACGGGCAAGGTGGCTTGTTGATGATGCTCTCCATCGGTAGCAAAACCGAATACATCTATACCAATACAGACCAGGAATTAAACAATTACTTCTACCGATGGGACGAGGCTAAAAACATGTGGGTGAACTGGTCGCCCCAGACCCAGCCACAATTAGAAGCCAAAGACATTATCCTTGCTGTTTTTGCCATTTGGGGAGAAATGCTAAAAGATCCGCATTTTACACTTGATGCGCTTGGTACTGTTCCTGTTGTTGGTGCGCCGTTTGATCTTGTCAATGGTTTCCTTTATACTCTTGAAGGGGAGTATTTTTATGCCTCGCTTTCTTATCTGGCAACCATACCTTTTGTATTTGAAGGGGTAACTTATGTGAAATACGTTTGTAAGTCAGGTGGTATGGTCAAGGCCATCGACCTGACAGTGGAAGGGGCTGCCGCGGTAAGCAAGATTGGTAAAAAGTTCAAAGCTGCCAAAATTGCCAAGCTTGATGACGAATTGTTTGAAGTGGCCAAATTGGTTGACCGGAACAAAATTCACATAAGCACCATTAGCAAACTGGCTGATGAAATACCCACGGGAAGCCAGTTAAATGCTGTTTTAAAGAAAGTAAACGGACTAAGTGAAGCAAAACAAGCTGACTTTCTTACTGATATTGCCAAAGCCGACGGACGGGTAAGCGATGCGGCTAACCTGCTTAAAAACAACCTTTCCAAAATTGATGAAGGCGTAATTGAAGCTTGGACGTTGCTTGATGGTTCGCCAGTTATAAGGTTGGATATTAAAAACCTTGAAAACCTTCAAACGGTAATCAAGCACCCGGATTACACGTTTACAGCTGACCAATTGTCGGAACTTTCAACAACGATTAAAAACAGTAACAGCAAAGCGCGATTAATTGAGCAGTTAAGTTATGCAACAAAATATGCTGATGATTACCCCCAAGCTAATAGTATATTAGGGTTAGCAAAAGTAGGTCCTATTGATCCTGTCAGAAGTATTACAGGAAGTAATGGGAAAATTGCAATTATTGGCAGGAAAATGAGTTTAGTCAAGGTTTATAGGGATGAATTAAAAGCACTTGGAAAGGATGTGGAAATATTTGAAGGAGAAGTAATACCATTAGCTGCAAGAGAAGAATTAAAAATAGCACAAAAGACTAGGGAGTGGTTGGATGAAACCTCTGAGATATATAAAGCTAATGAAATATGGGCAAACAAACTTAAAGTTGAAAAGTATGAAATACAAGATATAGGTAATCCCTATCAGCAAGGCGAAAGTATGTTTTATAAGATGGAAAAACAAATAATTTTTGGAGATTAAGTATGGATAAGATTAATATCATAAGTAGGTTTTTAAAAGAGAATGTTCCTGTTTATTTTAGCAATAATCTGCTATTCGAAAAAGAGGAGACCGAAAAAGGACTAAATATATGTTTTAGTACAAAAAAAAGAACAAGGAGAATTTGTTTTCGGTTCATAGAAAAAAAAGTAACAGGAGAAGAAATAAATCTATTTCTAATTAACATTCAAAAATTTCCATTTAAAACGGCTAATGACTCAATGTTTTTGGACGAATATCTAAAAAAAATGAAAGTAATTAATGAAGAAAACTTTTCATTGAATAATTTTAATGGTGAATTTGAAAACCGACTAAAGAGTTTTTTCCAATACTTACATGAAATTATAGATAATTATGCTGCGGATGTTTTATTTGGAGATAAATGGGAAAATATGCCAATAAATTGGGATCCTTATAAATAATTTAAGTTTCCCACTTTTCTATGCCCCATATAATATGGTGTGTTAAATTGAATAATTTACGTTAAACAAAATCGTAAAAGCCTATGGGTTAGACCTATGCAGCGACACTTTCCAATTCTGATGTTTTCATTTGGTTATCTCTTTGGACCAGACCCCCAATTGATCCGTTTGACATTGTTATTGTCACATTCGATGATGTACCCGAACATATATGTGATAATTGTCTTGCCAAAGGGGAAGTTGTTGCTATGCCAGCATTTTTGTTTGAATGGATTTGTAATGAATTCACGAATCAACAGATAGTTGATTATATTGATAACAGTGTTACAATTGGAACTTTGTTTATAGGTGCAGGTGCTGTAGCAAAAAGCACAAAATTAATATATAAAATAAGTTTGATTGTTGCCGCTGGAAATGTTGCTCTTTTAAATGATGATTTTGAAGATTTTATAATAAGATATTTGTCAGAAGAAGCCCTTAGCGCTTGGAATGGATTTAGCATTTTGTTAGATGTGAGTAATCCAATAAATACCCTTCGTGCTGGAGAAGCTTTAACAAAATTCACTGATTTTGTTTTCATCTGGGATGCATTTAAAAAATCATCAACATATAATGAATTAATGAAAACTGACAAAGCACAAATGATTGAACAGGCTGATGCATTGATTTTGCAGATAAAAACTGAGCAGGGATTATGAATCTTCTTAAAAAACAATGGGATGCAGAAATGCGCTCTGCTGCCAGACGCGGTTATACCGCTCCATTTATTATGGTGCTGGTCGGTTTTGTTTATCTACTCTTAATACCTTACAATGTAGATAAATTAGAAAAACATAAAGGAATAATTAAGCAATACAGTAATGACTATTCTAAATTTTGGTTGGAGAGGAGTGAAAAGAGCTATGAAGTGGATTTAAAGAAGTATAGGGAAAAACTGCGCAAAGAATTGCGCAAAGCTCAAAAAGTTGAAGTATGGACAAAAGAAAATAAAAACACTGTAATGCAACTGAAACTAAATGGAAAAATAGTGATTACATATAAATGGTGGAATCATGCTAAAGTTCCTTTGTTTTTCATTTTAGCAGGCCTTATTTTAATTCCTATTGTAATACGAGAAAAAAAGAAAATTATATGAATTATATGAAGTAGCTACGATTTAATCTGACAGTTAGTGTCTTACCCCTGATATTCGTGTTTTTTTAGCAAAATTAATGCTCTGTCACCGCTCCGCGGTTAATTGTTACTGACTTTATTGATAACGTTTACTGCTCTGTCACCGCTCCGCGGTTTTAGTATTTTTAACCCTATAACAGCAGTTAATAGCCGTGGAGCGGCGACAGAACGGTAGTAGAATTAAGTAATAAGAAAAACAAAAAGCTGCGGAGCGACGACAGATAATGTATAAATTTGTTTGGTTCTGGCTTGTCCAGGTTAGGGATTAACTAAATTTGAAATACCAAAAGCAAATTGAATGTTAACCCCCGCTCGGCGAAGTTTGCAACTTCGTTGTTTAAAAAAGTTTCTTTGAGCTCCCGAAATCGGGATTTCGTAAACCCCTGCTCAGCGAAGTCTCTGACTTCGTCGCTCAAACCGCTGTAGTTTTCAACTACCAGATAAAAGTGATGCGATTGAACTTGTCGGATTTCCCTCTAAAACAGTCAGATGGGAACCGGATATTTTTTATTCTTAA
>NZ_AHZV01000278.1 GCF_000250735.1 Anaerophaga thermohalophila str. Valhall
TATGCTTTTTATGCCGCACTCATTTATTATTCTGCATATCCTATTGAAGCAAAAATTTTTATTCTATCAAAACTAACAGAAAAAAATGAAAAGAGGTAATTCCTCGTCGCGGCTTTTCATATACTCGTCAAAAAACGGGCAAAACCCGACAAAGAAATATATTTTACTTCGTCCAATGACAATGATCATAGGAAAAACAGCTTAATTTATCGATTATAGTGTTATTATAATAGTCAGTTAAAAATAGCCTAAACGCAGAGACGCAATGACGCAAAGTTATTATTATAAGAGAGTTGTGGTAAGTGTCAATAATTGTTTAAACAATTATTGACCAGATGTCTGTAAAAGTTTAACGGAGTGTTGTTATTTTTTTATTGGATATGAAACCATAGCAGAAAGATATCTTAATATCTAATTATCTAATATCTAAACGTCTAATTATCTGTCAATATGAGTAAGCTTGCCGTAATTGCTCTTGGTGGAAATGCCTTGTTACGAAACAATCAGGCCGGAACCATTGAAGAGCAGGAGGCCAACACCACCGAAACCCTGGAAAACTTGATTTTTCTTGTGAAAGAGGGGTATAACCTTGTCTTTACACATGGCAATGGTCCACAGGTTGGAAATATTCTGATGCGTAACGATGCCGGCGAAAAACAATATGGTATTCCTCAAATGCCGTTGGATATTTGTGTGGCCGACAGTCAGGGTGGTATCGGGTACATGATCGAACGATGTCTGATCAACGTGCTTCGCCGGCACAAACTGAACAGGAATGTGCTTACATTGATGACGCTTACCGAAGTTGATCCCAACGATGACGCGTTTCAAAATCCCACCAAACGCATCGGAAAAATCATGTCAAAGGAGGAAGCCGACCGCTTGTCGGCCGAGAAAGGCTGGACATTTAAAGAAGACAAGAAAAGTCCCGGTGGATACAGGAGGGTGGTTGCATCTCCAGTACCCAGGTCGGTTATGAATTGTGAAGTTGTTGAAAGTAATGCCAGGGCGGGAACTATTGTCATTGCCGTAGGGGGAGGAGGCATCCCTGTTTATACCGATAAGGAAGGTATGGTTCGCCCCTCGGAAGCTGTAGTGGATAAAGATCTTGCATCTTCGCTTCTGGCCACGCAGATCAAAGCAGATGATTTTTACGTGCTGACCGATGTTCCGTTTGTTTATGCTAATTTTGGGGAGTCCGATCAGGAAAAACTCGAATTTCTGAACTATGCCGATACATTGAAATACCTGGAAGCCGGCACTTTCGGAGAGGGAAGCATGGCTCCGAAAATTAAAGCCGCTCTGTCTTTCATAGAAAATGGCGGAAGACAAAGTATTATTACCGAATCAAAAAAACTGGAAGATAAATCCTACGGAACCAAGATTACTATGCATTACGATGAGAAAGATTTACATAAATACGACTGATTGTCAGATGATCAGATGTTAGAGGGTTAGATGATTAGATGTTCGTCAGGCAGAAGCTTGCCAGGCAGAAGGCAGAAGTATTAAATTTTGCAGATAAGAATTTTGCCGTTAGTACCAAAATTGGCCTGATAAGCAAAAATCCAACTCCGCAAAACAAATGATTGATATAGAGCGTTTTGTAATTTGAGTTAGATAAAAGAAGGTTAGATGATCAGAGTCCTTAGATATATTTACACAAATAATAATGCAGCCACAACTCTCTAATAATAAAAACTTTGCGTCATTGAACTTTGCGTTTAGGCAATTTTTAACTGACTATTGATGTATATATCGAATAAAAAACTATTGACTAAAAACTATTGACTAAAAACTATTGACTAAAAACTATTGACTAAAAACTAAAAACACATGGCTTTTAATTTAAAAAACAGGTCATTCCTGAAACTGCTTGATTTTTCAACCAAAGAGATTGCATTTTTACTTGACCTTGCACGGGAACTCAAAGCAGCCAAGTATGCAGGAATTGAACAGCCAAAACTAAAGGGCAAAAACATAGCCCTCATATTTGAAAAAACATCGACACGCACCCGTTGTGCCTTTGAGGTGGCAGCATACGACCAAGGGGCACATGTTACTTACCTGGGGCCGTCCGGTTCGCAGATAGGCCATAAGGAATCGATGAAAGATACGGCCAGAGTGCTGGGAAGGATGTACGACGGGATAGAATACCGGGGATTCGGTCAGGAAGTTGTTGAAGAGCTGGCCAGATATGCTGGTGTCCCGGTGTGGAACGGTCTTACAGATGAATTTCATCCGACGCAGATACTCGCCGATTTTATGACAATGCAGGAGCATTCAACCGTTCCGCTCAACCAGGTTTCGTTTGCCTACCTGGGAGATGCCCGCAACAACATGGCCAACTCATTGTTGGTAGGAGGGGCCAAAATGGGAATGGATGTACGCATAATCGGACCGGCATCCCTGCAACCGAATCCTTCACTGGTGGAACAATGTAGAAAAATAGCCACCGAAACCGGGGCTGTCATTACCATATCGGACGACGTAGAAAAAGGCGTGGCCGGATGTGATTTCCTTTATACCGATGTTTGGGTATCCATGGGCGAACCCGAGGAGGTATGGAAAGAACGTATCAATCTGCTGAAACCTTTTCAGATCAATGATCGAACCATGGAGCTCACAGGTAATCCGTCCTGCAAATTTTTACACTGTCTGCCTGCTTTTCATAACAGGGAAACAAGAGTAGGAGAGGACATCTTCAACAAGTTTGGTCTTGATGGCATGGAAGTAACCGAAGAGGTTTTCGAATCGCCGGCTTCCATCGTTTTCGACCAGGCTGAAAACCGGATGCATACCATTAAAGCCGTCATGGTAGCTACTTTGGGGCAATGATCATATTTGTTTATTTTTGAAACAAAGAAAAAGATAAAGCAATATATTATGACGGTAGGTACATATAATCGCTTCTTAAGATGGTTTGTTTATACAATTGTCGCAGCCTTTTCTACCTATTGGTTCGTTAATTTTCTGCTTTGGTATCCATGGAGTTATAATGCTGTCTTAGGCATGACCCTGATGTTTGTTGCAATTACCCCAATTTGGATTTTTACGGTATTCGACTGTTTGATAAGATATGATGGTGAAAGATTGGTATATGGAGCAGCCTATACATCACTGATTTTTGGTCTCGTTGCGGTTGTTTTGGATTATATTTTCTACGGATTAATAAGGGGAGCAATAATAGAGTTGTATCATCCTACCACTTTATATGGATATGCCTTTTTGCTTCTTTTGCCATTTATTTCCTTTATCCTCTTTCGGAAAAGGCTTAAAAACAAACAAAAAATTAGCCGTAGAGATTATGTAAAATTTCTTGTCCCGGGAATTGTGAGTTTTCTCATCATTACATCAATTATCATTTTCAATATCAAATTATCAGAAAGTACATTCAAATTCATAACCTTGATTTTTACATCTTTGGTGGTTTTTAATCTTATTCTTTTGATGGTATTGGGAAGGACTAATTACATGACAAGAGTTAATCAGGTCATCTGGCTCTCGTTATTATGTGTTGTTTTTGGAATGCTGTTCGGTAAATATGGAACAGATATGGGACTAAAGTGGTGGATTAATTATCTGGTTCCAATGTTGATGAATGCCCTGTTACCGCCTATAGTATTGAGAATGAAAAATAAACAAATTGTTCTTTATCTTTTTATGATTTTTTTATCAGCTCCATTAATACATGTTATCTTTTCTTTCTTCTTTAACTGGACTGAATACATGCCTTTTTGGGAAATTCTTTATTTAGATACCTTGATCAATGGTTGATGATTATTCCAAATTATCAAGAAATAATTAAATTTGAAGGCAAAAACGAGACAAAATGCAAATCAAAACAGATATAATACACGGTGATTGTAGAGACGTTCTGAAAAAAATACCATCCGATTCTGTTGATTTGATTTTTACATCTCCTCCCTATGCCGATCAAAGAAAAACTACTTACGGTGGGATAAAGCCTGATGAATATGTAAACTGGTTCTTACCCATTTCGAAAGAGCTTTTAAGAGTATTGAAACCTTCAGGAACCTTCGTTCTTAATATCAAAGAAAAAGTTGTCAATGGAGAAAGAAGCACCTATGTAATGGAGCTTATACTTGCTATGCGTAATCAAGGCTGGTTCTGGACAGAAGAATTTATATGGCATAAAAAAAACAGTTATCCGGGTAAATGGCCCAATCGTTTTAGGGATTCTTGGGAGAGGCTTCTTCAGTTTAATAAAAGCAGGAAGTTTGCCATGTATCAGGAAGCTGTAATGGTTCCTATGGGAGATTGGGCAAAGAGCAGGTTAAGAAAGTTGAGTGACACGGATAAACGCAGAGATGAATCAAGGGTGGGTAGTGGTTTTGGTAAAAATATTTCGAATTGGCTTGCTCGAGAAAAAGCTTATCCAACCAATGTATTGCATTTATCTACAGAATGCAGCAACAAAAAGCATAGTGCTGCCTTTCCTGAAGCACTGCCCGAATGGTTCATTAAACTATTTACCAGGCCTGGCGACACGGTTCTCGATCCATTTACGGGCTCCGGAACAACTAACTTTGTAGCACAGAGAATGAACCGTCACTCTATTGGGATTGAATTATATAAAGAATATTACGATTATATCAAAGAAAGAATTGAACCCGCAAAGTTAGTTCTGTTTGAACCCAATACTGACTATGAATCGACTGAAATTAACAGACGTAACCAAATACGTTGAGGAAAACATCGGAACATTTCATCAGAAGAGGATTGATGGATTAAAGAAATTGCAGCTAAAAAGCGTTTTGAAAAGAAAGAATCCATACCTTTTTAAAGCTAAACATCTCCTTACTGCAGAAGAAATCATCCGAAAGCTGACAGACGCATTTATTTCTTCAAATGAAGAAACTCTTTTTGGGGATTGGCTGGAAGGACTAGCCATTTTCATTAATCAAAAAGTTTATAATGGTTGGAAATCCGGAATACAAGGTATTGATCTGGAATTTGATAAGAATAATATTCGTTACATTGTTAATATTAAATCTGGTCCAAATTGGGGAAACAGTAGTCAAATCGGAAAAATGAAAAGTGATTTCAACACTGCTAAGCGTACCCTAAGAACCAGTAATTCGGGCTTAATAGTAGTCGCTGTTAACGGATGTTGCTATGGAAGAGATAATAATCCTGATAAAGGAAGCTATTTCAAATATTGTGGTCAGGATTTTTGGAGTTTTATTTCCGGGGAAGAGAATCTATATAAAGACATTGTTGAGCCGATAGGGCATAAAGCAAAAGAAAAAAATGAAATGTTTTTGGCTTCTTATGCCAAAATGATCAACAAATTCACGAAAGAATTCGCAAATGATTTTTGTGAAGATAACGGTGAGATTAACTGGGAAAAACTTGTAGAATTTAATTCAGGCAATTTTAACAATAGCCAGTTAAAAAAAGCTTAAACGCCAGAGGACGCAATGACGCAAAGTTTTTGTTATGAGAGAGTTGTGGTTTATGCCTTTAATTCAGTAAACTAATAATTATCAGCCATCTGTAAAAGTTTAACGGCATATTGATTAAAGAATGAACAAAAAAGAGTTGAAACGCTGCCAGTGGTGCGGGAACGATCCGCTCTATATTTATTATCACGACCAGGAGTGGGGCAGACCGGTTTTTGATGACCCCACATTGTTTGAATTTTTAATTTTAGAGGGATTCCAGGCCGGGTTGAGCTGGATCACCATTTTACGAAAACGGGAAAACTTCAGGAAGGCATTTGATCATTTCGACTTTAATAAAATTGCCCGTTATACCGGGAAAGATTTTGATCGGTTAATGGGTAATGAAGGGATCATCCGTAACCGTTCAAAAATCAGGGCCGCCATTTCCAATGCTCAGGCCTTTTTGAGGGTTCGCGAAGAGTTTGGCTCTTTCGGGAAGTATATCTGGGATTTTGTAGATGGCACTCCGATAATCAATAACTTTAAACGGCTTGAAGAAATACCGGCTTCGACACCGCTTTCCGATAAAATCAGTAAAGACTTGAAAAAACGTGGCTTCAAGTTTGTGGGAAGCACCATTGTGTATGCTCACATGCAGGCCACAGGTATGGTCAATGACCATGTTACGGATTGTTTCGTGCGCCAGGAAATCCTGGACGAAATGAGCTGATGAGCTAATGAGGGAATGATTGAATGCCACGCTTACCATCCAACCCTTCCTCTCTTCCGCCTTCTTACCTTATGCTCCATGCTCTATCCTCTATGCCCCATGCCCCATGCCCCATGCCCTTTGCCCCATGCTCATCACTCAACTGTCTTCGCTTCATTCCAGATTTCATCCATTTGGGCCAAAGTAAGGTCTTTGAGGTTAATTCCCTGTCTTATTGTTTTTTGCTCAAGATAATTAAAGCGTTTAATGAACTTCTGATTGGTGCGTTCGAGTGCATTTTCAGGGTTTACGCCATACAATCGAGCTGCGTTGATAAGCGAAAAGAACAGATCTCCAAATTCATCTTCTATAGAATCCTGTTTTCCGGTAAGCAATTCTTCTTTCAGTTCGAACAATTCTTCCTGTACTTTTTCCCACACCTGGTCACGGTGTTCCCAGTCGAATCCGACACCCCGTGCTTTATCCTGAATTCTGTTAGCCTTTACCATGGCTGGCAATGATTTTGGGACACCTGCCAAAACAGAACGATTTCCATTCTTTTCTTTCAACTTTAGTTGTTCCCAGTTTTGCTCTACCTCGGTGGCATCTTTTACTTTAGTTTCACCAAAAATATGCGGATGACGATAGATGAGCTTCTCAATCAACGATTCAATAACATCTCCAATTGAAAAAGTTCCTCTTTCTTCACCTATTTTAGCATAAAAAACGATATGGAGTAGCAAATCGCCCAGCTCTTTTTTTATGACTTCATCTGAGGCTTCGATAATGGCATCGGCCAGTTCATAAGTTTCTTCTATGGTAAGTGTCCGCAATGATTCATTTGTTTGTTTGCGATCCCACGGACACTTTTCTCTAAGCTCATCCATTATCTTGAGCAATCGTCCGAATGCTTCTTTTTTTTCGTTGAATTTTCATCAGTATCCGTATAAAATTTATTTATTAAGGTCGGATGGAACTCACATGCAAGAACTTATACATGTTCTTATTGTGATAAAACTTGCCATGCTTGTTTCATCTTTCATCTTATATATAAAAATCTAATGATCTATTATTGCAATTTTCGTCATGCTCGTTTCATTCATCAAATCTTCTCTTTGCGATTTTGGTGTTCCTTTAATTTTGCGTTTCTGGCATGGAATAAAAATAGACAAAACTCATAGCATCTCAAAATATTATTTAGTTTCCGTCCATAAAGTGCCATTTACTGTGTTACGCTCGTCCGAAAATTACTCATTTACGATGAGTAAACTCCGTATTTTCGGACTTCGCAAGCCTTGTAAATGACACTTTATGAACGGAAACATGATAAGTTGGAAACTTTTCCTACTTTATAGACAACCACTATTTAGTCTCTGTCCATAAAGTGCCATTTACTGTGTTACGCTCGCCGCCAAAATACTCATTTACGAAAAGTAAACTCCGTTTTTGGCGGCTTCGCAAGCCTTGCAACCCGCACTTTCTGAACAGACACACATATTGTGAAAATTTTTGTGAGTTTATAGACGCAATACTCCGTTAAACTTTTTCAATATACTGCAAACCAATTATTTGCATCTAAATGGGTTTGACTGTTAAAATGCAGTAGATCAAGGTCGTAACAATCATCTTACATCATATATCTAAAAATCTAACGATCTATTGAGACGAGCTCTATTTAGCCCATAAAGACCGAATTTCAACAAAAGACTGCAGGCTATAATCTTAACATCTTTAATGGTATAAGGGGATTGAGTCTGATAGCCAGCCAGAATTTCATTGATTGAATTGTTAATTTTTTCAAAATATGTTTTAACTTGCGCCCGAAAAACAAGTAATTTCGAGTAGAAATCAAGACCATATATGAGTGTCCCTACGTTTGATGTAATCCTTGTTTTCCTGGTTCTTGCGTTTATTCTGATTTCCCTTTACAGGGAACTGATGGGAGCGGCTTTTACCTTTTTTATTGCCGTCATGGTACTTGGCATTTTTAAAGTACTCACGCCGTCGGAAATTCTTGCAGGATTTGCCAATGAACAGATTGCTGTAATCATCATGTTGCTGCTTCTGGGCGATACCATCCGGCAAACTTCTGTTATTGAGGCCATTTTTGAGAAGGCCTTTCCACGTTCGATGAAATATAAGGGGTTTTTGGCCCGTATGATGATTTGGGTAGGCGGGTTTTCTGCATTCCTCAACAATACGCCCCTGGTGGCAGTAATGATGCCCTATGTTCACCAATGGAGCGGTCGACACAACATATCTCCCTCAAAACTACTGATTCCGCTTTCCTACGCGGCCATTCTTGGCGGATGTATCACGCTCATTGGCACTTCTACCAACCTCATTGTAAACGGGATGGTGGTTGACCAGAAGATATTTCCCGACATGGCAGCCCTGGAAATGTTTGATTTCTTCTACGTGGGATTTCCCATGCTGGTTATTGGAATGTTGTATCTCTATTTTTATTCTTATCGGTTGCTTCCCGAGCGTAAGAGTGTGATGGAAGAGTATTCTACTTCCGAACGTAAATATTTGGTGGAAGCCGAAGTGAGACGCAACAGCCATTTGGTGGGGAAGACGCTTAAAGAAACCGAAATAAGGGATATGGAGGGGCTTGTCCTCATAGAGATCATCAGGAATAACAGGATATTTCAATTGCTTTCCGATAATTTCAGGTTACAGGAAGGTGATTTGCTCAGATTTGCCGGGGAAAATAAAAATGTAGTTCGTCTTTTATCTGAAAATTGCGGACTGACTCTGCCGACCGTTGGAATGATGTCCAAACTAAAGCGGACTCAGGTTGTAGAAGTGGTTGTTTCTCATAATTCAACACTGATTACCAAAACGGTAAAAGAAGTAAATTTCAGAGGGAAATATGATGCAGCTCTTTTGGCCCTGCACCGTAACGGTGAAAGAGTTGTCGGGAAAATGGATGATGTAAAGCTAAAAGCCGGTGATGTGTTGATGCTCCTTGTAGGCGAAGCTTTTATCAGCAGGGTTGAAAGCGAACAGGATTTTTATCTGATCTCAAAAATCAGGGAGTTTAACCGCACCGAAAAATATAAGGTATATACGCTTTTGGGGGGAACGCTGCTGGCGATTCTTTTATCCGCTGTAAAACTTGTACCACTATTTATAGGCCTTTTTGTAGTCCTGATTGTTGTTTCGGCACTTAAAATTGTTTCACCCAAAGATATGCCCCGAAGCATTGATTATAACCTGGCCGTTATTATTGCTCTGTCGCTTGCCCTTGGTACAGCCATGATAAAGACCGGTGTTGCCGATATGGTCGCCGATTTGATTATTAGTGTTTTTCTTCCTTTCGGGCGGGTCACCCTCTTATTTGGTATTTATTTGATTACCACGGCTCTTGCGGCTTATATTACCAACAAAGCGGCAGTTGCTATTGTTTTTCCGATATCTTTAACTGCTGCAAAAACACTGGGACTTGACCCCGAACCTTTTGCTTTGGTGGTTTCGTTCGCTGCTGCAGCCAACTTTATTACACCAATTGGCTATCAGACCAACCTGATGGTTTACGGGCCGGGGAATTACAATTTCCGTGATTTCTTTAAGATTGGCTTTCCGCTTACCATTATCTACATGGTGGTAACCATTACGGTACTTAGTCTGATGTATTTTACCTGAAAACAAATGAGCCCGCTCCTGAAAGTCTCTTATCAGCTTCATTGAGGCATAAAGTTATTAAATCATCATTAACACAGAGTTATCCCCGGTTCAAAAAAAGGATTAAATAAATCCTGAGCCTCAATGTCGCCAGGAATTACAAGGAGCAGCTACAACAAAAATTTAATCCTTTTTCCGAAAGCACCTGATCCAGTCGATTTCCATAACGGCAGGTAAATCAGATTCTTTAGGCTCTTCGGGCAAGGTAGTACAAAAGGTGAGATACATGGGTTCTTCAGGAATATTGTGTGTTTGTCTGTAAACTTCCACACCATTAATTCTCCATACCATCTCTTTTTCACTCCAGTCAAGTGAATAAATAAAGTAATCCCGGGTGAAACGGGCTCCTTTTATCCGTTTGGTCGATTCTTTAACATTCTTTTTCGTGACGTCGGCTATTATTCCGGCCTCCAACAATCTTCCGCCAGGGTACATAGATTTAAAAACATCAACATGCGGTACCATTTTTTCGCCGACCATCCAGAAAGCATTAATGAACGGATAGGCTTTGTTAAAGCGTACTTTGGCCTCAAATCTGCCGTATTGTTGCCGAAAACTCTGGCCGGTACTGATCAAACCGGATGTATAATCAAATTCTTCTTTCCTGAACCCCCATGTGGGGTTCCAGACTTTTCCTTCAATTTGTTCTTTTCGTGTAATTATTCGAAGAACAGAATCTCTTACCTCAATGTTTCCGGCCGTATAATATTGTTTTTCTCCCTCAAGAGAATAGGTGTCGTTCATTAGAGCTTTGCCCCAGTAATAACCGGTTATCCACTTATCGGGGTCAAGCGATGCACCGTTAAAATTATCTTCGAAAGTCAGTTCCCATTTTTTTAGCTCTTCGAATGGCTTTTCTTCTTTCTTTCGAAGAAACCAGATAATATCTTTATGTTTTTTTAGATCAGCAAATTCTTTCAGAAGGGCCGCTTCATCCGATTTTTTAAAACGATGAGGGTCTTCCATGTAGGACTTAAAATCTTTAAATTCCTGAGATTCTACAGTTGCCTTGAGTTTATAATACTCTGCAATACGATCACTCTCTTCAAGTTTTTTGAATATCTTCCAGGCCTCCGATTTTTCGGTTTTTAACGCCCATCTGTTGTCTTTATTCTTTTTGAGTTTCTTGTAAGCTTTATATTTTTGATAAGCATCCGACTTTTTGAAATCAGAACCTGATTTTTCTTTGTAAAATTCGGGAGAATTCAGGTATTTCTGAAGTTCTTTAAATCTTTTAAAAGCATCCGATTCAAATATTTCCTGCATTCTCTTGCCTTTACCGCTTCTGTAAAACTTCAGATACGTCCTGATCTCCTTGTTTTTACTAAGTTCTTTAAAGCGCTTCAGTTGCTGATATTCCTGTGTGTCTTTGAATTTCTTATGCTTAAGATCGTGTACTTTTTTTTCAAAGTCGCCGGAATGTACTTTCCTGTCTAACTCCTGGTATCTTTGATACAGTGATGAATTCTCCAGTTCCTGAAACCGGGCATAGTCATTTCTTAAACGGTTCTGTTGATCTTCGTACTTCTGAGTGTTTGGAAATTTTTTACCAAATAATATACCAGCCATGGCCAATGATAGTTTTATCAAGTTTTTACTTAGGGTGTATGTTATATATTGTTAATCAGGAGCCTGTGTTTGGTAAAAATTAATAAACAGATGTTTTGATCCGGCCCGTGATTGTTAATGAAATTACTTTTTAAGCAAAACGAAGATAATATTTTGCTTTGTATTTTAAACGGTAATGTATGATTTTTATATCATTTATTAACATTTTACCGAATGAGGCTAATTCTTAAACTTGATTAAACAACGGGCAAATTCTGTCGAAATTGTATCCGATCTTTAAAAACGACTTGTTTTACAATTATTTATACTGAAAATCTGCCAGAGGGTTTCAGGATTTAACTGTTTTATCCTGAATCAGACATTATCGATTGGGAAAGAAAAAAATTTGGAAGTATGAATATGATGAGGCACCAAATTAATAAATAGTGTCTGTCCACAAAGTACCATTTGCTGTGTTACGCTTGCCGCCAAAATACTCATTTACGATGAGTAAACTCCGTTTTTTGCGGCTTCGCAAGCCTTGCAACTGGTACTTTCTGAACAGACACACATATTGTGAAAATTTTTGCGAGTTTATAGCCACACACTAAATTGAATTTGAATGAAAACCTTTCCCTGTGCTTGCTTCGTTGAGGCAAGGCAATTATGAAAGTAAAATAAAAACCGCAATCAACATAAAGCATTTGATTGCGGTTTTTTTGTGCCCAGAACAGGACTCGAACCTGCACGGCCTTTAACGGCCACCAGCCCCTCAAGCTGGCGTGTCTACCAATTCCACCATCTGGGCGTCACTCTTTTATTAATTTTCCGGTAACCCGAAGGTTTTGTTCATAAGCATTGAAAACGAAACTTCCTGAATAATCGGGATAGCCTTCTCGTCGCTCTTTCCCTGAGCGGAAAACGGGACTCGAACCCGCGACCCCGACCTTGGCAAGGTCGTGCTCTACCAACTGAGCTATTTCCGCATTTGATAATTGTCTTAAGAATCTTTACTTAACCTTGCTTATTCTCTTATTCGCAAGAATCGCTGCACCGTTTGTGACAGCGAGTGCAAAGGTAAAAAATTTTCGTTTTCCCGAAATGTTTTTTGAAAAAAAAGTATCTACCAAAGTGACGGAGTTCAAACTCTCTCATCTTTTGGAAAGTCTCCAGGAGGCTTTTACTTCATGAATATTTTGGCGGCAAGTGCAACACAGCAAATGGCATTTTATGGATAGCCAAACTAAAAAAGGGTAGTCCTTTTTCGTAATTGAACTACCCTTTCTTTAATTAATGAGGAGCCGCACCAGTTGGATTATTTAAACTCCTGACGACAGGATTTGAGTACATCCGATAATCGGGGATCCTCCGTGTCCGAAGACAACCCGAAGGTTGAGGCCTGCCCTCTTAACGGATAGTTTTACTCGGTATGTTTGTAGTGTTGAGTTTAACAATCAATAATTCTGGTGCGGCATATCTTTATTCCATTATTTTATCCGTATGTCAAGGTCTGATGTCATTTGTATGCAGGAATATACTCGTGTGACCGCTATGACAAACTTTACACCCTTACATATTCCATATAGTATAAAATTCGATTTTTAAAGCCTAATGGAACTCGCATACAAGCATTTATACATATTCTTATTGTTCATTTCATCTTAAATCTTATATCTAAGAATATGATAATCTATTGTGGCAACCTTTGCCATGCTCGTTTTATTTCAATGAACATTCTGTTACAAAAGTAGCTTAAACATCCAATGTTTGCAAGCTTAGAATGCTTTTTTAATTGCTATTTTCTCATTTAATATGAATGTTACTGAATAACAGTGAACAAAGCCTTGAGAAATGTCCTGCTATGCCAATTGCATAATCAACTAATTCTATAATCAGGCCGGACTTTGGATTTTGTGATTTCAGGGATAAGAGTAATGAACGTTGAAGAATTTGAATAATTTTGTAGTCATGATAAGAAAAGTGCCCAGGTATTCGGTTGTCGATATAGAAACTACAGGAGGTAAAGCCGGACAAGGCCGAATTACCGAAATAGCCATTTTCATAATGGAAGGAGAAAAAATTGTTGATGAATTTATATCACTTGTAAATCCCGAATCTCGCATTCCACCTTATATCAGCCGGCTCACAGGTATCACAAATAAAATGGTGGAAGATGCGCCCAAATTTTATGAAATTGCACGGCGCATTGTTGAGATAACTGAAGACACTACCTTTGTAGCCCACAATGCTTCATTCGATTACAATTTTATTAAAAAAGAATTTGAAAGTCTTGGATATGATTATGTCCGAGAGGTGATATGCACTGTGGCACTCTCCCGTAAAGTCATTCCTGGACATTCTTCTTACAGTCTCGGGCAACTGTGTAATGAACTGAATATTCCGCTTTCCAACCGGCACCGGGCAGGCGGTGATGCTCATGCCACCGCACTTCTTCTAAAGCATCTGATAGCTAAAAACGGAGGTTTTATTTATCCGAAGGAAGATTTTGATATCAAAGGTTTAAATCCGGCGCTTGATCTTAAAAAACTACGTGCACTTCCGGAGGAGCCAGGCGTATATTATTTTCATAATTCCGAAAAACGGGTCATCTATATCGGTAAAAGTCGAAATATTAAGAAAAGGATATATTCACATCTCTCAGCCAGGAATAAGCGTGCATTGAGGCTAAAAGAGAATCTGACCGATGTAAGCTATGAACTAACCGGAAGCGAACTAGTGGCATTGCTTCGCGAAGCGGATGAGATTAAGCAACAGCGCCCCCTTTTTAATAAGGCAGGTCGACATTCTCGTTTTAATTGGGGCATTTACCACTTTGTTGATCAGCGCGGTTATGAACGGTTCTTTATCGACCGGATAAAACAAAGCATCAGTCAACCCCTTGACGCATTTTCCACCAGGGAGAAAGCAATTCAAACCCTGTCTTCGTGGGTCGAAGAGTATAATCTTTGCCGCCAGTTGGCCGGGCTCGAAGATAACAAAGGCCCCTGTTTTAGCTATCAGGTAAACCAATGTAACGGAGCCTGCATAGGAAACGAAAAACCTGCTGATTATAACGCCCGTGTTTCAAAAATGCTCAAAAAACTGAGTTTTTCATCCTCAAACTTTATTGTTTTTGATAAAGGACGTCATTCCGGAGAAAAATCTTTTGTTTGGGTTGAAAAAAACGTTTTACGCGGTTATGGATGGCTGAATCAGGAGGATACCATTACACATCCTGCCCAGCTCGAAGAATATATCAGCGGAGGGACAGACAACCGAGACACACGCAAGATAGTCCGTACATGGCTCAACAATAAAAGTACAAGTCAAATTAGAATATTGAAATACTGAATTAAATAGTGTCTGTCCATAAAGTCCCATTTGCTTGTGTTACGCTTGCCGCCAAAATACTCATTTACGAAAAGTAAAATGCGTTTTGGGCGGCTTCGCAAGTCTTGCAACCGGCACTTCCTGAACAGGCACACATATGGTAAAAATCTTTTCGAGTTTATGGACAAGCACTAATTAGGGCTTGCTGAATAAAAATTAAATAATTAATAATAAATTGCTTACATCGCATAGTTCCATTTAAGGGGCAAGGTTTTTCATGCAATTCTTTAAAATGTTTGCACCTGTAAATCAATAGATCGTGAGATTTTTAGATATAAGATGTAAGATGATTTTTTCAACATTAATATACTGCATTTTAATAAACAAACCTTTTTAGATACAAGCAATTGAATTACAGCGTATTGCAAAATTTAACGGAGTATTGTGTAAATGTTAATTGTGGTTCTACCACGAATTTAATGGCAACTTGCAATTTGTTTATATGTAGTTAAAATATAGTTTAACGTAGTTTATATGTTGTATTTTTTTTCAACAATATTTCAACCACATTTATAACTATATTTCAACAAATATTAACCACTAAAATAAGGGTAGTACCTTAATTGTCAACATTTCACTATTCAAAAGAATGTCGT
>NZ_AHZV01000277.1 GCF_000250735.1 Anaerophaga thermohalophila str. Valhall
TCAAACAGGAGAATCTGGATTATCTGTGTGTCTCCCGCTCCAATTTGAAAAATTATCGGGTTGCCAATCCCGATGAAAAGCCGACAACTATAAAAGACAAGAAGGGGCATCCAATCGAACTTCTACATGTTCAGGCAGAAGACGATAACGATACATACCTGTGGGTCAAAAGTCAAACAAAAGCCCTCAAAGAAAACAGCATGAACTCAAAGTTCTCACAACGCTTTGAAGAAGGGCTTCTGGCTATCCGGAGAGGAATTACTTCTAAAGGTGGCACTAAAAAAGCTGGATAAAGTATGGGAACGCATAGGGCGATTAAAAGAAAGATATCCATCAATCCACCAATATTATGAAATAACAGTAACCCATGACAATAAAGGAACAGCAACCGATCTGACATACAAAGAAATACATGGCCAAAAGAAAACCGGAAAGGCCGGCGTTTATTTTCTGCGAACATCGCTTGATACCACCCATGAGAAGACATTATGGACAATCTATAATGCTCTCAGAGAAATAGAAAACACCTTTCGGGTACTGAAAACCGATATTGATCTGCGGCCAATATTTCACAAAACGGATGAGGCTTCTATGGCCCATCTACACCTTGGCCTTTTAGCGTACTGGCTGGTATCAACTATCCGCTATCAGTTAAAGCTAAAAGGAATAAACCATCAATGGCGAGAAATTGTACGCATCATGAATACCCAAAAGCGGGTAACGACAACGGTTCAAAACAAAAATGGTCTACCATACAAATCCGACAATGCAGCCAACCATCCCATGCAGCTGAGATAATTTACCAAAAGCTAAATTATCATCAAATCCCTTTGCCTCGTAAAAAATCTGTGTGGCACCCCAGCGAAAAAATTAAAAAATACACATTTGTTAATCAGCAGTTTAACGGGCCGTAGGCTGCAATGTGGG
>NZ_AHZV01000276.1 GCF_000250735.1 Anaerophaga thermohalophila str. Valhall
GGACGCTTATGCTAAAGTGCCGGACGCTTATGCTAAGGGTGCAGACGCTTATGCAAAGATGATGAATGAGAGTTTCCCGAAAGGCGAATTATTTCGACATTCCAGGCACAAGATACAATATCAGGTGCTAATTAGTGCTTGTCTATAAATTACGCAAAACTTGTTTCTGGTCATGTGTCTGTTCAGAAAGTGCCAGTTGCAAGGCTTGCGAAGCCGCCAAAACCGGAGTTTACTAATCGTAAATGAGGATTTTGGCGGCAAGCGTAACACAGCAAATGGTACTTTCCGGACAGACACTAATTAAATCGAAATCCAAAATTATGTAATGGTACTATTGTTCCTCTTCCCCTGTATGGTAATAGTTATATATAGCTTCAGAAAACACTTTCCAATGCTTATCGGTCATGCGACCTGGTGTAAACAGACATACACCGGATGCTCCGTTTTCCATTGAGGCTTTTATTGCTGCATTCAGCTGATCGGGTGTGAGACCGTGATTTTCCGGATCGGGTTCATCACTTTTTTTCGAGGGATCGGGACAAATAAACAAGCCGCTGTATAGATCACCCCGGCCTTTAATGGCCTCCACGCCTTCCTTTGTTACAGCCCCAATCCAATCGGTATCTTCAAGATAAAAATCGTTGTAATTCATGGGATAAAAAGCATCCAGGTTCCACTTGTCCCACTCCTGGCGGACAATCTTTTTGGCCACTGAATGAGGCCCCGGAAAAACAGCAGCCGAAATCTCTTTGCCTTCCTTATGAACTGCATCAGCCAGTCGATTAACAACATTGGTAACCAAATCATACCGAAACTGTTTCCATTCTTCCACCTTCGAAGGGTCTTCTTTCTCAAGAATATTGATTCCGGTCTGATCCTCAAAATCGGCAACACAGGAATCGCAATAGCAGTAATCAAACTGCGGATATTCACGATCCATCACCAGATCGTACTTATCCCAAAGGCCACGGGCCAATATCACATCCGGAAAACGAATATAATCGAGATGAATACCATCAATGTCCTTAACGCGCGCAACATTCACATACAACTCTTCCAGGAAATTATATACACCTTCCCGGTTAGGACATAAAAAGGTGTAGTAGGGCACATAGGCCGGATCGGTCAATGCCGACTTTCCTTCTCCGTTGACAGCATACCAGGATGAATCCAGTTTTTCGGAATAACCCTGAACCATTGTTGGAATCCAGGCATGAAATTCCAGACCGGCTTCATGCGCCAGTTTCCCGACACGCTCATAAGTAGACGGATCGTGACCTCCGTTATACATCAGGGCATCAATACCTTTTTCTTTAAGATCGGCAAAATTTTCAGCAATCTCTTCGTCTGTGGCTTCACCGGGGCCCCCCATCCAGGCATGAACAGGGATTTTTTCCTGTGATGTCTGACAACTTGCCAGAAACAAAAAAAGTCCGGTGTAAAGTAAGATTCTTTTCATAGATTTTGAATTTTGAAAGCATCCCCAGGTCAATCCGAATTTATACATAGGGACACCAGTGTCTGTTAAAAATATTTGAAAACAACTTTAACATACTTGTAATCAGTACTAAAAAAAACTTGTCGCACATTTGAAATGAAAACTAAGCAGGAGGGTGTCCAAAAAGTCTCTTTTTCTCTGTGTCTCTCTGTGATGAGCTCCGTTATCTCTGTGTAACTATATATTTATTTTCTCAGGAAACCATATTGATTACAAATTAATTTTCAGAAGAGAACGAATACGGATAAGCTTCCTCATCAATACCTCTTGATTTATTGGGTTCTTCGCTCATTTTAAATTCCAGATGGGCGCCGTCCATCAGGTCAAAATAATTGACATAATTTTTGTTCCAGGGTTTACCGTCGATATACATTTTGTCAATGTAGCGGGTTTCGTCGGTGTTGCCGAACGCTTCAATGGTAATTTTATTGCCGTTTTCCAGTTCAACCTCCATCTGGGGAAACAAAGGTGATCCCAGCACATATTGGTCGCTTCCGGGGGTAACGGGATAAAATCCCATGGAGCTAAAAACGACCAGGCAGAAGTCTGGCCGTTGTCTTCGTCACCGCAATAACCATCCGGGTTGGGTGTATATAAACGATCCATTACTTCTCTGACCCAATATTGGGCTTTCCAGGGTTGACCGGCATAATTGTACAGATAGATCATATGCTGGATCGGTTGATTGCCATGTGCGTATTGTCCCATATTTACAATCTGCATTTCCCGGATTTCATGAATAGGAAAGCCATAATAGCTGTCGTCAAAATCGGGGGGCATAGCAAATACAGAATCAAGCATCGAAACAAAAGTATCTTCTCCCCCCATCAGATGAATCAGCCCCTGAACATCATGAAATACCGACCAGGTGTAGTGCCAGCTGTTGCCTTCAGTAAAGGCATCGCCCCACTTCAGCGGATTGAACGGTTCCTGAAAAGAACCATCCTCATTTTTTCCACGCATCAGATTGGTCTCTGGATCGAACAAATTGCGGTAGTTCTGGCTTCGCTTTCTGAAACGTTTAATTTCTTTTTTGGGCCGATCCAGTTCTTTTGCAAGCTTCCAGATCGTCCAGTCGGCAAAGGCATATTCCAGTGTGCGCGCAGCACTTTCGTTGATACCGACATCATAAGGAACATATCCCAATTCATTATAATATTCATGCCCCAGACGCCCGGTCGCTTCCACTTCGGGATGTACATTTTCGGTGCCGTGTAAAACAGCCTCATAAAGCGTTTCCATATCATAACCCCGGAGACCTTTCAGATAAGCATCTGCTACGATGGTTGCCGAATTATTACCAATCATCACGGAACGATGCCCCGGACTGGCCCATTCGGGCAGAAAGCCACTCTCTTTATAGGCATTTACCAGTCCGGCCTGTATCTTCTCATTCAATGATGGATACATCAGATTAAAAAACGGAAAAACAGCTCTGAATGTATCCCAGAAACCGTTGTCGGTGAACATATATCCCGGCAGCACTTCTCCGTTGTATGGACTGTAATGCACAATATTGCCATCTTCATCATATTCATAAAATTTCCGGGGAAAGAGCAACGTCCGATAAAGGGTAGAGTAAAAGATGCGCGTTTGGTCAAGCGATCCGCCTTTCACAATCATACGGCCCAACTCCCTGTTCCAGATGTCGCGACCTTTAGCCCTTACCGTTTCAAAGTCATCGGCTCCAATCTCCTCCAAATTGCGGGCTGCCTGCTCGTGACTGATAAAAGAAGAGGCCACACGGGCATTGACCACCTCCCCCTTTTGGGTAGAAAAACCAATAACAACTCCGGCATGATCGGCCGTCAATTCGATTTTGTCATTAATCAAACTGTCCTTATTCCATACCAGAGTTTGTTCAAACGGTTTATCGAATTCCACGATGAAATAATTACGGAAATTGTCGGGCACTCCCCCACTGTTCCGGGTTGAATAACCAATAATTTTATTCTCGTCCGGCACGATTTTGATGTACGACCCCTGATCAAAACCATCAATCACCACAAAAGAACTGTCGTTTTCGGGGAAAGTAAAGCGAAATCGAGCAGCTCGTTCTGTGGTAGTCAGTTCTGTTGTAACATCATATTCTGCCAGGTAAACACGGTAATAGTGAGGTTTGGCAATCTCTGCCTTATGCGAAAACCAGCTGGCCCGCTCCTCTTCTGTAAACTTTAACCGGCCGGTAACCGGCATCAGAGAAAAATTACCATAATCGTTCATCCACGGACTGGGCTGGTGTGTTTGCTTGAAACCGCGGATCTTATCGGCATCATAGGCATATTGCCATCCATCGCCCATTTTGGCAGTTTGCGGGGTCCAGAAATTCATGCCCCATGGCAGAGCAATGGCCGGATAAGTATTCCCGTTGGAAAGACTAAACTTCGAGTCGGTTCCCATCAGGGGATTCACATAATCGACGGGAGCTTTTGCTGTTGATGCCGAAATTTGAGCTTTAAGCAGCCCGGCGGCAGCAAAAGAAACACACAAGACTGTTGTTACAGTGACAACGCCAAATCGCTTCATAGATCAGTTTTTTCAGTTTTTTGCGAATGAGTATGGCCGCAAAGATGCTCTTTAGACTAAACCCATAAATAACGCAGGTAAAAAATTAAAACACCAAATTTAAAACTTTTTAAAAGAAGCGAAACGGCTTTTGCGAATTTTTGTTTTAAAGATTTTTTTCTGTATTGTGATTTTGATTTCGGGGATCAGTCACCGATAACTTCGTTTCCTGAGTGCAGAAAAAACCTGTCACAATTAAGATTAGTGCCTCCTCATAGACACCACCGCTCCTATTTACGCATCAATCTTACATGATAAATTCCACCGGTAAGAGAACCATCATGCGCACTGAATTTAACAGTTAAAACTCCGTCGGTAGCTTCCTGGATAATAGATTCCGGAATTTGATAGTCAACATCAACGAAGCCATCCCCTTGAAAGCCATCAAGATTCACTTCTTCGATTTTCTGATCGTTAATGAGAATATCAAAATGACGATCGCTATCCCCGCCGAAATAGGTCACTCTCAAGACCTGTGCTTCTTTTTCCGGATCTTTCAAATCATAAGCAAACCATTGCGAAGCATGTCTCCAGTGACGATCCATGTGCACACCGCTTTCTGTGGCTTCACCCCTGAAGTTATGTTCCGATTCGGGTTGTTGCTCGCCGGTAGCAACCTCATCGATGGTTCGTTTTTCTAATGCAAGTAATACACTATCGCGCTCAGACATAGCACTTCGGATAGAATCAATTTCATCACTGCTGCCGGTTCGCCAATACACAATATATCGGGCATCATGAATCCTGAAAAATGGTTTCAATACCAGATCATCTTCCGAATCGGGAACAATTAAACCGGGCGCTTTAAAAGTCATTGGCTCATCCTCAACAGGAATCACCTCCTCTTCCCAGCTTTCACCGTCAATCTTCAACATGGGGGCCTGATCCAGTGGATAAAGCTGCCCGTGGGCAATATGTCCCATGCGACTATCATCGGCAATCAATCCTTCCAGATGGGTGGAATCGGTGGCGGCCCCCAAAACAAAAGGACCATGCATCAATGAAAGATATGGGCTTTCATCGGGTAAGTACTTTCCATAAGTATGCATAGGCAGCTGAACTTCAATAATATCGCCGTCTTCCCATTTTCTGTTAACAGGGAAATACTGGCCGGGAACAGCCTCTCCGCTGACAGAATTGCCGTTAACGGTGACTTTCATTTCTCCGGGTTTAGTCCAGGCAGGACAACGGATGCCGACAACAAACTCATCAGGCTGGTCAAGTTGCAAACGAAGTGTGGTCTTTTCAATATCCGGGAAGTCGGTTTTCTGAACCAGTTTCAGGCCTTTCTCTTTCCAGTTCAGTTCGGAAGGAATAAAAAGATTGACAAAAACGTCATCATTATCATGAGCATAAATCAATTCGCCATATTTTTCGTGATTCTCAATTCCGGAGCCAACGCAACACCAGAAGGTCTTTTCAGGATTGGAATAAACCCTGTAGTGACGCGGGCGCATAGAAGTAAAATAGACCAGTCCGCCATGTTCTGGATGCTGTGTTGAGAGAATATGGTTATATAAAGCCTGTTCGTAATAATCGATATACTTAAGATCGTTCTTGTACAAAAACAGATGCTTCGACAACTTAAGCATGTTGTAAGTATTACAGGTTTCCGGTCCCTGACGGGATTCAACCATCGAAGAGAAATCATCAACCGGATGGAAATGCTCATGCGTTGAATTGCCACCGATGGTGATTGTACGGTTATTTACCACGGTATTCCAAGAAAAAATCAGATGCATCAATCCACGCAGAATCATGGGTCAATTCGGCAATCCGCATGTAACCAACCACCTTTGGAATCTGTGTGTTGGCATGAAGCCCGGTAAGCTTATCTTCGTGTTGCAGAAGCGGATCAAGTATTTCACGATGCGAGAACCTGCGAGCCAGCTCCAGATACTTCTCATCTCCGGTTATATCATACACATCGGCAAACACTTCATTCAGTCCGCCATGTTCGGATACCAACATTTCCTGAATCTGATCATCGGAAAGATCAGCTGTCAGATCAATGCACCAGTCGGTTAGTTTGATCAACATATCTCTGGCCTTTTCATTTCCGGCATATAGCCATGCGTCACGCAATCCGGCATAGAGTTTATGAATATTGTACAAAGGCACCCACTTGCCGTTAAGCGAAAAGTTACCGGCATCAATGTTTCCTTTGGCAATTTCGGCCCACATGGACTGACCACCGGGAATGCCACCAACATAACCATTGCCATTGGCTTCCTGGCAACGGGCCAATTCGTCAATCATGTAATTCAATCGTTTGCGGGCTTCATCATTACCGGTAGAAGCAATCATCAGCGACAAAGACGTCAGGTAATGACCGCCAATGTGGCCATTCAGACCGGAACCTTCCCAGTTTCCATAACCCGGAGCTTTGGGTTCCAAACCGGCATCTATGAGATATGGTGCCAACAAACGGTCGGGATCGTGAGCCATTACATATTGTTCGTTCAATGCTTCGGCATGTTTGAAAGGACTCTCAAGCAAACGCACGGATGACAGCGGAAATGGCTCCACATCGGGTTGAACTGTCTTGTCGTTGCAGGATACAAAAAATAATCCGGCGATGATTGTGATTAATAAAAAGAAGCGGTTTTTCATAGTTTCTCCTGGTTTAATTATCAATTAAAAAGTCTAAACGCTGACGCAAAGGCTTTATTCTAAAACTTTGCGTCAGTGCGTCTCTACGTTTAGTTTTTTTTTAACTTGACTATTGTTATTAGCACTTTATTGTTTGTTTATAGAGTTCATAAAATGATATACTGCATAAAGCGGTACATTTGTAAGCCAGTCTTCCTCCCTGAAATCAGACATGGAAAAACGAAGAGCCAACCGTGGATGAAATCTTTGATAAAAAGATCGTAAACTTTTTGCACGGAGATTTTCTTCCGCTTTCACTTCTATTGGAAACACCTCCCCCTGGTGCTGGATAACAAAATCTATTTCGGCCATGGATTTTTCTGTAGACCAATAATAAACAAAAAGATCCTGAAAAGTCAAAATCTCCTGTAGAACATACTGTTCAGTAAGAGCGCCTTTAAATTCCTCAAAAATCCTGTTTCCCTCAAGTATGCTTTTTTTGTCTATATCCACCATTGCACCGAGTAATCCAACATCAGTTACAAACAGTTTAAAAACATTGGCTTCTGCATAAGCCTTCAGTGGCATTCCAGGTTTCGATACCCGGCAAACTTTGTGTACTAAACCGCTATCTATCAGCCATGATAATGCCAACTCATAATCCCTGGCTCTTGCACCTGACCTTATGGCTCCGTAAATAAATTTTTTATTCTCTTTTGCCAACTGTTTAGGAATTGAATTCCACAGCATTCTTATTCGTGGCACTACCTCATTTGGTGCATGCTTCGAAAAATCAAATTCATAAGCAGTCAGTATATTCTTTTGAAAGGTTCTTACTTCATTAAAATCGTTATTCTCAACAAAGCAACTAACTACTTCAGGCATTCCTCCTACAAAGTAATACTGTTTTAAAAGTTGAATATACCTGTCTTTAAAAGTCCGGATCAGATCCCAGTCTTTGTTATTCAATAAGTCCAATAATTCAAATTGTTTTGCAGCCTTTAAAAACTCAGCGAAATTCAGTGGATAAAGATTACAAAACTCCACCTTCCCCACCGGGAAAGATGTATCCCTATGCAACGAAACACCCAGCAATGAACCGGCTGCAATCACATGATATTCCGGATAATTCTCATAAAAATACTTTAAAGCGGTTAAAGCTCCTTCTGCTTCCTGCACTTCATCAAATACAATTAAAGTATCGGATGCAGTAATTCTAACACCCGTTTCAATTTGTAGAGCAGTTAAAATACGCCTTACATCAAAATTTTCTTTAAAAAGCGTTTGCAATTCCTTTGATCGTTCAAAATTCACATAGGCCACACGGTTATATTCCCGTCTTCCAAATTCTTTTATCAGCCAGGTTTTGCCGACCTGCCGGGCCCCTCTTAAAACAAGAGGTTTTCGTCCGGGACGGTTTTTCCATTCGACAAGTTCCTGCATTGCTATTCTTTCCATAATCTGAGTCTAATTAACACCAATTTTTATTGAAGATATTGATGTAAATATACATTTTTTCGAACGAAAAAATGTCAAATCTTACACTTTTTCAAAGGAACTTTTGCCAGGTAACACATTTTTTCAAAGGAACTTTTGTCGTATACTACATTTTTCCAAAGGAATATGCGACAGCAATAAGAAATTTTGCCAACTATGCTCATGTCAGAACTACTTCGTAACAACAACGCTCATCACTTCTGCGGATGGATGAAACAACCCTGGCCGAAACAGGTTTTCCCCAAACTATTGAAAACATTCTCTCCGCAAAACCTTCAGAACAATAACACAAAACTGATGAATCAACTCCCTTCTCATATCCTGAAACGGGACACACACAAATATCTTTATTTTCGTCAGCAATCAACACGTTTGAAGTCTCATCAAAATTAATAATCCATCCCCACTCATCTTCAAGAAATCTAATGAACGCATCCGTTTTACCTTTGTATGGAGATAGCAATTCGTTCATTTTCAAATCATCAAAGTGCGCGGAAGAACAACGCTTCATCAAAGACCTGGCCTTTTCATGATCAACATCTGCGCTCATGGCGGAAAGCAATATTCCAAGCCAGGCCTGATGCAATGGTTGTTTCTGATCGCCCCCATTGGACAGTTCATCAGCATGCGTTGTTCTTCCTCGTGCAGACAAACATCCAATGCATGCGCCGGACAAGCACAAGGTTTTTAAAAATTCTTTTCTGTTGAGTGACATACGCATACATTTAAGTAGTGTGTTTCTATCAATAGATCGTTAGATTTTTAGATATAAGATGATTCATATAATCTTGATATACTGCATTTTAACAAACAAACCTCTTTAGATGCAAGCAATTGGTTTGCAACGTATTGTAAAAGTTTAACGGACTGTTGTCTATAAAGTACCAAAAAATTTTTACAATTTGAGTGTCTGTTCAGAAAGTGCCAGTTGCACGGCTTGTGAAGCCCGAAAATACGGAGTTTACTTTTCGTAAATGAGTTTTTGGCGGCGAGCGTAACACAGCAAATGGTACTTTATGGACAGACACTAATTAGAGCTCGTCTATAAACT
>NZ_AHZV01000275.1 GCF_000250735.1 Anaerophaga thermohalophila str. Valhall
TTTAGCCCTTATGTTTGTAATTGGTTAGTGCATAAGTTTCAGCCCACTAATATTTAAATTAGCGGGCGAAAACAAAAATCAGAAACTTATGCAAAAACAAAATTACAAATTAGATTTCAAAGGAAAGAACATTTATGTTGGGATAGATGCTCATTTAAAAAGCTGGCGGATTACAGTAATGGCTAACGGGGTTGTATGCAAAACATTTTCGCAAGACCCCTCAGCAAAGAAGTTAAGTGATTACCTGAACTTAAATTATCCTGGTGGGAATTATTTTTCCGCTTATGAAGCAGGATTTTGTGGGTTCTCTGCCCATAGGGAGTTGCACCGCTATAATATAAATAATATTGTAGTAAACCCCGCAGATATTCCGACCACAGATAAAGAGAAAAAACAGAAAGAAGATGGGCGTGATAGTCGAAAAATAGCACGATCTTTACAAAACGATGAACTAAAAGCTATTTGTGTGCCAAGTAAGAAGATAGAAGGATTAAGAAACTTAGTGAGGTATAGAAGAACCCTGGTTAAAGAAATTAACAGGTATAAATCCAGGACAAAATCCCTTTTATACTATCATGGATTAATAATACCCATTGAGTTGGAAAAAGGTTCAAAACATTGGTCCAAACGATATAGCAATTGGTTAAGATCATTAAATCTGGAAACAGAACACAGTAATTATACCCTTAAAAGTATCATAGAAACAGTTGAGCATTTAAGAGGTGAATTATTGCAAATAAACAGACGTTTACGTAAGTTAGAGAAAGAAGGGGAATATTCTCAAACTATTTCCTTGCTGAGAACAGTTCCCGGAGTTGCTCTAATTACGAGTTTGACCATAATTACAGAGATAGAAAGTATTGAAAGATTTTCAAATATAGACAAATTGTGCTCATTTGTAGGGTTAGTACCCAGTACTAATTCAAGTGGAGAGCACGAGAGAGTTGGAAACATTACGCCACGCAGCAATAGGCAGTTACGAAATATGTTAATTGAAAGTGCGTGGATAGCAATAAGACAAGATCCAGCTTTAATGATGCGTTATGGAGAACTTCGTCAACGGCTGGATTCTAACAAGGCCATAGTAAAAATTGCAAAGAAATTACTAAGCCGAATAAAATATGTGTTAAAACACAAAGTGCCTTATGAGAAAGGTATTGTTAAATAGAATTCATTTTCTTAAAAACAATCATCAGTTAGCGGAACTGTGATCAGACACTTGCAGCTTCTCAGTGAAGACTGTTTTATTTAGTCCACGGCCCGCACTATAAAAAAATGAAAAAGGAGATGCAACTGCATTTATGCAGATTGTTGATAGAAGGTTGTTTTTATAGAAATGAGTTCACGTATATAACCAAGAGCGACCGACGGTGACTATTTGTACCGAAGGTAAAGGAAAAAACTGTCGGGC
>NZ_AHZV01000274.1 GCF_000250735.1 Anaerophaga thermohalophila str. Valhall
GACGGGCTCTCATTAAAAAGCCCGGACAGCGAAGTGCTGTTCCGGGCTTCAATCATCCCTGGGTTTTTGAAGTTTGCAAAAAACTATGTCTGTCTCAGGTATTCGGAAGCACTCAACGCTGCTATAGTTCCATCGGCAGTGGCTGTCGTTATCTGTCGATATCGCTTATTGATGCAATCACCGGCGGCAAAAACACCGGGAACATTTGTTTTCATATCTTTGTCTACAATAATTTCATTACGCTCATTTAGTGCCACAAGTCCCTGAAGGGCATCAGTATTCGGAAGGTAACCAATAAAAATAAAGGTGCCTTCTACATTGAGATCTTTATGTTCCCCTGTTGGAAGGTGTTCAATCGTCAGCTTTTGGAGATGACCATTTCCGCTAAAAGCACGGGGTTCCGACTCCATTACAAATTCTATTTTCGGATTTTTCCGGGCTTCTTCCACTGCATGCTCAAAAGCCTGGAAATGATCAAACTGATGAACCACTGTTACTTTTGATGCGTAATTGGTCAGCGTAACAGCTTCTTCCAAAGCTGAGTTCCCCCCTCCGATTACGGCAATTTCTTTATCCCTGAAAAAATCACCATCACAAGTGGCACAATAAGAAATGCCGGTTCCTTTAAATGTATCTTCTCCGGGAACATTTAAAGACCGGGGTCTGCCTCCCGGGGTAAGAATAACTGACTTTGCTTTGAACAAACGCCCGTCTTCAAGCTCTACTTCCTTTACATTTCCATCCAGTTTATATCTTATAATCTTTACATTGGATTTTATTTTACACCCAAAAGATTTTGCCTGCTTTTTCATGGTATTGGCCAGAACATACCCGTTGGTAGTTTCCACTCCCGGATAATTGGCAACTTCGTTGGTCAGCACCATCTGGCCCCCCACAGCTCCCTCGTTTAAAATGAGCGTTGACAAACGGGCGCGTGAAGCATAAATTCCGGCGGTTAAACCGGCAGCTCCGGCACCAATTATCATTACATCAAAAGTATCGTCCATTGTAGCTTCAGAATTAATTTTCCCTACCAGTTTTCTCTGTAAAACCGAATAAACACTAACTCAAATGATTATCCAGAACATCTGTTATTTGTTCCATGCTTTGAATACTGCTGGTTGCGTGAGCTACTTTCCCGTTCTTGTAATACATGGTAAAAGGCAACCCCATAAATCCCTGTGTTTCGGGAGCATTGCGAATAACATGCGCCTCGGGGTTATCAAAGGCCATGGTGTAAAATTTTACATCATTCCGCTCGTTTTCAAGCTCTTCCATTGCCTCGTAAACCGGAATACACATCGGACCCATCCGTCCGCAACATACCATTACCTTCTCGTTCTCCGAAATGATCTTTTGTAGCTCATCTGCACTCTCAATTTCCTGCAGACCTGTTTGTAACATCTTCATATTTTCAGTTTTTGTTGTTAACAATAATGAGTATACTCCTAAAGCACTAATTTGGGAGCAGACTCAATGATTGGTTTTGACCGTGCAAAATTAGGTGACGGTTCCAAAGGGGGCAACAAAACCAGGTTGGGAGAATCTGGTCATTAATCTGAAATTTTTCAACATTTTTTATGACATCTGACAGTCCGTAAGCCACGAATGAATTCTTATATTTACAGAATAACTCTTAGCCGGTTTTATTCTTTGAGTACCAGACTCACTATTAAGTGCATGTCTATAAACTCACAAAAAAATTTTCACAATATGTGGGTCTGTTCAGAAAGTGCCAGTTGCAAGGCTTGTGAAGTCCGAAAATACGGAGTTTACTCATCTTAAATGAGTAATTTTCGGACAAGCGTAACGCAGCAAATGGTACTTTATGAACAGTCACTATTCAAAAAGACAAAAACATGAAGTACACAAAACTTGGTAAAAACGGACCATTGATTTCAACCATAGGCTTTGGTGCCTGGGGGATAAGCGGCCGTGACTGGGGAAAAACAGACGACACAAAATCGAAGGCAGCACTGCATCAGGCTCTTGACAGCGGGGTAACATTTATTGATACTGCAGATACTTACGGTTCAGGTCATTCCGAGGAACTTATTCATGAAGTATTAAAGGAAAGAGGAAACAAGGACAATGTAATTATCGCAACAAAGGCAGGGAACAATTTCTATCCATATCTGGGGAAAAAACACAAGACAACGCCGGGAAATCCAGACTATTCAAAAAAGCATTTAATTTTTGCTGCGGAACAAAGCATTCGTCGACTGGGAGTAGATGCTCTTGATATTCTGCAGCTTCATAGTCCCGATTCCTCACTTCTCGAAAAGGATGAACCCTGGGAAGCTCTGGAAAAGCTCAAACAGCAGGGAAAAATTAAACATGCCGGATGGAGTGTGCAGTCATTCAGGGAAACCGATCAAGCTCATTTTTTGGAGGAACATCATGACCTGATTGATGTCATTCAGGTTCGATATAACCTGCTTGAGAGAGAAGCTGAAAAGAAGCTCTTTCCAATGGCATTGAAGTATGGCACCGGTGTTATTGTGCGCATTCCTATTCTTTTTGGTTTTCTGTCCGGAAAATTTTCCCGCCACTCAAAATTCGGAGAAGATGATCATCGACGATTTAATTTATCCCCCGAAAAACTGGAAAAATACCTTATCCAACTGGAAAATCTCAAACCTTTCTTCAATAAACATGACCAATTTTCAATGGCTCAACTGAGCCTGAGATTCTGTATTTCTCACCCGGCGTGTCATACAGCGATACCCGGAGGGAAAACACCGCAACAGGTTGTTGAGAATGTTGCAGCCTCGGATATTGAACTAAAATATGAAGATTTTCCAGGGTTACCACCTGATTAATAATTTAAGGCAGACTAATATGTCCGATAATCAAACCAAGACAGGAAACAGCATTTTTGAATCGGCAGAATGTTTCCGGGGGCTTTATCCGGAAGAACTAGAAAAACTGACCGATAGCAAAACAAGAGTGCATTATCTGAAAGGTGAAACCATTTTTAAACAAGGTGCGTTTTCACCACATGTTACTTATGTGTTAAGCGGACTGGTACGCGTATACCTGCAAACAGGGCACAACCGGCAGCTGAACATAAGACTGGCAGCACCAGGCGATTTTCTCTCTTTCAGTTCGGTATTTGGTGAAGCGACCTACAATTACTCAGCTCTCGCAGTTAAAGATTCGTGGGTCTGCATGATTGAAAAAAATGCCCTTCGCAATTTATTGCAGACCAATGCGGATTTTGCTCTGCGTATAGTTTCCAGAAACTGCCGGAATGAACAACAATTACTCGATATCATCGGCAACCTCTCGTATAAACAAATGCGTGGAAAACTGGCTTCTGCCCTGTTTTATCTTTCATCGGAGTCATTTTTGAAGGAACAAGTGTTCCAATATTTGACCCGTCAGGATATTTCGGACTTTGCAGCTATTTCGACGGAAAGTACCATCAAATTTCTGAAGGAGTTTGAAAAAGAAGGAATCATTGATTTAAAGAAGAAAGACATCGAAATAAAAGACTGGAAGAAACTGGAAATAATCAGCAGGAACAGTTAAAAAACAAGGACCCCCGGAAAAAGTTCCGGACGCCCTCATTCACTCATTCTCAAAAGTTGCTCTCCGTACTATTTTTCTCTTTCAAAAGGCCAGGCTGCAATACCGCCTTCAAGTATTTTCACATTTTTATACCCGTGATGTTTCAGTAAAACGGCAGCTTCGTAACCGCGCAAAGATATTTTACACAGCGTGACGATCTCTTTGTTTCTATCCTGCGGCAATTCGTGGAGTCGCTCACGTAATTTCCCGATGGGGATCAATGTTTCTCCAATGCCCAGGCGCATTTGTTCATACTCATCGGCACCACGGGCATCAAGGATGAACACATCATCACCACGGTCTACTTTTTCTTTCAGCTCAACAGATGAGATACCGTTAAAAATACCTCTGAGTTTGTTTTCCATAATATGGGCTGTTGCGATACTATGATCGATGGCCAACGAAAATGGCGGAGCATAAGGAAGGTCAGCATTTACCATATCGTCAACAGTGAGGTTTCCTTTAATAGCTGTAGCCCAAATAGCAAGCTGTTTGCTAACATCGCCCGGGCCGAAACATTGTGCTCCGAGAATTTTGCGGTCTTTTTTTGTCAACCACCAGCTTGGTAATGAGCAACTGGCCATTCATGAATCCGGGCTTATCCGGGCTGGCGTTCAACACACGCTCATAATCAAAGCCGGCTTCTTTGGCTTTTTCTTCAGAAAGGCCGGTAATGCCTACAGCATAATCGAAAAACTTGCAGATTCCTGTTTGGATAGTGCCGGGAAATTTGGCAATGTTTCCGTCAATAATGTTTTCACCGACTACACGTCCCTGCAGGTTCGCCAGGTCACCGTAAGGAGCCAGAACGTTCTTCCCTGTAATAATGTTTCTAATTTCGCAACAATCGCCTGCAGCATAAATGTCAGGATCGTTGGTTTGCATAAATTCGTTAGTGGTAATTCCTCCCAGGCTACCAATGTTCAATCCCGCTTCTTTAGCCAGCCTGACATTGGGACGTACCCCGATAGCAACCACAGCCAACTGGCAGGGAATTTCAGTGCCATTTTGAAGCTTCACAGCAGTGAGTTTGCCATTCTCTCCAATAAACTCGGCCACTCCGTTTTTTGTGATCACATTGGCCTTGGTTTTAAGATAATTCTCCACCAGCTTAGCCATCTTCCAATCGAGGAATGTCAACAGCTGAGGCAATAATTCCACCAATGTCAGCTCAATTCCCGCGAGATGTAAGGCTTCAAGTGTTTCAATGCCAATTAGTCCTCCACCAATCACTACCGCCTTCTTTATGTGGCCGTCGTCACGGACTTTCCTAAGGTAGTCGGCATCCTGCATCGACTGCAAGGTAGTAATACCTTCAAGCTCAACACCGGGAATCGGAGGCATATTGGGAGTTGCCCCGGTTGTAATAACCAGTTTATCGTATTCCTGAGTACCTTTTTCCCCGGTTTCCAGATTAGTGTATTCCACCACTTTTTTCTTGCGGTCGATGCGCGTTACTTCGGTGTTTACTTTTGCCACAATTCCCTTGGCGTTCCAGTAAAATTTAGGATCCCTTACAACGCCGGTTGGCGTGCATAGTAACTTATTGCGATCGTCAAAAAATCCTCCTACATAATATGGAAATCCACACGATGCCATTGAAAGGTCCGGTGCTTTCTGAAACATAGTGATCTCTGCAAATTCGTCCATCCGACGTGCCTTTGCCGCGGCTTTCGGACCTGCTGCAGAACCACCAATTACAATAATTCTTTTGTTTGCCATAATTGATTAGTTTTAGTGTTTTGTGTTTCGGGTTCCGGGTTTTGTGTTTCGGGTTTCGGGTTTCGGGTTTTGTGTTTCGTGTTTCGTGTTTCGTGTTTCGGGTTTCGGGTTTCGGGTTCCGGGTTTCGGGTTTCGGGTTCCGGGTTTCGGGTTCCGTGTTTTGAGTTTCGTGTCGGGTTAGCGGGCTTGTTGAGACGCACGGCCGTGCGTCTTTACCTGCCCCCCAAAAAGTTTCGTGTTTCGTGTGCCGTGTTCCGTCAATTGGTCAATTGGTCATTGAAAATTGATAATTAATAATTGCTCTTTGGAGGAGATTCTTCGTCGTACCTCCTCAGAATGACAAAACAGGCTTACTGTCATTTTGAGCGGATTGAAGAATCTATCATCTAAAAATCTAAAAATCCAATCATTTATTGATCTATTGAAAAATCTGTGCTCATCTGTGTCATCGGTGGTGCAATTTCAACCTCAACCTCAACCTCAACCTCAACCTCAACCTCAACCTCAACCTTAACCTTAACCTTAGCCTAAGCCTTAGCCTTAGCCTCAATCTGCTTAAATGCCGGGTATTAGTTGCTTACAATAACTTAGGTTTTATAAGCTTGAACTGCATCACCAACAAGAAATTCTTTCAGTGCCTGCCAGACGTCTTTTATTGTCCCGGCTGTTTTAGTTTCGGGGGCATACTCGACTATGCTTTTTTTATCGATCATCGATTCAATAATGTTTTCATCAAAAGACCACCCGCCAAGCAAGGCAATATTATTTTGTTGAAGATATTTTTTAATATCCTGTGAGACATCAGGATTAATATCATCCTTATTAATAAATGCAAAAAGAGGAATATTAAAAGACCTGACCAGGTTGGCGAGTCGTTCTGCATCGTGAAGTCCCGACCGGGTAGGTTCTACTACCAATAATACTGCATCCACTCCGGTAACCGACGATATTGCAGAACACCCGATTCCGGGAGGGCCATCATTGATGATAAATTCGGCTTTCATATCCGTGGCTATCTCCCTGGCTTTCTGACGCACCCTGGTCACCAGCTTCCCGGAATTTTCTTCTCCGGGGCCCATTTTAGCATGAACAAACGGTCCAAAACGGGTTTCGGAAACATACCAGAAGTTGTTTTCACTCCTTTGAGAGGTAATTGCGCCAACCGGACAAACCCTCTCGCACAGCCGGCATCCTTCACACTGAAATGGATTTATATAGAGTCCGCCCTCTTCTTTATAATGGATAGCGTCAAACCGGCAATACGATTCACAAATTCCGCAATTTGTGCATTTGTCTTCATCGATTGAAGCCACCCAGGCACCGTAAAAAGTGTTCGTCTCCTTTACGTCAGGTTCAAATATCAGATGCAAATCGGCTGCGTCAACATCGCAATCACAAAACACAGAACTCTTTGCAACCGAGGCAATAGCTGCCGTCACACTGGTCTTTCCTGCCCCGCCTTTACCACTTAAAATAGTTATTTCCTTCATACTGCAGAAAGCGCCTTTCTAAAAATTGTACAATATTTAAGTAACGATTTGCTGTATCATTATCTATATTACGAAGCAAGTCAC
Organism: Anaerophaga thermohalophila str. Valhall; assembly: GCF_000250735.1. Classification (GTDB taxonomy): domain Bacteria; phylum Bacteroidota; class Bacteroidia; order Bacteroidales; family Marinilabiliaceae; genus Anaerophaga; species Anaerophaga thermohalophila_A. The sequence continues at coordinate 6,870 of NZ_AHZV01000274.1, forward strand.
CTGATGCATAAAGACTTGCATAATTCTTATTAAACGGAATTTCTTCTAAAATGTCGATATTCTGTTCTTCCAAAAAAGAATATATATCTCTGTTGCCAATGCCAGCTTTATTGATAATCACTCCAAATGGCTTACCAATATCAATCAACAATTCCACCATCAGCACCAGGTCGTTCAGCCCGAATGGCGTTGGTTCGGCAACCAATATCACATAATCAACATCAGCTACCGTTTCCACCACAGGGCAACTGGTCCCGGGAGGAGCATCGTAAAGCACCACCTCATAACCGGCTGAAATCGATTTCTTCAACTCCTTAATCATCATGGTTTGCATGGCCGACCCAATTTTAAGGCTCCCCTCTACCAACCCCCTGCCTGTACCGGTATCAAGGACATTGATTTCTCCAACAGGAACCGGCTTTTCGGTAATTGCCCCGTCGCGACATGCAACGGTACAAGCTCCGCATGAATGGCATAATGAGGGATTCACTTCAGCATACTTTACAGGCGGAATGACTACTATTGCATTGAACTCGCAATACTCAACACACCTTCGGCAATAGGTGCATTTACCGGAATTGATCTCCGGTACCATCTGAGATACTTCAGAGGAAGAAACCAGTTGTGCATCAGGAAAGAAAATACGATCGTTCGGCTCTTCCACATCGCAATCAGCCAATAATACATGAGGTGTCAGGTATTTTGATATAAAATATTGAAGATTGACAGAAACTGTGGTTTTACCGGTACCACCTTTCCCACTTGCTATGGCAATTTTAAAGGGCATAAAATCAATTTTTTGAGTCAGCTTCTAAACCTG
>NZ_AHZV01000273.1 GCF_000250735.1 Anaerophaga thermohalophila str. Valhall
CCACATTTATAACTATATTTTAACAAATATTAAACCACTAAAATAAGGGTCAATAGTCCGTTAAAATTTTGTAAGCATCTTATATTCAGCTGGTTATACTCAAGGGATTTATTTTGATAAAATACAGATTTTCAACGGGATACGAATCATCCTGTAACTTAAATCTAATAATCTAACGCTCTATTGAAGGGTAGTACCATTAAATATAGAGGCGGCTGAAAAAGTCAGCCGCCTGTTTCTGCTTCAAATTTATTTTCCATTATTCTTTTTGTCATTACCCCAAACGGAACCAAAAAAGTCTGGTTCGCATAAACCTATCTTCCCGCAAAGGCCAAAATTTCGGCAAAAGCCAAAATTTCCGGCCATTGCGCAAGACCATAATTGCATAGCAATTAGCTAATCCGACAAATTATGACTTAAGCTTTTTAGTTATTTTTGGTTCTGACTTATCCAAATTTGGTAAGTGAAAAATCTTGACCACATTCACTCTTATTTTTAACAGGAAGGATGATGAATTTTTTTCCTAAATAGTGCGTGTCCATAAACTCGTAAAAAATTTTTACAATATGTGTGTTTTTTCAGAAAGTGCCAGTTGAAAGGCTTGCGAAGTCTGAAAATAGGGAGTTTACTCATCGTAAATGAGTAATTTTCGGACGAGCGTAACACA
>NZ_AHZV01000272.1 GCF_000250735.1 Anaerophaga thermohalophila str. Valhall
TGTATTTCAAATTAAAAGTCCCCCCTGGGGGGATTTAGGGGGCCCCAGTAACCAGCAACCAGCAACCAGCAACCAGCAACCAGTAACCAGTAACCAGCAACCAGTAACCAGCAACCAGCAACCAGTAACCAGCAACCAGCAACACCACTCTTATGGGCAAAACCAAATGCAAGAGCAAAAAAGAAAAAATCCGGAAACCCTCTCACAAATATGAATGCAGCAAATGCGGACATTCAGCCGGAAAGAAAAACAAACTATGTAAACCGGTCAAATTTTGACGATTTATTAAGTTTCCCGTATGGAACAACTGACAGTAGTACTCACAGGACTGATTTTCTTAATGGGACTGATGGTTCCCTTCCTTCGCCGCTTGTTTAAAAGCTATACCGGACGAATTTTGGCGCTTGTCCCTTTCGCATTGTTTGCCACGCTCACTTTTATTTTCTTCACTCTTCCCGACGAAACCTCAAGACTGGTGGATACAGGGTTTGGGTTTCTGCCGGAAATGGGTTTCTCATTTCGTATTGATGGTCTCAGCCTGATTTTCGGGATGATGGTAAGCGGTATTGGCGGACTTGTACTTGGCTATTCTTCATTTTACATGGCCAAATATGCAGGTCGTACCAAATTCTACTTCTTCCTGGTTTTGTTTATGGGGGGCATGCTGGGACTTGTATTTGCCGATAACCTGATGGCATTATTCATCTTCTGGGAGATTACCAGTATCACCTCTTTCTTTTTGATTGGATTCGACCATGACAAAGAAAAACCCCGTCAGGCAGCTATGCAGGCACTCTTGCTGACAGCTTTCGGCGGATTGTGCCTTTTGTTTGCCGTGATCATGATCGGCGACATGGCAGGAACATACAGTCTGAGTGAATTATACACGCGCGGATTCAGATTTGGCGCCCATTCCAATTATTACCTGGTTTTTCTTTTAATCTTCGTGGCAGTCACCACCAAATCGGCACAATTTCCGTTTCATTTCTGGCTGCCGGGGGCCATGAATGCTCCCACACCGGTAAGTGCTTATCTCCACTCGGCAACTATGGTCAACGCCGGTATTTTTCTTCTTCTCAGGCTCAATCCAATTCTTGGGGGGACGGTTGTCTGGAAAACCGTTTTTGTACTTACCGGCGGCATCACTATGTTTCTGGGTGCCTTTTACTCCCTGGGGCAAAAAGACCTGAAACGCATCCTTGCCTTTACCACCATCAGTGCACTGGGAACAATGGTTTTGCTGATAGGCATGAACAGCACAGCATCCATACAGGCCGCCCTGATATTCTTTATTGTACACGGGCTCTATAAGGGTGGTCTTTTCATGATGGCCGGTATCATCGATAAAAATACGGGGACACGTGATATCGACAAACTGGCCGGACTTCTGAGATCGATGCCCGTCACCAGTATAGCGGGAATACTTGCCCTCCTGAGCATGTCAGGCCTCCCTCCCATGCTTGGTTTTATCGGGAAAGAACTTATCTACGATGCCAAAATACAGATGCCCGAACTATCGTGGTTGGTTATTCCGCTTGGGGTAGCAGCCAATATGATAATGGTAGCCATTTCATTGTGGGTTTTCTATGAAATATTTCTAAAACCAAAATACAAACAACCGGTTTCACTTAAACATCCCGAACATGAACTTCCCGGAAATTTTCTGGCAGGGCCGGTTGCTCTGGCACTTGTGGGGCTTGTACTCGGTATGTTTCCGGGATGGCTGGAAGATACCATGTCGAATGCCATGTACTTCATACAATCGGAAACCATAGATGTTCATCTGTCTTTATGGCATGGCTTTAATCAGGTATTACTGTTGAGCATTTTTACAGTAGCCATGGGGGTGGTTATTTTCCTGTTCAGAAAACCTGTCGGAAGCCTGGTCAACATTATCATTCGATGGACCGACCAATACCATCTGCCCGAACGCTTTAACCGCTTGATAAAAAATTATCTCAGTCTTGCAGGCCGGCAAACAAATCGTATTCAACATGGCTATCACAGGTATTATCTCATCACTTTTTTCACCGTCACGTTTGCCCTGGTAATATACCAGCTCATCAGACTCAAAGGCCCCTGGATTCCTGCCGATGAAGCAGGCCCTGTAAGAATGCACGTGGTCATGGTTCTTGCATTCTCCCTCTTAGCCGTCATCTTCGCGGTATTTACCCGTTCTCGACTCTCAGCCATTGTGGCCATGGGGGTACTGGGATATGGCATCTCGGTATTTTACATGTTCTACGGGGCTGTCGATCTTGCCATCACCCAGTTTCTGGTCGAAACCATTGTAATGGTCATTTTTGTGATGGTCATTTACCATCTGCCCCATTTTGCCAAATTGTCCGATAAAAGAACCAGAATCAGGGATGCCGTCATCGCAACGGGTGTCGGCGTGATGGTTACTCTCGTAGTACTGAAAGCACGGTTCATCAATTTAGAGACGCCCGTATCCGGATTTTTTGCACAAAACAGTTTTCTGGAGGGCCACGGACGCAACATTGTTAATGTGATACTGGTCGATTTCAGAGCCCTCGACACACTGGGCGAAATCACCGTTCTGGCATTGGCTGCAGCCGGTGTGTTTACTTTGCTGCGGCTGGATTTAAATAAAAAAGGAAAAAAACAAATGAAGAATTTGGTTCTGGAACGAATCGTCAGCCTGTTTTTATATGTGATGGTGGGATTTGCCATCTTTCTTCTGATAAGGGGACACAATCGCCCCGGTGGTGGTTTCATTGCCGGTATCATAGCTGCTGCAGGCTTCCTGTTGTATGCCATAGTATTTGGCTCCGAAGCCGTCCTGAAAAAGCTGCATACCAACCCGCGCTACATCATCGGGACGGGATTGCTCCTGGCATTTTTGGCAGCCATTATACCAACATTCTCAGGAAATCCGCCACTTACGGGTCTCTGGCTGTCGATGGGCAACATTCATATAGGAACGCCGCTGTTGTTCGACACCGGTGTGTTTGTTCTGGTTACCGGCATGATAGTCTCAATAATAACCAACATAATGGACGTGTTAAAATGGAACTCATAATAGCAATATTTATAGGATTATTATACGCTTGCGGTGTTTACCTGCTGCTTCGCCGGAGTATTGTTAAGCTGATACTGGGCGTATTCGTGCTCAGCAATGCAACCAACCTTATCATTTTCCTGTCGGGAGGTATTCAGCGAAGCGGGATCAGCTTTATAGGAGAGCAGGCTGAGAAAGCATCGCTCGAAAGCATGACCGATCCGCTTCCCCAGGCACTGGTACTCACTGCTATCGTCATCAGTCTTGGCATTTCGGCATACATCCTTGCCCTGAAATACAAGTATTTTGAAAAGACAGGAACCCACGATTTGGACCAACTTAGTAAGACCGACCAAAAATGATAGTATCGTTACCCGTTTTTCTGCCGCTGGCATTTATGATCTTTGCTTTTCTTTTCCGCCACTATCACGGACGGGAATATGTAGCGGTAGGAGCTGCCGCGCTTAATTTAGCAGTTTCAGTCATCCTTGTTCTGAAAACCGGGAGTGAAGGAATGCTGAAAGTTCAGATGGGCAATTGGCCGGCGCCGTACGGCATTACGCTGGTGGCCGATCGTTTCAGTGCCATGATGGTGTTGGTGGCAGCCATTGTCTTTCTGGCAACCATGGCTTTTTCGGTGCATGCCCTCGACGTTAAACGCAAACGTTTCGGGTTTTATCTTTTTGCCTTCGGTATACTGATGGGTGTCAACGGCAGCTTTCTGGCCGGCGATGTCTTTAACCTTTATGTGTGGTTCGAAGTCATGCTCATGGCCTCTTTTATTCTCATGAGCCATGGCGGGGAACGAAATCAGCTCGAAGGTTCGGTCAAATATCTTATTCTCAACCTTATATCATCGTTCTTTTTTGTGGCAGGCATAGGATTGCTTTACGGGAAGCTGGGTACTCTTAATATGGCCGACATTGCAGCCAAACTGATGGAATTTGATACCATGCCACCTGAAATCAATCCTGCATTCATACTTATATTCGTGGGCTTTGCCATAAAAGGGGCATTGGTGCCGTTCTTCTTCTGGCTGCCCGCCTCGTATCATACCCCTCCACCCGTTGTAACTGCCTTGTTTGCCGGGTTACTCACCAAAGTAGGGATATATTCGCTCATCAGGTTCTACACGCTTTTTTTGCATCAGCACGGCGAATTCTGGCAGCCATTGATTTTATGGGTCGCTGGACTGAGCATGGTGATAGGGGTCATTACCGCTACATCGCAGTTCGATTTCCGTAAAGTGCTGTCGTTTCACATCATCAGCCAGGTGGGATACGTAGTAATGGGTCTTGGCCTGTTTACTGTGGCAGGACTGGGGGGAGCCATCTATTTCCTGGCCCACAACATGATATCCAAAACCAACGCTTTCCTGGTGGCCGGTTACGTACATCGCCGAAAAGGAACCCTTAGCCTGAAAACACTGGGTAATTTCTACAAAGAACACCCGCTGTGGTCAGTATTTTTCTTTATTTCGGCCTTCAGCCTGGCCGGGCTGCCACCACTAAGCGGATTTATCGGCAAATATCTTCTGATTAAAGCAGGCATTGAAGCCGAATATATGGGTATTGCCCTTACAGCCCTTTTTGTGGGCTTTTTTACATTGTTTTCGATGGTCAAAATATGGATGGAAGTGTTCTGGAAAGTGGAACCAGAAAATAAAAAAATAAAACAACGAAACTTAACCAACAAGGCTGACTTAAAACAAAGCGCAGCATGGATGACCTGGGCGTCGGGAGGAATGGCTCTCGTGATAGTTCTTGGAGGAGTATTTGCCACCCCAATCGTGGAATATTGCACGCAGGCCGCTGAAAGCCTGATGAGCCCGCAATTGTATATTGATTTTGTGCTAAATTAGTGTCTGTCCATAAATTACCATTTGCTGTGTTACGCTCGCCGCCAAAATCCTCATTTACGATTAGTAAACTCCGGTTTTGGCGACTTCGCAAGCCTTGCAACTGGCACTTTCTGAACAGACACACATATTGTGAAAAATCTTGCGTGTTTTTAGACACGCACTTATTAATGTCTGTCCATAAAGTACCATTTGCTGTGTTACGCTCGTCCGAAAATTACTCATTTACGATGAGTAAACTCCGTATTTTCGGACTTCGCAAGCCTTGTAAATGACACTTTCTGAACAGACACATGATAAGCAGGTAACTTTTCCTGCTTTTCAGACAGGCACAAATTAGGAAGTAACTGGTACGACTCGCTTTGGGGTCATACCTTTACATTTGAAGAAAACGGAGCCTGAAGAGTTCTTTTTTTAGATTATTAGATATTAGATTTTTAGATTTAAGATAAATTCCATAACCTCTAACAATCTAAACATCTAATATCTAAACATCTAATATCTAAACATCTAATATCTAAACATCTAACAAATGAAGCCATTATATTTTATTTATTTCTTCATCTACTATGCCTATAAAGTAACCGAATCGGGGCTGGCCATCGCGTTACAAATAGTTCGTGGCAGCCGGGGCGACAACGGCATGCTCATCAAATACCATACGTCACTGAAAAAGGGTTGGAGAGTGGTAATGTTGTTCAACCTTATCAGTATGACACCCGGCTCAATGAGTATTGATATCAATGAAGAAAACGACACCATACTTGTACATCTGCTCAACCGCGGCGACCGGGACAACTTCCTGGCAGTAACCGGAAAGATCGAACGTTTACTCTCTAAAGCCCTGTAACAATGGAAAACTCATTTATTTTTCTGGAATACGCGGCGCTGACCGCGTTGTACATTTTTTCGTTCAGCCTGATATTTCCGCTCTACCGGCTGTTTAAGGGACCATCACTTCCCGACCGGGTGGTAGCCCTTGACCAGATAGGCGTTATCATTGTCGGGATGATGGTATGTGATGTGATTTATACCCGCGAAAAACTGCTCCTTGATGTGGTTTTGGTAATCGCTTTCATACTGGCCTTTGGTTCTATGATCATTGCCAGGTATTTGTACAAACAAAACAAAGAACGATGATAGATATAATAGTAGGCATTATTCTGTTGATCAGTTCCCTTGTCGTACTTATCGCCTCCATTGGAATATGGCGCTTTAAAAACCTTTATGCCAGAATGCACGTAGTCACCAAAGTATCATCACTGGGACTATTGCTTTTGCTGATAGGGGTCAACCTGCTGTTCCGCGACTGGTTTGTCCTGCTCGAATCGGCCATTGTTTTCGGTGTTCTGGTGTTCCTCTCGCCCGTCGCAGCCCATGTCATTGCCCGGGCAGCCCGCAGCATAGGTACTCCCGGAACCACTGATGAAGCGGAATGAAGAATTTGGAGATTAATCAATGATCAATGGCCAATTATTAAGTGATCAATTGAGATAGAGACCAAGGTTGAGGTTGAGGTTGAGGTTGAGGTTGAGGTTAAGGTTGAGGTTGAGGCTGAGGCTGAGAGTGCACCACAGAGAATCAGGCAGAAGTTTGAAAGGCAGAAGGCAGAAGTGATAAATTTTTGAATGACAGGAAGACCCCTTTTGTCATTCTGAGGAGGTACGACGAAGAATCTCCACAATTATCAATTATCAATTATCAATTATCAATGAACAATTAACCAATTGACGAATTCTTGCAAGCAAGCGGCGGAGCCAGCGAACCGAAAACCCGAAATCCGGAACCGCAACCAGAAACTTTTTTTGGGGGCAAGCAAAGACGCACGGCCGTGCGTCTCAACAAGCCTTAATACAAAACACAGAACTCAAAAAATACACCATATAAGACA
>NZ_AHZV01000271.1 GCF_000250735.1 Anaerophaga thermohalophila str. Valhall
CTGAAATTATAGCCCCATTTTCCATTCTTTGACTTTTTTCTCAATTGATTTTTTTAGCTTTTCCAGGTTTAGATTTTTTTCAAGTACCATAACCGGCCAGTCTTGTAATGATATATCATCAAAATATACCATACTCTTTACAACATGGAAGGTATTTCTTGTTTTGTATTTTGCTGAATAGAAGTTCAGCAATTGTTGAACGGAATATTCTTTTAGAAGAAAATAGAGATCAATAAAATCTTTAGAGCGTGTCCCGTTTCCTGCAATGACATTTAGTTTCATTGCAGCTATATCTTCTATAGAATAGAGTTTTATGCTTTCAATATTGCGGATATTGTTTACTAAAGGGTATTTATGGCTGATAAAATCTATTTTTACCGAATCAATAAAACCTTTTAACGTGTTATTGGCCGTAAAATCAGAATGGAAGTTATAGTTAGCTTCCAAAAATTCAAGTAGAAAATTGACATCAAAATCGTCTGTTGTGAATAAATCCAGATCAACGGATTGACGGTGGCCTATCTGTAAGGCAAGTGAGGTGCCACCGGCAAGAAAAAATTGTTTAATATCTCGTCTGATTGCAGTTTGATCAGAAGTTCCAATGTACCTGGTTGGATTGTATTTTTGTGTAACATTTAAAATCGGATTTTTTTAAATTGAAAAACAAAGCTGCCCAGTTAAGGGTTTTTTTATCTAAATACCCGACATTTACTATTTCTCGTTTTATGGCTTCCATACCGTAGATTTGAAGCAGGATATTTAAGTCCCTTAAATTTCCTCTGTTCATTACTCTTTCAATAATCAGCGTTTTATGTTTTTCTCTATCTAATTTGTTTTTGTCTATATCCCAAAAAAGGTGTTGTGAGAGATTCGAAAGTTCCATTTTGCCAGATTTTTTATTTGGTGACACTCGTTTTTAGTGCTTCGATTTAAAGTTAACCACTTTGGGCGGCTTTTTCAATAGTCCGTGGTATAGAGAGCTGTTGGCTG
>NZ_AHZV01000270.1 GCF_000250735.1 Anaerophaga thermohalophila str. Valhall
GATAGTTGAGCATCGTAATAGATAATTTATGAATAATGTAGGTTAATATTCAGGTTTGGTGAATTTGCATGAAAAAATTTATTTTTTTCCTTTTGTGATAACCTTATCATGCTCGTTTCATAATCACTGCATCGCCTACATTTCTGCCCGTAACACGTGCAATTTCCTCACACTTAACCATAAAAAGGAAAAAAATATTCTTCCTTTCAACCTGCCCGTACAGTCCTTCAAAATTCCCCTGTCCCTTAGAAATCACTACATCTGCCGAGTTAAAGATTTCCCTGAATTCATCAGAGCAATATTCCGGCAAAGTGGATGGCGCATCAAAACCATTATCAATAACCGTAGCAACTTCCTGCATACCAACCTCCCTGGCATCGGCATAAGTAACATCGTTCAGGACAGAAGCACCACGAACTGTAAATATAACATTGGGATGAGCAAGTGTTTCAATAAACAACTTATCTGTTACAATCTCGCCTGCATTATCGCCCAGATACAAAACGGTTCCGGCATGCCTTATTTCCTTAAACAGCGCCTCTGAATCATTAACAGCTATCTTTTTCTCAAGAGCTTCTGAAAATGTCTTTTCAAGATCGAAGCGATGAGGCGGGCCAAAATCAATAATATTACCTGCCAGAGCATACTTCAGTGCCATCATGGCAGGATGTTTACTCGATTCAACATCGTTCTTCAACGCCTGATATCGCTGCATCAGCAGCTTATTATAATACGACTTCTCCTTAAGATAAAGGTCATCAATGCCGGTTTCCTTTTTCATAAGGACATTCAGGTACTGAGCACTCAACGGTGAAGGTTTATCCAAACCATCTTTTGAAAGAAAGTCATTAAATCTCTCTGAAAGTACTTCTCTACGCTCTTCAGGAATATTATATTTTTCAAATAAACGTGCTGCCTGTTTCTGAAAACAGGGTACACAATTAACATCAATCATATCAAAGGTTTAATGACTACACTGATTAGCACCGGTAACCAGTTTATCGCTCAAAAAATCTTCTATCAATTCCCGTGGATCTTTTTCAGGGACGCCAATCACCGGTGTCACGCCAAATTGTCTGAACAAGGCTACAGCTTTTTGCCCGATTCCGCCTACCAAAACTGTATTAACACCTTTACTGCTCAGCCAGCGTGGTATTATGCCCGGCTCATGCGGTGGAGGTACCTCTTCAGTTATTTGTTTTATTTCTCCATCAACCACGTCAGCAATTAAAAAATACTGACAATGCCCAAAATGAGCACTCAAAAGCCCATTTACAACAGGAATTGCAATTTTTTGCTCCATATATTTTTATTTGTGTGTAAGACTAAACGACTAAAAGCAACCGGCCGTCTTGACAAAACGCTATCAAAACAAAACCGGCCGGCTGCAATCAATCACAAAGAAAACACTATCATTTTAACGTCTTCCAAATCCCCGGCCTCGACCAGGCCCACGACCTCTGCCTGTTGCAGAACCATTCCCGGTACGCCCGGCCCTGCGACGGTTTTCATCGTTTTCAAAGCCAGGAGTATCATTTCCACTACAAAGGCCTTTTCCTCTTCCGGAGCGGGGACCTTGTCCCATTGGTCCGGTTCTGTCACCTGCTGGCATAATTATCATTTTAAAAGATTCAACTTCCGGTAAAATCAGAACAACAATTATTCTAAGTACGTTGCAAATTGATATTCAGAATATATCCCATAATTCCTTTCCATGTCGTTCAAATTATCACTTGCTAACTGCCGTTCTAATCATTTTAAATGCAAAGTGAACATTTGTTCATTTAA
>NZ_AHZV01000269.1 GCF_000250735.1 Anaerophaga thermohalophila str. Valhall
TTTCGCCATTGGTTTTAAAAACTCCTTTGCGACGTTGGTCATCGACGCCGTAGTTGATTTCCAGGCTGTTGTCTTCTTCGTTGATGGTGGCTGTTTTTTTGAAGTCGGTGTAAGTGATGGATTGCTCTTCGTCAGAGATCAGCGATGGGTTGCCTTCTATGCTGCTTAAAGCATGGGGTTGTTTTCCATCGTACTTCATTTCATAGCCTAAGTCTGACTTACCAGTGATATTGCCCTGAGCATCATAGTTCATGGAAAATGTCTTCTTTAAAACACCTCCCTGTTTTATCTTCCAGGTTTTCAACTGATGCTTGTCGTAGGTGAAACTCTCCAGTTGGCCGGTGAGCTTATCTTCACGCGATTCAAGATTCCCCTTTTCATTAAAAACATAAAAATGGTTGATGATATCCGGCGAAACAATACTTTCGAGCCTGTCCTTCTCATCATAACCGAAAGTAGTGGTTTTACCGCCTTTGCTGGTCTTAACAAACTGACTGGGGGCGTTGACTTTTTCACCTTTCCAGATGCTTTTTCCGTTACTGTCTGTTACTTCTTTCAGATGACCATATTTGGTATAAACATTATCGACAGAGAAGCCTGACGGGTAGGTGCGTTTTTTTTCGCGACCAAAGGCATCGTAAGCGGTACGGAATGTAAAAATTTTCCCGTCTATCTGTTCTTTTACGGAAGTCAGACGCCCCAGTTTTTTATCACTCCCTTCATCGTAGGTATAAATGACTTCGTGGTCTGGTTTTGTTACACTTTGCAGGAACCCGTCGCTATTATAAGAATAATCAATGATTTCTCCATTTCGGTCAATAACATCCGGACGACCGATATCGTCATAAGTATAGCTGGTGATAACGGTACGTTCATCTTCCCCGCTGCCCATAGTGTATTTTTCAGAGATAAGTTCTCCATATCCGTTATAGGTCGTTTCAATTGTTCCGGCATCAGGATCAATGATTTTTGTGCGATTACCCTGAAGGTTGTAATACATCTCAACGGCAGCACCGTCCTGCGGAGTGGCTGTCTTTACTTTGCCGGAGGGGTAGTAGGTAAACGACACCGTGCCACCGTCTGTTTTACTGGTAACAATTTGGCCCGCGGCATTGCGGGTCTCTTCTTTCTCGCTCCGCGGAGAGGATATGCTGGTGGTCAATCCGTTGTAGGTAATACTGGTAGTTCCCATTGGCGTGGTTTTCGTGCTTACACGACCATAATTGTCATAAGTATAAGTTTCTGCCGGTTCTTTGGTGCCGTTGGCAAAGTAAGGCTTGGAGATCGATTCTATCTGTCCCTTTGAATTATAGTCGGTATCTACCCATATTTTTTTACTGTCGTCGAAGCCATAGTATTCTGTTCGCAGTTCCCGACCCAGACCGTCATACCAGGTCCAGACGGGCGACTCCCCGGAGATCTCTTCATAGGTGTAATATACTGCACCATTTGGTCCATAGCCACCAGCCCACTGGTAGGTTTTCACAGCATATCGGCCGTCGGGGTAAGTAGCCTTGATTTGCCGCCCAAAACCATCGTATTCATACGTTGTGGTCAGTCCGGAATGATCCGTTTCGGATGTCAGCACCCCGGTTGTTTCGTTGTAATTATACTTGGTGGAAAAGCCGGTAAAGTCATCGGTTTTCTTTTTCATAAACCGCCCCGAGGCGGTATATTCCAGGGTTGTACTGCGGCTCTTTCCGTTGACTTTGGTTGTTATGATGCGGGGGTTCCCGAAAGAGTCATAATTATCATAAATTGTAACAAGCTCATTTTTGTCACCGACATCACGTTGTTTCTTTGTCAGATTTCCTTTTTGGTCATAAGAATATTTGTGAGTGCGGGTTTGACTGCCATTTTTATTGGTTTTTGTTACAGTCACGGTCTCCGGTTTATTGGGACACCAACTGCCTGCATTGGTATAGGTGATGCTTTTGGTTTCATAAATACCGCTATTACTACCGTTTGCAAGGTACTCGGTCTTTATTGTTTTGGGATTACCGTAAGAGTCGTAAGCAGAGTATGTTTGCTTTGTTGATCTATTTTCCAGGAAATCTTTACTTGTGACTGAGTTGGTTCTGGCCCAATAGCGTTTACTTCCTTTGCTGACTATGGTAATATCCTGAATGGTTTGGCTAATTATACCACTATTCCCATATCTAATTTCTTTAGAAATTGGTATCAGGGTATAATAATTAGAATTCAAAGTAAACTTATTAGTTTGTTCAATACCTAGTTTTAAATTTCGTTTTGTTATAGAAAGAAATCCTAAGAGTCCTTTTCCCTTTGGATAAACAACGCAGTTTTGATAGCTTAGATCATATTTTATTCCTTTATCTTCATAATTTGATACAATCGGGTAATAGGCTGATTTTATGACCCTTAAATTCGTTGGTACAATAATATTTTTAATATAGTCGGCTGTCCATGTTAAATTAGAGTAATTTATATTAATTTTTTGCCCAATGCCATTTTTTATTTCTTTTATCATTTTTTCTTTTGATGAGTATGTTTCTCCATATTTAATGTAATTTTTATAGATTCCCTCTTCTGTACTTAACCATAACCAATTTCTCACACCGGAATAATTATAATCTCCAAAAAAATGATATCTTTCTCCTGCCCTTTGAATATTAGATTTTTCTTTAAACAACTCAAAACCTGAACCTTTTTGAATAAAGTATTGCCAGTTCGTCTTTTCATAATTATACCGTTCAAAATAACCCCAAAGACTATGATATTCTGCTTTTAACTTTTCATCTCCAACAACAATATCCAAAAGCCCATCTTGGTTTACATCCACTATGAAAACATTGTCTTTATCCTTTGAACTATCGTCTTGATTTACGCAATCAATTGAAGACAAGTTCTTAAATGAAAAACCCCCATTTCCTTTACTGTATGCGATTGTCCAAAAATCATTTGCGTTGCGATAAACAATATCGATATTCTTATCGTTATTTATATCTCCAAATTTAAATAAGCATCCTTCCTTCAGGTTTGCAATGGCTTCATTAGGAGAAGAGAAGAAATCGGTACCATTAAAAATATTTTCACATATCATACTACCATCTTCCAATAATAAAAACAAATCATCTTTCCCATCACCATTAAAATCTTGAGCAAATACTTCTTTTATTTTTGATGGAGTATCTATAGAGAAATCATTTTTATTTTGCCCTATATCGGAAACTAATGTTGCATTATATGTGTGCCTTTCTTCTGTTGACTTGGGTATATCTCGTATAATAACAACATCAGATGAAACATTTTCAGTAAAATCACCCACAACCGCAAAAGGAACTGCTCTTTTTTCTTGTTCAAGATGCACAAAATCACTTCTTTTTTCCTCTTGATTTATAAAAGAAACAAAACTTAAACTTATTAAGAATCTTCCATCTTTTGCTTTTCCTTCACTTATATTTAATGCACTTATAGCCCCTTCATTGAAAAAATCCCCAAACAATCTATTCGAAATACTACCGGACATTTCAGTTCCAAAGGCTTTTATAGAAATACCCATATAATAATCTTTGTCCCTTTGTGAAATTGAAAATCCACCTGAAGTTTTTGTTTTATCAAATATCCTCAAATAGTAACGTGTAACCCCATAATAATGTGACGCATCTGCGAATAAAACGCCAATGTCTTCAACTCCATCTCCTGCGAAATCCAATGATACTAGACCAACAACAGAAGACATTCCATGAGGTAAATTACTACAAAAATTTCTAGTTATTTTATCCCGAGAAGCTAAACCGATATTGTTTCCTACCTTAAATGTAGTAGAATTAAAAGATAAATTTCCATTAGTCATATTGATTTCTCTCAATATAGAGACAGTACTTAATGACTTATATTCAAGCCTATATTTTCGCAACTCAATCGATCCATTTTTAATAATAATTTTTTGTAATCTTTTATTTTGAACATTTGAATGCCCATTAACAAATCCTGAAATCGGATCAACTCTATTTTCATAAACAAAATTCAGCTCAATAGAATTGGGCGTGCCAACATTCGAATTACCACCATATTGAATTTTCTCAATGTGAGAATCCCAAGTTCCCCAACGGCCTGAAGCTATCTGTCCAGAGCATCCTCCTGTATATTTGTATATTATATAGTTCCCGTTTTGATCCTCCATTTTCGTTAAACTCCATCCCAAGTTTTGTCCATCAACAAAAACTTGGCACAAAGGAATCCTCTGTTCTGCAAACAGAACAAAATATGAATAAGGATCATTGGGGTTTCCATAGGTTAAAATTTTTCCATCTTTTGTATGAACCTCAATTATTGCTGGCCCCCAATTCCTAATATTTTTCCCAATTATTTTGCTGAACGATTCACTTTCTGTTCTATATTCAATTTGTCCATTTGATTCCGAAACTTTCATTAATCTCTGACCATCCAACACTAATGGGCTCTCTTTTGTCCAGTCTATTCCACTAACCTTATTATCGAAATACAAGTTCTTAGGAGCTCTACTTATCATAGACAACCCGCCAATATTCCACCCCCAACCTGCAATGCCATTGCCAGCCTGGCTGTTATACACCAATGATACCTGGGGTTCCATTCCGTTTACCCCTTTTGGTACTTCAATTGGAATGGTATATGTTGCCGCTCCTGTAGAACTTACTTCAAATTTCCCCGGAATAGTGCCCACTATACCGCCACTGGAAGGTGTTGCTCCTGCAGCCCCTTCAGGTGTGCCATAGGTTGCATCAGTCGGTGGAAACAACAGGCATTCGTCAATTCTGGCTGTAAACGTATTATCTTCATTTGCAATATAGTTAAAGCCGGGTTTCAGGGTAATGTAATCACGGGCCACATATTCCTTTGTTCCTGTCTCGGTATCGCTCAATTCGTAACTTTCTTTAGTGCTGTCTCTAAAGTAGGAAAAGCTTCCTCCTTATCATGTGTCTGTTCAGAAAGTGCCAGTTGCAAGACTTGCAAAGTCCGAAAATACGGAGTTTACTCATCGTAAATGAGTAATTTTCGGACGAGCGTAACACAGTAAATGGCACTTTATGGACAGACACTAACTACAATGCATTTGTGAGTATTTTACCAACCAGAATCATAGAAATTTTCTGCAGTCATAATTATTTAACTTTTCTCCGGCATAAAACATAGCAGGCAAAACCTTACCCTCTTAATGGATTTGGATACTTTCATTTCTTTTAAGCAAAAATAACATCGTATCATCAGAATTCTCCAACTCACTGAAACCAATAAAGAAATAAATCTCTATTTCTTAAGAATGGTTTTAAATATCCTTAAACACCCTGACAAACTGACAATAATAAGAAAAAAATAAACGAAAAAAACTACTTTTGCACCGGCTTTTAAAAGAATAACATACACCATTTATAAAATTGTTTCGACATGCAGTACAAAACAGTAACTGCCGAGGAGGCTGTTAAAGTAATTAAATCAGGCGACCGCATTCATTTAAGCAGTGTGGCCGTTACACCTCATGCCCTCATCAATGCAATGGTTGAACGCGGCCGCAAAGGCGAATTCAACGACGTAAAAATCCAACACATTCACACCGAAGGTCCGGCCCCTTATGCCGATCCGGAACTGGAAGGTATCTTTCAACTGGAATCATTCTTTGTTGGCAGAAATGTCCGCAAAGTAACACAGGCCGGATACGCAGATTATATCCCGGTCTTTTTAAGCGAGACCCAGAAACTCATTCGTGAAGGTTATTTGAAAGTGAACGTAGCCATGGTGCAGGTATCACCGCCCGACCGTCACGGTTATGTGTCACTCGGAACTTCGGTAGATGCTACTCTGGCAGCCATTGAGACTGCCGATGTAGTTATTGCCCAGGTTAACAAATATGTACCACGCACCTGGGGTGACGCCCAAATTAACATGCGCGATATTGACTACTTTGTTGAACACGATGAACCTCTTTTCATTCACAACAACGCCCCGTTATCTGATATAGAACGGGCTATTGGTCACAATGTAGCGCAACTTGTGGAGGACGGTGCCTGCCTGCAGATGGGTATCGGTGGAATTCCTAATGCGGTTCTGGCCGAACTGGGTAACCATAAAGATCTGGGAGTACATACCGAAATGTTTTCCGACGGTATCCTTCCTCTGGTAGAAAAAGGGGTGGTCAACGGTAAACGAAAGCAGATTGACAAAGGCCTGATGGTCGCTTCGTTTCTGATGGGTTCACAGGACCTTTACGATTTTGTGGACGACAACCCACAGGTGGCCATGATGGATGTAAAACATACCAACAGCGTAGATATCATCAGAAAAAACAAAAAAGTTACTGCGATCAATTCCGCCCTCGCGGTTGATATTACCGGCCAGGTATGTGCCGATTCTATTGGGACAACCCACTATTCAGGGGTTGGCGGACAGATAGATTTCATCCGGGGTGCCGGCTATTCCGAAGGCGGAAAACCCATCATTGCCATGCCTTCGGTTACAGGAAAAGGAATTTCAAAAATTTCACCAACGCTTATGGAAGGTTCCGGGGTAGTCACCACCCGTGCAAATATGCACTGGCTGGTCACTGAATACGGAGCTGTAAACCTTTATGGTAAAACACTTCAGGAACGTGCTAAGCTCATCATTTCAGTGGCACATCCCGACCATCGCGAAATGCTTGAAAAAGCAGCATTTGAACGCTTTGGACCACATTTCCACTTTATCTCAAAGAAATAGCAAAATGCTTCAATATATACTAAAAGAAGGGTTGTCCAAAACTGGTTTTGGACAACCCTTCTTTTTAGCAATAGTCTGTTAACTTTTACAATATATCTGTCTGTTTAGAAAGCCTCATTTACAATGCCAGCCCCGATATCATCGGGGGCTTACAAAGCCGTCAAAAACGGAGTTTACTACACGTAAATGAGTATTTTGGCGGCGAGCGTAACACAGCAAATGGTACTTTATGGACAGACACTAATTAGTGCGTGTCTATAAACTTAGCAAAAAATTTTTAACTAGTATGTGTGTCTGTTCAGAAAGTGCCAGTTGCAAGGCTTGCGAAGCCGCCAAAAACGGAGTTTACTACTCGTAAATGAGT
>NZ_AHZV01000268.1 GCF_000250735.1 Anaerophaga thermohalophila str. Valhall
CTAGACGCAATGGCGCAAAGTTTTTATTATGAGAGAGTAGAGATGCCCTATTTGGGTGTCTCTACTCTGCGTTAAAACTTTATCCTATCCCGTAATCCTTACCATACTGCTCCACTACGAAATCAATGTCTTTATCGCCCCGTCCGCTAAGGTTTACAAGAACAGACCTGCGCGGGTCTTTTTGAGCCAGTTTGAAAGCATAAGCTACAGCATGGGCACTTTCCAATGCGGGAATGATGCCTTCGAGACGACTTAATTCAAAAAAGGCATCTATGGCCTCCTTGTCAGTCACCATATCGTAGTTCACCCGTCCAATGTCTTTGAGCATGCTGTGCTCCGGCCCGACTCCCGGATAATCCAATCCACTGGCCACTGAGTAGACAGGACTGGGATTTCCTTCGTCATCCTGAAGCAAATAACACTTAAACCCGTGAATCAGGCCGGGTTTCCCCTGCATCATGGTAGCGGCATGATCACCGGTATTCATTGATCTTCCACCGGGTTCAACACCATACAAATCCACATCTTCATCTTCCATGAAACCCGAAAATATTCCCATGGCATTACTTCCTCCGCCAACACAGGCCACAACGTTATCTGGCATTTCGCCTGTCATATCAAAAAATTGCTCCCGTGCTTCAACTCCCACAACATGCTGAAAATCACGTACCATCATTGGAAACGGATGAGGCCCGACAACCGAACCGATACAATAAATCGAAGTAACAGGGTCCTGAACATAGGCTTCGAAAGCTGAATCAACCGCCTCTTTTAAAGTTTTCAGTCCTTTGGAAACAGGTACAACTTTCGCCCCGAGAATTTCCATTCGTACAACATTAGGATGTTCTTTGGCAATGTCTACTTCACCCATGTGTATCTCACACTCGAGCCCGAAATATGCAGCAGCCGTTGCCAAAGCAACACCATGCTGACCGGCTCCTGTTTCGGCAATCAGTTTTTTCTTGCCCATATATTTAGCCAGAAGCGCCTCTCCCATACAATGGTTGAGTTTGTGTGCACCGCTGTGGTTGAGGTCCTCACGTTTCAGATAAATACGTCCGCCATATTTATCCGACAACCGGTTACAATAATAAACCGGAGTCGGGCGTCCCTGGTAATGCTTACGTATGCTCCGCAACTCCGAAATAAAATTGTGTGACTTACTGATGGCATAATAGGCATCGGTAATTTTATTCATCTCTTCTTCGAGTGCCGGTGGCAAAAATGCTCCTCCATACTCTTTGTAAAACCCATCTTTTGACGGATACTTCTTGAAATAGTTTTCTGACATGACTATGTATTATTAAATTCTATGATTGAGTTCACTACTTAAAATAGATCGTTAGATTTTTAGATATAATTAATTTAGTCAGTAGTTTTTAGTCAATAGTTTTTAGTCAATAGTTTTTAGTCAATAGTTTTTAGTCAGTAGTTTTTAGTCAATAGTCAATAGTCAATAGTCAATAGTAATTTTTTTCAAGTACTGACATATTCCAAAAACTAACAAATTAGCATAAATAACATGTTTTTAGAGGTTTGTGTATTTTGTCAGATAAATGATATAAGATAATTCATATAATCTTGATATACTGCATTTTAACAAATACAACCTATTAATCACAAGCAACTGGTTTGCAACGTATTGTAAAAGTGTAACTGACTGTTGTCCTTAGTGTCCGTCTATAAAGTGCCATTTGCTGTATTACGTTTGATGGCTTCGCAAGCCTTGCAACCAGCACTTTCTGAACTGACACATGATTAGTAGAAAACTTTTCCTGCTTTATAGACACAGGCACTACTCAGTCGGAAAACGGTTCGTTCACACACAAAAAAAACCGCAGGTGGAAAAGCCTGCGGTTCTTTTGTTTTTATTCTTGCACACAAAGTGACGGCCTGTCCCACCTGTTATGAGTCAAGTTTTCGCCACCAAATATGTGAAAATTTTTCGATCATTTTGTTTTCTTTTATTAAAACGGTGTGCAAGATATCAATTTGTTTAAAAAATTCAAAATTTACTATCAAATTACTCTCCGAAGTCGGGGCCATCTACCAGTTCAAATTCAGGAGCATCGGATACGCATTTAAAATCATAAGTAAAAGTATTTCTGCTTAGATCATTTTCATAAGTTTCCAGCGTAACGATGTAATGAACATCAACCCCGTTGACCTGCGGCACGGCATCAGGATATTTTACACTAAGGAGTACCTCTACTGCTTCAGCAAGGCGCTCGTGCGTCAGGGCAACAGCTTCTTCGGTTGAAAGACCTTCAAATCCCGGAATGTTATATTCTGTCCGGTTCGATAAGCGAAGATCGAAGTTCTCATAATAAGCATCAGCCCCGTAATAATATTCACCGGTACCATAGCTGTTAATATAATCGCCACCATTGTCAATTTCTGTCTTTACATAGTCCACAATCATCTGATAGTCGGTTGAAGTCATTGTAAAAACAATGGTAGGATCAAACACCCAGTTTTGTCCGTTATGGACAAACTGTTCGGTGCGCTCTATAATTCTTGAGCTATTTTGCCACTCGGTTCCATCGAAAACATATTCACTTGCCCGCGGGTTGGTTGAACCATCATAGTACAAATAGACTATGGCAACTTTATCATCTTTCTGAGCAAAAGGTTTGTGCTGTGCGATCAGTTGAGGCAAATACTGATCCGGGCCATCATCTTCGTCAAAATTGTTATACTTACCTGGTGCACCCATAGCGTCGTAATCCTCAGCAGACAAGATGTATTTGTTATCCTCAAAGTCATCTTCTGTTACCCGGGTCCAATTGGTCCCATCCTTTTCGAAGAACTCGTCAAAATAAGTATATTCAGGCTTTCGCACATCTTCAGTTTCCACCGTTATCCAATCCACCTCCCAGGTAGCAGAACCTGAAGTAGTTGAACGGTAGCGAAATGCCAGATAAATAGAGCCTCCCAGGTATTCTGAAAGATCGATTTCTTCCGACTCAACAAAAGTCCAGTTATTACCCGTGGGTTTAGTATTAATGGTCAATTCGGTCCAGGTTGCGGCTGCAACATCAGAACCATTAAAATCCGTACTTACCATTAATTGAAGATTGTCCCAGGTATCCAGGTAATTTACTGCCTGATTCAACACAACATACGCTGTCTCATATTCCGAAAGATCAATTTCCGGGGAAACCAACCAATCTTCATTTTCATAATCCCCTTCACCATACACATAACCGGAGATATAAGCATATTCGGTTCCTCCATAACTGTCAGGCTCCCAAACCTGATCCCCTGTTAAACTATATGCAGTAAAACTTCCCAGTGAGCCGTTAAAGCCTTCACTGAAAATTTCGGGCGACTCACTACCCAGCTCTTCCGGATCCATATCAGATACTCTGTATGAGGTATAGACAACTGATCCGTCCGGTTTATCTCCAAATTCTTCACCCAGAATGCCTGACATATAATCTTCAACAGGATAAGAAGGCGAAAAGGCTTTTATCTTGCCAAGAGATGTAACGGCATCAGCATAGTCTGCAGAGTCCAACTCAAAACTCAGTGTATAGTTTTCAAGATACTCAGGATCTGAAACCATGTAATTAAATGTCACCTTAGCTCTTGAGTCTTTTTTCAGAGCAATGTATTCGTCGGCCAGAAAAGCTGGAACGAAATCTGCAGCAGGATATTCTTCGCTGAATGCAAGATTTTCATCAATAAAATCTGCTGCATCGGAATTTCCCAATTTCTCTGCAATCTCGGAAAGAGAACTGTAATCAGCATCTTGCAGGACAACTTCTATTTCCTTGCTAAAGTCGCCCTGTTCTTTGTCCAGTTCATGGTAAACGTCCTCCATGGGTTCACAACCCCACGTCAGAAGGAGTACGGACGTCAGTGTATATAATAATTTTTTCATAATTTATTCTCTGTTTTTTGCCATTAAAATTTAACCTTAAGCCCGGTAGACCATGTTGTACCAAAGCCATAATAGACCAAAGCCGATGCAGCATCATGGTTGTCGCCATCGTTAGCATCAGCAACATACTCTGTGTTAAAGAGATTGTTTACGTTTCCATAAACCGAGGCCTCCAGTGATCCGATGTTGAAATCATATTTCAGGTTCATATCGAATGTAGTATAATCGGGCAACTGCCAGGAATCCACCTTTTCGCCCTCTACGGTACGGTTGGTGGGATCAAATTCTGCAAAGTTCTTTCCGTAATAATTAAAATCGGCACCGACTTTAAACCCGGGCAGCATTTCATAATCAACCGTGAGCGCAGAAGTTACCTGGGCAGAATTTCCGACATGAACATCTCCGATATAAGCACTGTATTCTCCGAGCAACTGGTTATTGTCGTCGAAGAGTGAAAAATTTACATCGTCTTCCCAAATCCAGTCACCCCATGAAAACATTCCTTTTATAAAGACCTCAGAAATGGGTTTCCAGGTGATTTCGGATTCTATTCCGGTATGCAGGGCATTAATACCAGGTATATTGGCTGTTTCTCCACTGAAAGACCTGACCAGACCTTTATCTTTCCAATTGGTCCAATAACCATTGATGCGGGCTTCTAAATTTGGCAATGAAAAACCATACCCGGCATCAAACGAAAGAACTTTCTCATATTTGGCGCCCTCATTAATCTCGTTGGTGTAGTTAAGAAAAATAGAGGAGAAATAAGGAGCACGGGTAAAGTAACCACCGTTCACGAAGAAATTGTGTTCCTCGGTAAGATTATAGCTGGCGCCCAGCTTGATACTCCAGGGAGTAAAATTAACCCACTCGGTTTCCTGGTTACCAGGCTCATATTGAAAGTAATCGATTCGTTTGTAACTTTTCTGTGACACAGAAGTGGTAAGGAATGCAGAATAATTATCTCCGACATATTCGGCCTGGGCAAACAGACCTGCCCATGCAACTACCCCATCATTGTGATAGGCGTATTTATCGCCTTCCTTAAGGGGAGTGCTGGCCGGCCGGTTGATGTTATAGCTGTCGAGATAATACTCTCCGCTCAAAAGGTCTTTTATTTCCTTGAAATGCTCACCAATATAATAACGACCGTCAAATCCGCCGGTGAAGTTAATATTTCCAAACTCTTTGTTAAGTGTAGAAAGAATACCATACCATTGATGCTGATTAACAGCCATTCCCACGAATGCTTTTGAACCGGTAAGAGACTCAGCATTCCTTCTGGCTGCTTCATCAAAATCAAGAAGTCCGTCGGGTGTTTGAAGTGTGGTAGGATAAGGTTCACCGGTATCGTAATTTATGTTGAGCCATTGAGAATTTTCGCCGTCGACCCTTCGACCTCCACCCTGGGATATAGATGCATATACAGCCGTTGAAAGAATGGTATTCGCATCAATATTCCAATAGTGATTTAACGAAATCTGAGGCTTGTGGTACTTATTGTAGGCATAACCGCCGCCATATACTTTTCCGTCGCGTATGCCATAGCTCAAATTCCGGCGAATGCCATCGGTATCATCACGATAGGCCTGAATTTTTGAAGGTGTACCGCGCTGATTATGCCACTGCGGAGCACCAAATGCAGTAAGTGAAAGCCTGTGATGATCATTGATGATTTTGGAAACATTTAAAAAATATGTCCAGGCATCGAAGTTTGTACCTTTGATATAGCCATCGCCATAGGTATGAGTTCCAGAGAGAGATACCGCCCAGTTATTATCAAGCAAACCGGTTGAGGCAGAAAAAGACTGCTTTCTGTAGCCGTCATTACCAATCCCTGTATAGAACGTGCCACCCTTTTCAACATCCGTACTGTTGGTCAAAATATTAATGGTACCACCAACTGAACTTAATGCCAGTTTTGAAGCCCCTAAACCACGTTGAACCTGCATGGTTTGTGTTACGTCGGAAAGACCGGACCAGTTGGACCAGTAAACACGACCGTTCTCCATATCATTTACGGGAACACCATTGATAAGAACACCGATGTTATTGGTGTCGAAACCGCGAAGAGAAATACGGGAGTCTCCGAACCCCCCACTTCCACGGGTAGCATAAACCGAAGGTGTGGATTTAAGAATCTGCGGGAATTCCAAAGTACCAAGTTTCTCATCAATTGTAGCAGGCCGAATGGTAGAAATAGAGACGGGTGTCTCTTTATCTCTGGCAAACGAAGTCATTATAAGTACTTCGTTCAACCCTACTACATTAGAAACCATTTGTACAACTCCCAGATCAAGAACATCCTCACCTGCCGGATCAATTGTCTTTTTCAGATCTTTGTAGCCAAGGTACTTGAACAACAGATTTTGTTGCTGTTGTTCAACAGTCAGTTTAAATGTACCATTCAAATTGGTAACAGTACCTTTACTGGTGCCCTCAACGACAATAGCTGCCCCGATCAGGGGCTCACCTGTCTCCTGGTCAATGACCTTTCCGGTCACGTTTACCTGACCGTTTATTCCTGCCGTAATAAGAAACAGGAAAGCCATCAGAAATAAAGAACTTGTTTTTTCTCATAAGTAATGAAACATGTTAAAAGGTTTGTTTTTTTACGGTTTATTGCTCTAAAATATTCTGGATACAAATTAACGACACACTTTTTAACAAATCAACACAATAAATAAAAATTCAAAGAATAATAACATGATAATCATCAATAGTTATTACAAAGATGCAAAAAACCGACCATTTGGTCGGTATCTTTTTTATTAATGTTGTGTTAACTTTTTTACTTACCAGATACTCCGTCCCAGTACAAATCAAAAGCCATCTGAAAACCAGACTCAAAAGCCGATAAAGGATTAGAAAAACTGAGAAAATAATTGGCAGCGGCGCGTGTAAAGGAAAAATCGAAGAAAGTAATCATTTCGGGAGGGTACGCTTTTAACATCCCCATACTTACCTTTTTCATGGTATTTTCAATGGGAGCTTTTAACGTTTCGGGAACCCGTCCTATTATTTTTTTAATAAACGGACTGGTTTCAAATATTACTATATAGTTGAACTTATCCGGATTGCTGATAAACCATCTGACAATTGCACCAAAAACATTTCTGGAATAATCGCGGGCCGATTCTCCACCATATTCTTCAACACAATCCTCTTCGATCTCGAACATCAATTTCTTATATAGCTCAACAATCAGATCTTCCTTGGTTTTGAAGTAATGATAAAACGTTCCTTTAGCAATCCCTGCATGACGGATAATCTCATTAACGGAAGCAGAAAAACCCTTTCTGACAAATAATTCTAATGCCACGCTGAATATTTTTTCTTTTGTGCAAATGTTATCCATTACAGTGTTTTAGAAACTCGAACATAAAATACTTTGTGCCAACATCCTGACGTAAACAATTCTTTCAGGAGCAACATCAAATAAAAAAAAGGTCGCTCCGTCAAGAGCGACCCTGAATAAAAAGTTCTATACTGTCTCATCATTTTTCAAGCTCTTTCCAAACCAATGCACTTGCACCTACAATAGCAGCATCGCCCAACTTCAGTTTGGAAGGGAGGATTTTGATTTTGTCTTTGAAGATGGGAAGTAAATGCCGGTTCATGCTTTCATAAGTGGGTTTAAAAATATAATCACCGGCAGCGGTGGGGCCGCCAAAAAGAAATATGGCCTCAGGTGCAAGGTGATGAACAGTATCGGCAAGACCCTGCCCCAGATATTCGCCGGTTTTTTGGAAAACCTCAAGAGCAATCTTATCTCCCTTCACAGCAGCTTCGTAAATCATTTTTGAAGTGAGCTCGTTGTACGATTTGTTGGCCAGCAAACTATCTTCAGCATTGTAATAAGCCAAAAGCTCAAAAGCAGTACGTTTCATACCGGGGGCCGAGCAATATGCTTCCAGATGACCGAGCGAGCCGCAACCGCAAACACGACCTCCGGGAACCAGTGTAGTATGGCCACACTCCCCGGCAAAACCATCGTGTCCGTATACCAGGTCACCATTCACTATAATTCCACTCCCTACGCCGGTACCGAGCGTGAACATTACGAAATTTTTCATCCCCTGGGCACCGCCATAGACCATTTCACCAATAGCAGCCGCGTTAGCATCATTGGTTAGCGCAATGGCGTATGATTCGGGGAAATTCTTTTTCAGTGCATCCACCACATGAACCACCCCCTTGAACGAAAGGTTGGGCGCATACTCGATGGTACCGCTGTAATAATTACCGTTCGGAGCACCAACACCAATGCCAAGGATATCGGTTTCTTCATTCATCAGTTTCAACGACTTGACAAGCTCCTGAATCTCACCCGAAAGGTCGGAGATATATTTGTCAAAATCACCATGTTTAGGGGTATCAATCGAGCGGCTAACCATTACGTTTCCATCCTGATCCACTGCTCCAATAACGGTATTTGTGCCACCGATATCAATTCCAATAGCAATTTTCTTCATGATAAATAAGCTTTTATGTTAAAAAAAGCCGGAAGCAAAAGCACTCCCGGCTCCGATATAATAAAATTGAATTATTCTGTACGAATAGCATGCCCCTTCACAGCATAGAAGAAAATGTAAAGGTAACAAACGGCCGGCACAACAAATGCCCAGGTATAACTTGTTGCATCGGCGATTGCTCCCATCAGAGGTGGTATAACAGCACCACCCACTACGAATGAATTGATAATACCCGATGCAGATGCCATCTCTTCACCATCAAGATCCTTAACTCCCAACGAGAAAATGTTGGGGAACATGATTGAATTGAACAATCCGATTGAAATAACAGTCCAAAGGGCTACTTCCCCGGTTGTAAAGGTAGTAATAAGTGCCAACGCAGCAGCCATGAGGGCAAAGACGGCCAAAGTGCGAGCAGCTTTGCCTCTCCCTATTTGCATAATCAGGAAATTAACCAGGGCAACTATCATAAATATTTGACCTGCACTAAAATTCCAAGTTTCAAAGGTGTAGCCGTCGGCAGTAACAAATGCCCCTGAAACAAGCGCCAGAATTAAAACCGATACAACCAAAGCATATTTTTTTGCTTTATTCTTAATCTCGCTAAACATTATAGCTCCGAAGAAACGACCAACCATTGCACCGCCCTAGTAAATTGCGGCATACGTGGAAGCCTTTTCCGGGTCAATGCCGGCAGAATTGCGAAGATAATTAACGATCAATCCGGCGTTACCAACCTCTGCTCCAACATAAGCAAAAATGGCAAAGGCCCCCAGAATAACGTGAGGGTAGTTCCAAACACTTTTTTTGGTGCCTTCTTTTTTGTTTTTAACAAGAACAGGCAGTTTTATCGAGAATAAAATAACCGCAACAGCTATAACCACAATTGCCATAGTTATAAATGGTACGGGAACTCTTTCTGCAGCTGCAAGACCATGTTCGGGTGTCATTAACGATTCATCGGCCGGAATTCCAAGCCCCCTGAAAATGGCCACTGAAATAATCCATGGCGCAATCATGGTCGCCACTGAGTTCAGTGCCTGAGTAAGATTTAAACGACTGGAAGCTGAGCTTTCAGGCCCGAGAGCCGTCACATAAGGATTGGCGGCAACCTGAAGAAAGACAACGCCTGCAGCAAGAATAAAGGTAGCAATTAAAAACATTGGAAAGGACGGAATTTTAGCAGCAGGCCAAAATATCAAACTTCCTATTCCCATCAACAACAATCCAAGTATAACAGTCCATTTATATCCTATTTTCGCAACCAGTTTCCCGGAAGGAATTGAAAGGATCGGATAGGTAATAAAAAAGGCTGATGACAAAAGCTGTGCAGCCCATTCAGGCAATCCAAAAATGGCTTTTACCGGAGCCGTCATTGTAATAATGAAGGTTGTAGCAAAGCCAAAAATAAAAAAAACGGCACCGAAAACACCCATGCCGAGACCGTAGTTACTGTTTCTCTGTTCCATACAATTATCTTTTTTAGTTGTGTGCTTATTAATGCACTGCAATAATACCTCAAATTTGCATTTTTTACAAAACTTAACAGCGATAAATTCGTCATTAAGGGCTATGATTTTTGTTAATGTTCCGATTTGCAACGACTGGTAAAAAAATATATGGGTATAGTAATCCTTCGTTAAGTTGAAACTTCGGGCAGAGGTGAGGTGAAGCAAAAAAAGGGTGTCTCATGTTGAGACACCCTTTGCACTAATTGCGGGGAAACCCATCTAATGGATATTCTGAAAGGCTTTTAATATTCATAATCCACTTCAAATTCTTCATACGGGGCAGCATAAAATCCCTGGTTCTCAAATATCAGGGTAACCTCATCATGGCCGTCAACCTGGAGTGGCTCAAGATAGAAACTCATTAACCCGCGGTAACGGTTTATCATTTCATCTCCCCTGTCATCATGCCGAACCTGAAGATAAATTTCCGTTTCATCCCCTGTTTGCTCGTCCGGGTCTTTAACTACATTGATGTAATGAACTTCATCATTGCCATAGAAAGCGAAATCGACATTCAGGTACCCCCCGGAAATCCAGATATCATTAATAAAAAGTTGGTCGGTACCAATGGTGTCCCTGTTCTCTTCATTCAATTCGACAATATCCTTAAGAACAACATCCTGAATACTAAGAGCATCGACCATATAGTCGTAAATATCTTCTTCTTCTCCTGTTTCGAACACCGAATACCTCATCAGAATACGAACACTATCGGTAAATTCAAAACTTCCAGGATAGCTCCTTATCTGCAGGGTAGATTCAGAATCGGTAAAAACCAGCTTCTCATCGTCGGGCCCATACTCCGTTACACCCAGCTCCATGTATTGAGGTGTAGAATCATCATCGTCATCCAGGCATGACGTAAAGCCTGCAAAAAACATAAATGAAACAACAGCTAACAAAATAGTTCTCATTGTTCTCTTCTCCATCTTTATAATAGTTAGACAATTATTTTTAAGGATTTTGGCTTTATATCAAGTCATATAATTGCCAATTCCTTTATATAAAAGATGAAGAAGAAAAGATATGGTTGCGTATGGAGAATAAAAAAAGGTACTATTTTTCCACGTAAGTTACTTCCAGGTCGACCACCCGAGGTGTATAATCATTGCTCCAAAGACTTGAGAGAACAAATATCCGGGCTTTGGTTCCATACGCCATATTGCGCATCGCGATATCAATTCCGGGATAGGTTCCTCCCTGATACATGTTAGTATTACCCACAACATAAGTAAAAGGACTATCCGATTCATAGTTGCTGGCGTATGGATAGATAAAAGGAACTCCTGTAGTATCACGTGCAATTTCAAAATACATATACCTGAACCCGACCTCTTTGCCAACCTTTACAGAATCGCCGGTACCCTGCTTCAATTCAAAATAAAGAAAGCTGTTATCCCCGGCTGTATCGATAACATTATAGCTAACATCTTTCAGGGTATCATGTACAATGTCAAGATAATCTGCCATTAAATCCTGCTCTTCACGGATCATTTCTTTTGTGTTGATACGATAACCATCGTCGCAGGCGTTAAACGAAGCTGTAACAATAATTATTAATACAATCAGGGTATGTTTGAAAGAGATTCGTTTCATTAGTATATAATTTACTTAAGTTATTGGCCTGATGGAACTCGCATGCAAGATTTATACATATTGTATCAAACTTTGCCATGCTCGTTTCATTGTTTCGGTTGATTTAGGTCTTACAAAATAACAGAAATTTGTTGATGTGAGCAAATATAGCTTAACTGGAACATCATTGGTTTTTTACACCCACGACTTCCACATCGTAAACAATAATCGCCCTTGAAGGAATCTTTCCGTCGTCACCAACAAGACCATGTGCCAGGTGGGGTGGCATAATAAATGAGGCGCTGGATCCGTTTTTCAACATTAAAACACCCTCTTCAAGGCCCGACTCCACACCACCACGACCTACCAGAAACTCTTTTGGGCCGAGTTCTTCTGAATCATAACAGACAGTCCCGTCAAGCAGTTTTACCTGATATTCCAGCATTACTACCTGTCCCTTTCTGATAGACTCACCTTCACCGGGTTTATCGATTCGGTACCACAAACCTGTACCTGTCGGTTTCATTTTGAGTTTGTTTTCTTTCACAAACTCTCTGATTCTTTGCTGTTCTTTCTCAACAAGTTTGCGATTAACATTGATGTATGTTTCCAGCGGGATTTCGACCGATTCTTTCCTGCGGTCGGGGTTTTGCGATCCCGAACAACTGCAAACTGACATAAAAAGTGCTATAATGAGCACTTTATTTACTATCGGTAGAAATCTCATAGACATCAAAATAGGTTCCGATTCGGATTTTTATCAGCAAAATTAGTACCACAATTCAACAGGTATTAAGATTTTCGATACAAGATTTAACCTGCTTTATTCATAAGTTTTC
>NZ_AHZV01000267.1 GCF_000250735.1 Anaerophaga thermohalophila str. Valhall
TTAAATGTAGGAAATAATTGACAAAAGTTTGTTAAGGGAGGTGTTTCCCGTTAATCCTTCAGTTCTGCAAATAAGCACTGCAAAATGACAAAAAGTTAACTCATTTTTATTATTTTCGTGCCGCTTTCTGAAGTTTCCGGCTGTTAGGATTTGTCAATAGTCAATAGTTGTTAGCTTTTTAACAACGTTACGCAGCCGGTGCGGATTTCTTTACAGAGCTAAGCAACTGATATGAGTGAAAAATACTGAGTAAAAAACGCGACAGCTTTTGTTAAACGCTATAATCATTTAAATACACACCAAAGGTGCGATAATAATTCGTTAAATTCGTAACGCTTGGCTCTGCCGCTTGCTTGCAATAATTTGTTTTTTCAGGACAAGCCTTAAAAGCCCCTACTGGGGATTTGGTCAACCTAAACAACATGTTGGTTAGGTTTATGTGCTAAGCGCCTAACAACCCTAACAGCCCTAACATTTAATCATTTAACAAAATCTAAACAGCAATCATGGCAAAAGTATTGACCCCAAGAAGCGAGAGTTATGCGCAGTGGTACAACGATTTGGTGATTAAAGCAGGACTTGCCGAGAATTCTGCAGTCCGCGGTTGTATGGTCATTAAACCTTACGGCTATGCAATATGGGAAAAGATGCAACGGGTGCTCGACGATATGTTTAAAGAGACCGGACATCAGAATGCTTATTTTCCTTTGTTTATTCCCAAATCGTTTTTCAGTAAAGAAGCCGACCATGTAGAGGGGTTTGCCAAAGAGTGTGCCGTAGTTACGCACTACAGGCTAAAAAATAACCCGGATGGCAAAGGTGTAGTAGTTGATCCGGATGCGAAGCTGGAAGAAGAGTATATTGTTA
Organism: Anaerophaga thermohalophila str. Valhall; assembly: GCF_000250735.1. Classification (GTDB taxonomy): domain Bacteria; phylum Bacteroidota; class Bacteroidia; order Bacteroidales; family Marinilabiliaceae; genus Anaerophaga; species Anaerophaga thermohalophila_A. The sequence continues at coordinate 868 of NZ_AHZV01000267.1, forward strand.
GGCCTACTTCTGAAACCATAATCTGGAATACTTACCGGGACTGGATACAATCGTACCGTGATCTGCCCATTAAAATAAATCAGTGGGCCAATGTAGTACGTTGGGAGATGCGTACCCGTCTGTTTTTGCGTACCGCAGAATTTCTGTGGCAGGAAGGGCACACCGCCCATGCCACGCGGGAAGAGGCCATTGAGGAGGCTGAAACCATGCTGAAAGTGTATGCCGATTTTGCCGAAAAATATATGGCAATGCCTGTGCTTCAGGGCTATAAAACCGCCAGTGAGCGCTTTGCAGGAGCAGTAGAAACCCTTACTATCGAGGCATTGATGCAGGACGGAAAAGCTCTGCAGTCCGGAACTTCACATTTTCTGGGACAAAACTTTGCGCGTGTATTCGACGTGAGGTTTCAGAGCAAAGAAGGGAAGGAGGAATTTGTATGGGCTACTTCGTGGGGCGTCTCTACCAGGTTAATGGGGGCTTTGATTATGTCGCACTCCGACGACAACGGACTGGTGTTGCCTCCAAAACTGGCTCCTGTTCAGGTGGTTATTGTGCCCATCTACAAAAAGGAAGAGGAATTGAAACAAATTGTGGAGCAGGCCGATAAGATTGCTTCAGCCCTTAAGAAGCATGGCGTTTCGGTCAAAGTAGACGATGATGACAAACATAAACCGGGATGGAAATTTGCCCAGTACGAATTGCAGGGTGTACCCGTGAGGCTGGCAATTGGCCCGCGCGATCTGCAAAACGGTACGGTTGAACTGGCCCGCCGCGATACACTCACCAAGGAGGTATTGCCCGTAGAAGGCATTGATAACCGTATTGCTGAACTTTTGGATGATATTCAGAACAACATTTATCAGAGAGCGCTCAACTTCAGAAAAGAAAATACCCACACAGTTGACACTTATGATGAATTCAAAAAGGTGCTCAACGAGAAAGGAGGATTCATCCTTGCTCATTGGGACGGTTCCGACGAAACCGAAGAAAAGATTAAGCAGGAAACCAAAGCAACCATTCGTTGCATCCCCATTGATAGCAATCCCGAACCGGGAAAATGTATGGTGACGGGTAAACCTTCCAGGCAAAGGGTTGTGTTTGCAGTATCTTATTGATTCTTTACTTGATGAGGATAATAACCTGAACTTTGAACTGTTCAGGTTTTTTTTGGTTAAAAAAAGAGCAAGGCTTTTAGCACAATAGATCGATAGATTTTTGGATTTAAAATACAATATAAATCTTAAGGCACTGATAATTTGTGTTTTAAGTCATAAAAATTATTAAATATAAACAACTGATTTAAAATCGTTTGTAAAAGTTTAACGGACTATTGTAAGCAATATAACTCTAAAAATCTAAAAATCTATTATTATCTTGCATTCACAAAAATTAAAAAATTAAACTACTATGACTTCAATAATTGACCGTTTCCTTAAATACACACAATACGATACCCAGTCGGATCCAAACACAGGATTAACCCCAAGCACACCTGGTCAAATGAATTTCTCCAGGCAACTGGCTGAGGAGTTGAAAGAGATTGGACTGGCAGAGGTGGAATTGGATGAAAACGGTTATATCATGGCTACCCTGCCTTCGAATATTGAAGAGGAGGTTCCGGTAGCGGGTTTTATTGCCCATGTGGATACAAGTCCCGATTTTTCAGGGAAGAATATTTCTCCCAGGATTGTAAAAGATTATGATGGCGGTGATATTATATTGAATGCAGAGAATAACATTGTTTTGAAACCATCGGAATTTCCCGAACTTAAAAAATATATCGGACAAACGCTTATTACCACCGATGGGAACACTTTGCTGGGTGCTGATGATAAGGCCGGAATTGCAGCCATTGTTTCCGCGATGGAGTACCTGGTTCGGAATCCTGATATTAAACATGGTAAAATAAGGATAGGTTTTACACCTGATGAAGAGATAGGTGAAGGGGCCAACCTTTTTGATGTGAAAAAGTTTGGAGCCGATTTTGCCTATACCATAGATGGCGGTGAAATAGGGGAGTTGGAGTTCGAGAATTTTAACGCGGCACTGGCAAAAGTGACAGCCCATGGGCGGAATGTTCATCCAGGTTATGCGCGGGGTAAAATGCGAAATTCAATCAGGATTGCCAACCAGTTGATCATGATGCTTCCCCGTCACGAAACGCCAGAGCATTCAGATGGATATGAAGGTTTTTATCACCTGATGTCTTTTAACGGAGATGTTGAAAAGACAGAGATGCAATTCTTAATCAGAGACTTTAAGCGTGATCGCTTCGAAGACCGCAAGAAGGAGATGCAACATCTGGTGAATAAGGTGAATCATGAGTTTGGTGAAGGAACAATGGAACTGGAAATAAAGGATCAATACTACAATATGCGTGAGAAGATTGAGCCTGTTATGTATATTGTGGATTTGGCTGAAAAAGCCATGCGCGAGGTTGGCGTTGTTCCTAATATAAAGCCCATTCGCGGAGGTACCGATGGAGCACGACTGGCTTATATGGGATTACCAACCCCCAATATTTTTGCCGGTGGTCACAATTTTCACGGACGATTCGAATTTTTACCCGTGCCCTCACTGGAAAAGGCTATGGAAGTAATCCTTAAGATTGCAGAGCTGGTGCCTTCTGTAAAAAAAACTAATTAGTGTCTGTCCATAAAGTGCCATTTGCTGCGTTACGCTCGCCGCCAAAATTCTCATTTACAAAAAGTAAACTCCGTTTTTGGCGGCTTCGCAAGCCTTGCAAATGGCACTTTCTGAACAGACACAGATATTTTAAAAACTTTTGCCGGTTTATAGATATACACTAATAACTATGAAAAGATTGATTTTAGTTAGACATGCCAAGACCGAACCCCTGACCGATGCAGACAGTGACTTTGAACGGCAGTTGAAAAGGCGTGGTCATAAAGATGCCAGATTAATATCGGATCATTTGATCGGGAAACGGATTGTTCCCGAAGTCATCATTTCAAGCCCTGCCATCAGAGCCATTCAAACGGCCCGGATTATGGCCGGCGCTTTCAGTATTCCTGAATCGGAAATAATTGATGCACCTTTTATTTACGAAGGGTTTTCTGTCGATCGTTTTATATCCGGAATTGCCCAAATGGCCGGGAAATACAATTCGGTAATGGTAGTCGGACATAACCCCGATATTGCTTTGATGGCCATTCAACTGGCAGGAGATAATTTCTTTAATTATCCTACCAGTGCCACTGCATCCATCGTTTTTACAGTCACTGAGTGGGATCAGATCAAACCCGGAAGCGGACGAACCGAAATGTTTGTTTTTCCCAGGGAATTGAAGGAAAAAAAGTAAGAATAGGATGTGCCATGAGGCCCGTTTCTATACTACTTCCTCTGCTCAGATTATCGTGCCGAAGAACATTTTTATTTTATCACTGCCGCAAAAGTTTTTCAGTCAGTTTATAAGGAGTAATCAGGTTGATTGGCAATAATTCCGGATGGCTGGCCCTAACCGGACAGATATCAATTCCACCCCGGCGTGTATAAATGCAGGCTACCATTAGCTGATCGGGAGAGAACCGATCCCATAATCTTTGGTAGATCATTTCGCAAATTTCTTCGTGAAAATGATTTTCGTTCCGGATGGATACAAGATATTTCAGCAGACCGGTTTTCTCCGGGATGTGTGTTCCGTTAATATATATATAAGCACTACCCCAATCGGGCTGAAATGTTACTTTACAGTTGCTTCGCAGTAAATGTGTGCCCGCTTTTAGGACATTACTTGTTTGTTGATTGTCGGGCTTGAGCAGATGAGGGGCTTCCCGGTATTCAGAGAACGTTAACTTTTCAATTTCCGCTATTTCTTCAAGTATCCCGAATTCGCTGAAATCAAAATATTGTTCAGGACTTTTTTGGAAGAAATGAATATCAACATTAGTTTTCAATACCCTTTCAAGGTCTTGACTGATTATATTGAGGACTGTTTCTGATGCTTCTTTGGCGTTATTGCCAAAACGCTCCATGTTGAACGAATTAAGATAAAGCTTTAGTGATTTGCTTTCTACAAGATAGGGGCTGGAGGCAGGATATACCAGCTTAAGTAGTCCCGTTACCGGAAGTCCCTTCCCGGTGAGAAAGCTTACTTCATAGGCATGCCAGACATCATATCCTGTAAAGGGCAGGTTATTTTCTCTTAATCCGTATTCCTGGCGGTTGACTTGCCGGGGAACAGCCACCAATACTTCGGGCGTGTAGTGTTTTGGATATTCTGTCGGTTTTCCGAGAAATTTTGCTTCGTTCATATTTGTGATATTTATACCCCTGCTTTTGGACCGAACAGACCTATATGCAGACGCGGAGCATAACGCCAACCGTTGCTTATGGCCATTTCCAGTACCATAAGCGAAGTGGTTTTTAATTCTTCCTTTGTGGCGCCGAGCGGCATCAGTAAAACATCTTCGGGTCTCCATTCTGTCAAGTGGGCAAGAAATTCATTTTTTATTTCTACGTAGTCGTTGTGCCGGCCAACAACAAATTTAAGCTGGAAATCTTTTTTATTATTTCTGGAATAGTCGATGAATTTTTGAATTACATCTATGTTTCTTCGTTTTTGGGCATGATATGTAATAGGTCCTGAAGGCCTTAGTTGGTAATGGCCTGTCTTTGCGGGAGAGGGATTAGAGTTGGAAAGCTTTGGTGAGAGGCTGAACAAATCGATATATTGAGCAACATCTTCGGCAAATATGGTTCCATTGGTTTCAATGGTCAGGTGCAGGTTCAGCTCTTCTTTCAGTCGCTTGCACAAGGGTGCCAGAGCTTTGTGCTGGAGAAGGGGTTCTCCTCCTGTAATAACGACATGTTTTATTTTTCCGGTATTTTGTTTCACCAGATCGAAAACTTCGGCTGTTTCGGGCTGACGTTGCTGTTCTGCTTCAAATGAGGCATAAGGGGTATCGCACCGGCAGAAAGAACCGTCGGGAAGTGTCCAGATGCACCTCAGGTTACACCCCGCCAGGCGAACAAATATTGAAGGAATCCCTGCCAGTTTCCCTTCGCCCTGAATGGTACCGGGAATGCCCAGATTCGTAGCAGGTGATTCTTTTATCGGGCATCCGTGTCTGTCATGTGTAACAGGGAACACACCTTCGTTTGCCAATACCAGTTTACTCATATTCTCATTGCTTTATCTTCCACTCCGGCTTCGGCAAAGGCTTTGGCTCTTAAAAGGCAGCTGTCGCAGGTGCCGCAGGGTTTTTCGCCGCCCCGATAACAGCTCCATGTCAGCTCAAAAGGTACATTAAGTTGTTCTCCCAGTTTTATTTCTTCAGCCTTGGTTTTATGAATAAAAGGTGCATGAACACGAATGGGAAGATTTTTCTCAGCACCCATTACCGTCCCTTTGTTGATTGCTGTTTCCATGGCGTCTATAAATGTTTGGCGACAATCCACATATCCTGAATAGTCGACCTGACTCACGCCAATAAATATATCTCTGGCTCCGATGGCTTCGGCATACGATGCTGCCACAGAAAGAAATACCATATTGCGGGCCGGCACATAGGTAACCGGAATGTCACTTCGGTTTATATCTCCGTCTTCTACCTCAAGCGACGGATCGGTAAGTGAAGAGCCGCCCCATTGATCGAGTTTCATAGAAACTACCTGATGCTCTTTTACCTTCGCTTTTTTTGCAACCGCTTTTGCAGCATCGAGCTCCCTTGAATGACGTTGTCCGTAATCAAATGAAAGCGCGTACAGATCGAATCCCTGCGATTTGGCAAGATACAGGGTAACGGCACTGTCCAATCCGCCCGACAATAAAACAACAGCTTTTTTGTTCATTTTCCGTAAATTTTCGAAGACAGCCGACGATAAAAAAGATCATCCTGGAACCAGAAGAAACAAAACCCGGGGAATGAACATTGAGAATTTGCAAAACGCGATATCTGATGAGGTTGTCGTCTGGCGACGCAGGCATCATGAAAGGCATTTTTGCACATGTTTGGACATGGCCCATAGTTTTGTTTATAGACAGGATGGTTTCGAACTGTCTTCTTTATTTTCGGTACAAAGATACTAAAAACGGTACTTCTTTGTTTATGGTTATAAGCAAAATGTGCATTTTTGCAGTTAAAATAGCTGAGTGTGGTATGGAAAGACATATTTTTGTCAAAATCAAGGCGTTTTAAATTTTTGTACCGGAGTTAACCCATTGTTAATGAGGATGCAAAATTTAAAACAACAAAGAGTTTGGCAACAAAGATGCTTTTTAGACCGGACTCATAACTGAAAAGGTCATTAAAGTGAAGGAAAACATTCTTTTTTCTATTATTGTACTCTCTTTTTTTACGGAATCTGTAACCCGGGCCCAGCAAATACAGCCGGAGGTTGGAATGCCGCCCAATCAGAAACATGTTACGGTGCTGTATCATCACGGCATTGTGATACCACATCATGCCAATATGATCTATTTTATTGATGATTTTTCGCGTGGCATTGAGGTTAATTATGGCTTGTGGCGGTTCGACCGTGAAGGTTGGCAGCAATATTATAATTACCCGGAGGTGGGTGTCGGAATTTTTTATAATTCCTATGGCAATCCTGATATTTACGGTCAGGGGATGGCTCTTTATCCTTATCTGCATTTTCCCATTGTTCGTACGCCCAAATTTACACTTAAAAACAAGGTGGCAATGGGGCTGGGATATACCAACACCCCTTTCGATTACAGAGAAAATCCTTGGAACCAGATTTTTGGTGCCCGCCTGAATATCTATGTGGGATTTGGTCTTTATACGGGTTACAGAATATTTGACCATTGGTCGGTTTATGGGTCGGCATCATTGAACCACATGTCGAACGGAGCTGTAAGGAAACCCAATAATGGTATTAATACACTTACTTTCAGTCTCGGTACCAGGTATCATTTTCTCAGGGATCATTTGCCCGAACTGAAGACCCGTGAAGCTCCACGCACCAATAAAAGAGATGTTCAGGTGTTTTTGAATTACGGACGCAGTCAGGCCAACGACTATAATTTCAACATCTACTCATCAGGAAGTCTGACCATAAATCATCTGTGGTACCGCTCGGTGAAATCGGCATGGAGTGCGGGAATTGATGCTGTATATTTTGGTGCTGCCCCTTATGCTTATCCTGAAAATAACGAATACATTCCTCACACTAAAAGAATGTTTTATGGTGTCTTTGGCGGCCGGCACTGGCTGATGGGAAATACATCCTTGTTTGCCCAGATTGGAGTTTATTTGTATTCTCACATTGATCCGCCCCAGCCTGTTTATCCCAGGCTGGGTATACGGCATCAGATTACCGACCGGTGGATGTTTAATTTTAGTGTGAAAGCCAGTTTTTTCCGTTCGGAGTTTATGGAATTCGGTGTTGGTTACAGAATTCCGTATAAAAGCAATACGTTATGAAACGAACAGATAATATATTTATCGGAATTGTTGGTTTATTTCTGGTAACCACGGGATGCGATTATACGGATGCTTTGTTGAAAGACGGCAAGATGACAGAAAAAGAATTGGCCGTGGAAGCATTCGACCGGGTGGTGATAGAAACCTCCGTACGTCTTGTGCTTGCCAATGATCAGGAATATGCTGCGCGTGCAAAAGGACTTGATTTTATTCTGCCGCGACTGGTGCTTGAGCAGAATGGCAAAACATTGGTTGTAGATTCGGAAGGGATGATAGGTTTCCGCAAAAAGCAAATGCCAGAACTCATTCTTTCATCGCCGGAATTAAAACACATTACTTCCAATTTTCCGTCCGAAATTACCACTCTCGATACGCTTAATATTTCGCAGCTTTCTATAGTAGTTAACGGAAGAGGAACGTTTACACAGTGCGATATGGTAGTTAACGCCGGACAAATTTCTCTTTCGGCCTACGGAAGTAATGCCGGCAACCATATCTTCCGGGGCAAAGCCGGTAAACTACACGTGGTTGCCGAAGGACTCTCAAGCGTGGATGCATCAAAACTGGAAGCCAAAGAGGTCAAATATCTTCAGCGATCGGTGAACAACGGGTATATTTGGGCTAAGGAGAAGTTATTCGTGAACATGCTGTCTTCGGGAGATATTTTTTATTATGGTGAGCCTGACACGACCATTCAAATAGGAGAACCTTTGTATGAAGTAGAACTGGGGAAAGTGATTCACCTGAAGTAAAGTTTGACTTTTACTCGATTTCTATTCCCTCTTTTTTCTCGAGTTTAACCTGTTGTTCGAGTAACTGCTGCAAAGTTTTCGATTTGAAGTAATCAATAATCATATCATTCAGGTCTTCCCAGAACACTTTTGCAGCGCAACTGGCTTCTCTGTCGCACTTGTAGTTCATCGTCAGGCAGTCAATGATGCAAATTCCAGGCTCAAAGGCGTTGTTGATGTCCAGAATGGTTATTTCAGAAGCAGGTTTGGTCAGGATGTAGCCGCTTTTTTTCCCTTTAACATTAGTGATAAGGCCGGCCACTTTCAGTGCATAAACGATGTGGTCGAGGTATTTATTGGAAAGATTTTGCCGTTCGGCAATTTCTTTCTGATAGATACCGTTGTGGTCTGTTTCACGGGCAATTTCTATCATTGCCCTGAGTCCGTATCTTGTTTTGGTATTGAATTTCAAAATTGAGTAGTTTTTAATGATCCAAAGTCAACCCAAAGTTAATAAAAACTTCATTGTTTACCTTTACCATTCCCATAAATTTGGTAGGTGGTTCCAGACCAAAATCTTTCAGGTTGATGTCTACTTTTCCCCTGATGTGCAACTTTTTATCCAGGCATTCTTCTACGTATCCGGGAATTTTGTAGGTATGTGTCTGTCCGGCAAGCCCTACTTTGATTTTCGGGACAATGGTTGACGGTGGTCCGGCCGGAAGTCTGACGTTATCAAAGAAGATGGTAATATCGATATAAGGATATTCGTTGGCTTTGATGAATTTAAGAAAGTCTTTGTACATCATTGGGTTGGAAGGCTCAAAGTTGTGAGCAGGGATTTTTATGGTCAGCGTTTCCTGTGGCTTTTCTTCTTTTTTTATGGTGGTTGATTTTTCGTTAAGGTTCTGAACAAAATGAAAATGGTTGACATTGGTTGAACCGTCAATTTTTATGTAATCATCACAGCCTTTTGTCTCGACCGGGGTATGGTGTGGTTGTTTCATTTCGGGCATCGGTTGCCCCCGAAGGGGTAAAATTTCCAAAAAACAGAAAACCACAGCCAGCAAAACAAATAGTCCGTTACTCCCGGATTGTCCGAATGATATGTAAAATCCCGGAGGATATCGCCTTTGTTTTTCCGGCCATGGTTTCTGATTATGGAAATTTCTATCCATAAATTATTGTTTTTGTTGTTTAGTCACTAAAAGCTTATGACTGCTTCCAGCATGAGCCCGCTAAATTTCCCATCGTTGAGGATATTGTCTGTGGCAAAACCGTCGTAAGTCTGACTGACATATTCTACCTTGGCCAGAATATTTTTGGTCATAAACCAGCCGCCACCGAGTTGAAGACGATTAATGTCGATGTCTTCACCACTATCTGTTTCACCAGATACTGTGTTGTAGCGTGTTCCTATATAGAAGTTTTCGTTGTTCCCGAAGCGGTAGAGCAACTCGGCAGAATATTGGTTAAATTTCCTGTCGGATTCCTCATCTTCGGCTTTTCCTTTGGCTTGTTCGATGACGCCGAAAAATTCAAACCCTTTGTATTTAAAGAAGGGGTTGAACATTAAGGCAGTCAGTTCGTTTCTGAAACCCGGGTTCCATCTTCCTGAGCGGAAGTTACCCGAGGCACTTGCATCTGGAGCCTCCATAACAAAATAATAACGGGACCCGGCGCGGTCGCCACTATAGAGGTATGTTCCGGCACTTTTGCCGGTGGTATATACCGAACCGGTAAGTCTTAGTCTGAAATCGTCGTTGAGATAATCATCATATCCCAGTTTTGCGAGGAATGAGGGTTTTGTTTCACCGGGGGAAGTTACCGATTGGTTCAGCTTTCCGTTGGTAAGTCCGACCATGCCAATGAATCCGTTCTTGCGGTAGTATACTTCTCCGCCAACCTCTGTTGTAAAGCCATCCATGATCAGGTTACCAACGAATGGGTTGAAGAATGCCTGGGCATTGTCCGACCTCCGGAAATGGGCATCACCGTAGTTGTTTTCCATGTGACCGACACGAATGGTTACATATTGCATTAGATTTTCCAGGAAGCCTTCGCGCACAAAATCCAGTTTGTCAATCTGAAAATACCCTCCCTTTACATAGGTTTCGGTATGGTGACGCGATGAGAGGTAGGTGCGCAGGTGCATCCTGACTCCGTCATACAATTCTACATCCAGGTCGAGGTTGGCTGTTGCCAGATTGAAATTGTTCCCGATCTCGATCAGTTCAACATTACCCGAGTTTTCATGGTCTAATGCCTGAAACTGCAGCGTAGATGCACCGCCTATGCGCACTTTGAGTCCGTCGAAGTCGTCGGCAGTGTCTTTGGGAGCTTCAAATTCACTCACTCCTCTTTTGTCGGGGAAACGATAATTATTCAGGTCACGATCTCCCTGGGCTGATAAACTAAATCCGGGGATGATTAGTAACGCAACTGCAAAATATAAAAACTGTTTTTTCATAATGGATACTTCGTTTAGTGAGTATTGGTTTTTAGAAGGAATTATTTTAAAGTCAGGTTAAAATTAATTGTCACTTCGTCGGCTGTCTTAATTGTTCCAAACATGACAGTGGGAGGTTCTACATCGAAATCCGTCATTTTTAGAGTCGTATTACCCGATACAGAAACCTTTTTTTGAGAATTGGTGTTTGTATTTAAGGCTATTTCAACGGGTTTGGTCTTGCCGGCGATGGTCAGGTTTCCGGCAATGGTATAAGTGCCGTTTTGGTTTCCTGATATTTCAAGGGTTCCGGTTTGTTCAAATTTTATTTCGGGCTGTTTCTCCGCTTTTAATGCCTCGTGGGCTTTGTTTGTCATCATCGATTTTTCGCTTACCAAATCATTGGCATTTGCAGAAAACCGGGCGTCTGAAATAATGTAACTGCCATTGTCTTTGTTTTCCAGTTGTGCAGAAGCATCAAAGGTTGTCAGCTCCATTTCCCAGTCGTGCAGGGAAGAAGTGCCTGACACTTTTAAGGAGTTGCTGTCCCCGCTGAGATTTATGATTTGACCTGTTAGAAGATGCGGAATGACAAACAACGTCAGTATCAGTGCTTGTTTTAGAAGTATTTTTATCATGTTTCTATATTTTTAATATTAATCCTATCACAAAGGTAGTAAAAATTATATAATACAAAAACAGGTCTGATACTAAAAGATTTTTTTCAAAAGTTTCTTAGTCAATAGTTCAATAAAAAAGTCACATCCCCAGTGGGAACAACTCCATCAGGGGTTGAAGTATATTGGGCGTTTGCCGCAAGTGAACGGGGGGAACAATAACTTTAAGAGAAAGTGGAAATATTTGAATATGAGCTTCTTTTCCTAAATGGACGGGTTCACCATCGACATGCCCGAGCAGTGGTTTGTCGTGTTGTATGGTGATGTTGCGTGCTTTTATTATTTTGTCGTATTTGCTTTTATCGATAGATTGGTCAATAAGGCTGATGAGCAGGGCAGGTGCTGTATATTTTGGGAAATCTTTGATCAGACAAACATCGATGAGGCCATCGTCGATAAGAGCACCGGGGGCTATATGAAAATTGTTGCCATACTGACTTGAATTGGCAAAACTGATGAGGAACGCGTTAACATCAATTTTGTGACGATCAATGTCCAGGGAATAATTTTCCGATCTGTATTTGGGAAACTCTTTGGAAATTAATTGCATATAAGCCAGTGGGCCCCGTTTCTTTTTGCCGGCAAATTTGTGACTGATATAGGCATCAAAGCCAATGCCGGCAACATTCAGTGAGAAAAATTCATTAATTTTGATGACATCGATGGATTTGACAGCGCCCTCCCGGATTACTTCGAGCGCTTTGTTAACCTTGAAAGGCATTTGAAGAAAACGCGCCAGCCCGTTACCTGAACCTGTGGGGATAATTCCCAGGGCTGTTGAGGAATGAATCAGGCCACGACCCACCTCGTTGACGGTTCCGTCACCACCAACGGCAACAACAATATCATATTTCCCGGCGGCTTCAGAGCTTATTTTAAACGCATGACCGGGTTTTCCCGAGTATGCAATATCAAAATTAAAACCTGAAGACTTTGTTTCCTGTTTTAGTACTTTCTCAATGTCCTTCTGTCGGCCCAGGCCTGAAACGGGATTTATGATATATAAAATACTTCTGGTCATCCTCCTCGTTTATTTAAAAACATGTAAAGTTACACATATATTTTTTTGTAGAGATATATTTTGCCGATATTATGGGCAGGTACGTTGTTGTGCAGACGAAAAACTTTAAATGCCTCATATTGTAAAATTTTTGTTTTCTTTGAAGAAAAAACAATAAAGCCGTGGAAACATTAATACAACTCGATCAGGAATTATTATTACATCTGAATTCATTTACATCGCCGCTGTTTGATAACTTTTTCTGGGTTGTAACCAGCAAAAGTATCTGGTTTCCGATGTATGCCTTCATTCTTTATGTCATATTCCGTAACCAGGGGGTTAAGGGCATTATTACTGTTTTTGCACTGGCATTGATGGTATTACTTTGCGATCAGATTTCTACGAATATTTTTAAAGAAGGTTTTGAACGCTTTCGTCCGTCGCACGAGCCATCTATCCAGGGATTGGTTGACCTGATAAACGGGAAACGCGGAGGAAAATACGGTTTTGTTTCGTCGCATGCTACCAACTCATTTGGTCTTGCTAGTTTTTTCTTTGTTGTTGTTCAGATACCGCTGGTATACTCTTTTTATTCTTTTTTGGGCTGCATTGAACAGCTATTCAAGGATATATATGGGTGTTCACTACCCCGGAGACATCCTGGGAGGACTAATACTCGGGTCTCTCATCGGTTGGTTTGTTTACTGGCTGTATAAAAAGGTTTCGGCACGTTTTTCTCCTGCCGGAGAGGCTATTTATCCGCTTTCAAAGAATCAGGATTTTTCGGTTGCTTCGGTTCAGACCATAATTATTACGGGTATCCTTACGATTGTTGTGGCTTATATTTCTTCGGTCTTATTGCTTGATCTTATGTAGCCGGAGCTTAGCTTTTTCAATTATCAATGATCAATTATCAATGACCAATGATCAATGATATGATTAATAATCAAATGATTAATTGATAATTGGTAATTGGTAATTGATAATTGGTAATTGATAATTGATAATTGTGTACATCCCGGCTTAGGATACTTGAAATTTCTGATAAACAAGACGTTAGTGGTTATTATTTATGTTGAAGTATAATAATTGTTAAAACCTATAGTTTTGTTGTTAATTCTGTTTTAAATCTGTGGTTTTTTCATTATTTTTATATCACATCAATAACCTCAAAAAAACTTTTTCAGTTATGAGTACAACGATAACATTTAATCAGCTCCGGAGGATTAAGGATAGTCTTCCGGAGGGAAGTATGAGAAGCATCGCCGAAACGTTAAACCTCGACGTAGAAACGGTGAGAAATTATTTCGGAGGGGCCAACTACGATCGGGGTAAAAGCATAGGGATTCACCTGGAACAGGGCCCGGATGGAGGAATTGTTGAACTGGACGACACCACCATTCTCGACATGGCCAGGGAAATATTAGAAGGAAAAAGGGAAGTACACATGACAAATTAATTTGACACCTTACCATATCAGGTAGGGTTTTATTATAATATGTTGAACCATAAGGGTGTTTTCGATTCGGAAAACACCCTTTTTGCTGGATCAACGATTACTTTTGGCAGCTAACGATTTTTTCAAAATAAAGAATCCAATTAATCCTGCTATTATAGAGCCAAAGAATATACCTATTTTGGCTTGATTCATTAGCTCCCGGGTGTCGAAAGCAAGGCTGGAGATGAAAAGTGACATAGTAAATCCTATTCCACCGAGGAAACCCAAGCCTATGAATGCTTTCCACGGAACATTTCCGGGTTTTATCGACAATCCGAGTTTTACCGCCAGCCAGGAAAAAAGTGAAATACCGATGGCTTTGCCAAATATCAGGCTGAACGCAACAGCAATAGATAATTCATTGAATACTTTTCCACTTGAGAAGGGAGAACCTGGAGAGAAGATGGTCACCCCTGCATTTGCCAAAGCAAAAAGGGGCAATATCAAATAATTAACCACACCACTCAGGTTGTGCTCAATCATTTGCAGAGGACTCTGAGTTTTTTTAACCAGCGTTTCGATGTGATCGATGGCTGCTAATTGTTGGTTGGTCATCACGAATTTCTTATCCTCTTTCGGCAGGCTTGAAAAATATTTCAGGCCATTCTTTATTTTGGGGATGAACTCGTTGATGCGAATCTTTGGTCGCATGGGAATTGTAAAGGCCACTAACACTCCTGCAATGGTAGGATGGATGCCCGATTTAAGAAACAAGAGCCAAATCAGGAATCCTACATAGGTATAGAAATACAGGTTTTGGATATTGAAGTAGTTGGCAATAAGAAGAATGAGGAGAAGCCCAAAAGCAAAAAAGAGATAATGCCAAAGAATTGTCTGACTATAAAAGAGAGCGATGACCAGTACGGCTCCCAAATCATCGACAATGGCAAGTGCTGTCAGAAAAACTTTCAAACTTAATGGTACCTTTTTGCCCAGGATTCCAAGTATGGCTAAAGAAAAAGCAATGTCAGTAGCCATTGGAATACCCCAACCCTGCGACATTTCACCGGCAAAACCAAAAGAAGAGTAAAGAGCAATGGGAACAATCATTCCCCCGAATGCTGCAAAAACAGGAAAGATGGCTTGCCTGAAGGTGCTTAGTTCACCTGCAATGAATTCGCGTTTTATTTCCAGCCCCACTACAAAAAGAAAATTGCCATCATTCCGTCATTGATCCAGTGTAGGATTGACTTCTTGAGTTCGAATGGTTGCAGACCAAGTATGAAGTCATATTCCCAAAGCGATTGATAATACTCTTTCAGCGGTGAATTGGCCCAGAGTAGTGCCAGGGCAGTAACAAAAATCAGTAGAACACCGCCGCTGGTTACATTTTTTAGAAACCATTCAAAAGGGTTAACGATAGCTGATGTGATTCTAATTATTTGTTTTTTCATTAGCATAAAATTTGTTTATTAAGGCCTAATGGAACTCGCATATAGGCATTTATACATATTCTTATTGTGCAAACTTTGCCATGCTCGTTTCATCAGTATAAAGTTTGTCTAAATTATTGGTCTGATGGAACTCGTCCCTGCCTGTCCCGATTTATCGGGGAGTGACCGGGGCTCGTTTTATTAGTAAAAATGAAGTTTATAGTTCTGATAAAATGAACTTAGATTGTGTTGATTATAATTGAAGCTGAGTACATATTTGGTATTAAATCCTCTTGGTTTATACAAAAGATATTATTGACTTTAAGTCTCAATGACTCAAAGCAAAATTTTCAATGGCTTGTTCTTAACAATACTCCGTTAAACTTTTACAGATGTCTGGTAAGGTAAAGAAGCCCAATTTGGGCATTTCTACCTCTCATAATAAAAACTTTGCGTCATTGCGTCCTCTGTGTTTAGGCTTTTTTTAACGGAATGATTAACTAAGGACTGCCGAGAAAATACTTCTTGTGATTCTGGATTTCAGGAGTAGCAATGTTAAACCCCATGAAATCAGGAGTGTAGAATGGATGCTTTATTCTTGCTGCGAAATGAATTATCATTTCCATTGCTTCATCAAATTTTTATTTTTCGGTGGCAAATATACAATGGAATTAAATAGTGCGTGTCTATAAACTCACAAAAATATTTTCACAATATGTGTGTCTGTTCAAAAAGTGCCAGTTGCAAGGCTTGCGAAGCTGCCAAAAACGGAGTTTACTCATCGTAAATGAGTATTTTGGCGGCAAGCGTAGCACAGCAAGTGGTACTTTATGGACAGACACTAAATAGGCTGTTCGGTTGTCTATAATATTTTTGCAAATATCCCGGGATGCTTTCTCAAATAGCTGGTTGTATTTTTCAGCTTTTCAGGTGTGCCAATATCAAACCAGATGTCACTCTTCGTTTCATAACCTTTTATAATATGTTCCGAACCGAGTCTGAGATAAAGCTGCATGATCGGGAATACTCCTCTTTCCCGGATAAGACTGAAAATTTCCGGACTGACGATGTGCACTCCCTGGAAACCGAAAGACTGGGTGGAGGAGGCAGATCGTATCATTGTTTTTTCGCCTGTTTTGGTGTTTTCCCGTCCGCAAAGAATCATGTTTTTATTAAACAGCAAATATCTTGAAGTTGGCCGGTCTTTAACCATCAAGGACACCAATGGTTTTTCTTTTTCGTGAAAGAGAATGAACGAATTGATATCGGCTGAGGTAATTATATCGACATTGTACAGAAGTACAGGGGTATCGGCGTCGAACAGGCTTCGGGCTTTGAGCAGTCCGCCACCGGTATCGAGCAGCCGGTCTTTTTCGTCTGAAATCAATATTTCCATTCCCGAAGTTTTGTAATTGCTCAGGAAATTGACAATCTGCCGGTGATGATGATGGACGTTCACAACGGTTTTTGTAATGCCCGCATTTTCAATTTTTTTTAAGGTCAATTTCGAGCATGGTGGTTCCTTCTATTTCGACGAGCGCTTTGGGCTTGTCATTGGTCAGCGGTCGAAGGCGGGAACCCAGGCCGGCTGCGAATATCATTGCGTTCATGTGTCTATAGTTTGTTGTTGCTGGTTGCTGGGGCCCCCTAAATCCCCCAGGGGGGACATATAATTTGAGGCCCCCTGAATCCCCTATGGGGGACTTTTAATTTGAAATACACTTTCAAATTTGGTTAATCTCTGTTATCTATGATACAACTTTATCTTTTGTGTTCTTATA
>NZ_AHZV01000266.1 GCF_000250735.1 Anaerophaga thermohalophila str. Valhall
ATGCAACTTAATCTTTTGTGTTCTTATATGGTGTATTTTTTGAGTTAAGGATTGTTGAGACGCACGGCCGTGGGTCTTTACCTGCTCCTCAAAAAAGTTTCTTGTTCCGGGTTTCTTGTTCCGGGTTTCCGGTTCGCCCGGCTCCGCCGCTTGCCTTGCAAGAATTCGTCATTGGTCAACTGGTCAATTGGTCAATTGGTTCATTGATAATTGATAATTGATAATTGGTCATTGATAATTGGTCATTGAAAAATCTGTGTTCATCTGTGAAATCTGTGGTGCCTCTCAATCTCAGCCTCAACCTCAACCTCAACCTCAGCCTTCCTCTTTTCTCACAACATCTTCAAGGTTAAGCACGAGCATATAGCCGATATGGCTGATACGCAGGTACAGTTTTTTCCTGCCTTGTATCTCTTCCACTTCGCCTTCAATACCCTTAAGTGGCCCACTGGTGATGGTAACTTTTTCGCCTTTGCGGAGGGTGTCGGACTCGACAGAAAAAGCGAGTTTATTTTCCACGGTGCGGCGCATGGCTTCTATTTCATGGTCGGGGATTGGCACTGCTTTTCCTTTGTGGGAGACATAAGCTACCACACCATGAGCATTGAAGACATCCCTGTATTGCGAGGGGGTAATATTAACAAATATATAGGAGCTGATAACGGGCACTTCCACCCATTTTTTCCGGTCGCTCCATTGCCGTAACTCTCTACGGAGTGGGAGATAGGTTTTAATTCCAAGG
The DNA here is from genome assembly GCF_000250735.1 of Anaerophaga thermohalophila str. Valhall. GTDB lineage: Bacteria > Bacteroidota > Bacteroidia > Bacteroidales > Marinilabiliaceae > Anaerophaga > Anaerophaga thermohalophila_A. Next base: position 743 of record NZ_AHZV01000266.1, read on the forward strand.
GATTTTAACTGCTCATATACTTTTTTTCGGCTCTTGACCGGGTATAAAGCGCATACCATCGCGGTTGAATCTTCTTTTCCAAAACTTTAACTGCTTTTTTCTTTTGACTGGGCAATTTTTTTTAACTTCTCAATTTGTTGTTTTACCTGTCTTTTTTCTTCACGCAAGCCGGCCAGTTCCTGCAGGACGAATGACGTTTCATAACCGTCGCGGATGGCTTCTTTGTCGAATTGTTCCATCACAATGTAGTAATATTTCTCGCCGATGAACTGCACTTTCAGCGGTTTATCAACGTTAGATGCAATGAAATTGATGATGCCGTTGTCAGCACCATCTTTATAGCTTACAATTTCCCATTTGCTATCACCGTCCTGAAAACGGCGGTTATTGAATCCGTCCTGAGGGACTACTTCTGAGGTAACCGATTCTCCGGCATGGTAGACCTTAATCTGATTGTGTTTTATCCATGACGTACCGTAGTAACGGCTGGAAATATAGAATTCCCCTTTTGTGTCGAGGTGTGCACGGATAAACGTACGGTTATAGCTGTTTTCGGGTCTTTGCCGTTTATGAATAAGGATGGGTTGTGAACCGTATTCATCGGAGCGGATAAAATTTTTCAGTAGCGGTTCCAGCTCTTTTTCTTTGACAGCTATCATGCTGTCGAGATATTGAAGATTACGCTGTTGTTCCATCAGTTTTATTTCGTCCAGCATGCGAATGGCAAAAGCCGCTTCTTCGGTCAGGTCGTTAAAATTGTTGATGATGGTGTCGAGCTTTAATTTGGCCAGGTTGTATTGTCCACTGTCGCGCAATTGAATGGCCTCATCCAACTTTTGGGAGACTATTTCTTTTCGCGACTGTCCACAACCTGTCAGCAAACCAATGATGACAAACAGGGTAATATATCGGGTATGCATGTTTTACAGCTTTTGGTTACCTGGTGCTTTGTTGAGGACAAATTTATTGAAATTTGGTGCAAATAAAATGGGGTGGAGGGTAAAAGTTACAATTATCAGTGACCAATTAAGGTTAAGGCTGAGGTTGAGGTTGAGGTTGAGGTTGAGGTAGAGAGTGCACCACAGATATCACAGATTTTTCAATTACCAATTATCAATGAACCAATTAACTAATTGATCAATTGACGAATTCTTACAAGATAATCGGCGGAGCCGAGCTAACCAGCAACCAGCACCCAGCAACCAGCAACCAGCACCCAGCAACCAGCAACAAAACAGGTTGAGGATAAGGTTAAGGTTAAGGTTGAAAATCCACCACAGATATCACAGATTTTTCAATTACCAATTACCAATTACCAATTACCAATGAACAATTACCAATTATCAATTATCAATTTACCAATTTACCAATTGACGAATTGACCAATTCTTACAAGGCAAGAAGCCGAGCCAAGCGAACCGGAAACCTGAAACCAGCAACAAGCAACAAGCAACCAGCAACCAGCAACAAGCACCCAGCACCCAGCACCCAGCAACCAGCAACC
>NZ_AHZV01000265.1 GCF_000250735.1 Anaerophaga thermohalophila str. Valhall
CCCCTGAAAGGGAGAACCGGGCTAACCCGCAATTCATAGCAGATTAAAACATATGAATGGGACTATATCAAAGGAATTGAACGGGGGGGTTCCCCTTTAAGGGGGATAGGGGGTGTGCGAAGGGGAAAACAATTTTAATCTCAATAATACAAAATGACTGAAACCCCATCCAGATATCAGAAAAACCTATTTTATGGTGCTTCACAACTCATAACAAAAAGAGCAATTGAGTTAAGAAAGAATATGACTCCTGTTGAAAAAGAATTATGGAAACACCTTAAAAACAAACAAATCTTAGGCTTACGGTTTCGCCGTCAACACCCAATTGACATTTTCATAGCTGATTTCTATTGCCATAAAATCAAGTTGGTAATCGAGCTGGATGGCCAGATTCACTCAACCCCAGAAAATATTGAATACGATGAAAACCGAACAGCTGAACTTGAGCGATTAGGTATTAAAGTAATCCGTTTTAAGAATGAAGAAGTATTGGAAAATATTGAAGAAGTGGTTAACCAAATAAAAAAGAAATGTGAGCAATTGTTGATGAGAGGTTTTCAGCTTCCCCCTCACCCACTACCCCTCTGACTCCCCTGAAA
>NZ_AHZV01000264.1 GCF_000250735.1 Anaerophaga thermohalophila str. Valhall
TATGCTTTTTATACCGCACTCATAGTTATAAATGTGGTTTAAAAAATAGAATGCAACATATAGATTACGTCAAACTACATTTTAACTATAAACAAATTGCAAGTTGTCATTAAATTCGTGGTAGAACCCAAAAATTATTGTTTCACAACTTGTCCCAATTTTTTCGGGAGAGCAACACGGAGCAGGCACAGAGTGAGAATTGGTATTTTCAGATACCCCGGGGCATGTTCTAATTTCAATGTACCATATTCTCTTTCTTTTCCATGCTCTTCGCCCCATGCTCTCCGCCCCATGCTCTCCGCCCCATGCTCTCCGCCCCATGCTCTCCGCCTTTCTCTATAGGTTGCTTTTTGTATATCAGTTTTCTAAAATAGTATACGTTTCCCCGGCCTCAGTTGGAAAATCATACAAATAAGTCTTAGGCAAGTTGGTTTTTGTTAATTTGGCTTTTTCTGATATTACAGGGTCTTTGATCTTAGCCTTTTCGAAGAAAGGATTAGGATTTGTACCGGAAGCTTTTTTCAATTCTGTATCATCATTCAAAACCATTTCATTCGGAACCCGGATTCTGCAATTTCCGCCCAGTGTCGACTTTATTTCGGCTTTAATTAGTTGGCCGTTTTCCCATTTACAATTGACTTCAAAGCCTCCCGGCGTTCTAAGTCCTGTTATCTCTCCATTTTTCCATTCATCGGGCAAAGCAGGTAAAAAATGAATGGCGCCGTCATGACTTTGCAGCAGCATTTCTGCAATACCGGCTGTACATCCGAAGTTTCCGTCTATCTGGAATGGTGGGTGCGCATCCAACAGGTTGGGGTAAGTTCCTCCTCCTTCTCCGGCGTTGTTATCCGTACCAACCAGAGTGAGCTGGTCTTTGATCAGCTTGAGGGCATGATTTCCGTCAAGCATGCGAGCCCAGAAGTTTACTTTCCACCCCATTGACCACCCGGTTGATACATCTCCCCGGTGTTGAAGGGTTGTGCGTGCAGCTTCGAATAATTCGGGTGAGGAATAGGGCGAGATTTGGCTGGAAGGATGCAAACCATACAGATGCGAGATATGACGGTGCTTATCTTCAGGACTGTCTAAATCTTCCATCCATTCCTGTAATTGTCCGTATTGACCAATTTGCATGGGAGGCAGACGGTCAAGAATTTTCTGGTATTCACTGATGAGTTTTTCATCCTGATTCAGCAATGTTGCTGCTTTAATTGTTTTTGAAAACAGGTCAAACAGGATTTGGTTGTCCATAGTTGCTCCGGCAGTAACAGAAGGTCGTCCGGCAGGAGCATTCTCAGGTGAATTGGAAGGACTGACCACCAGCCATCCATTGGTGGGTTCTTCAATGAGAAAATCCTGATAAAACCGACAGGCGGATTTCATTATTGGATAAACCGATGCGAGATATTCCAGGTCGCCATTGTAAAGGTATTTCTCCCAAAGATGTTGGGTGAGCCAGGCGCCTCCCATTGGCCACATGCCCCAGAAGGCACCGTCTATTACTCCGGAAATACGCCAGATATCTGTGTTGTGATGGGTTACCCAACCGTCGCATCCGTACATGGTCTCAGCGGTTTGCGCACCGGCTTCCGACAGTTCTTTAACCATTTCTATCAGAGGTTCGTGCAATTCAGGAAGATTGCATTTTTCGGCCGGCCAGTAGTTCATTTCCGTATTGATGTTGATGGTGTATTTACTATCCCATGCAGGATGTGTGCTGCCATTCCAGATTCCCTGCAAGTTGGCCGGCTGGCCGCCCGGGCGAGAACTTGAAATCAGCAAATAACGTCCAAAACTGATAATAAAGCGTTACCAGTTCGGGATCGTTGGTCTGAGAAAAGTTTTTCACTCTGATATCTGTTGGATGCTCGCTGGCCGGGGTAGTGCCCAGATTAAGGTAAGATCGGGTGAAGTATTCACGATAGTCGCTGATATGGGCCTTCTTTAGTTTTGCGAAGGTTTTTTGGGAGGCTTCTGACAGAAACTTTTGACATCGCTCATTTTCATCTGCGGAGAGTGTCTTGTAATCAACGAAATTGGTGGCTATCGATATCAGAATAACCACTTCATCGGCTTTCGTTACAATGATTTTGTTTCCATCAGGCTTTATTTCTCCGCCATTATTCATGATTTTGGCCCGGGTGTTGAATTTTACCTGTCCCTCCACACCTTCGTGGGAGCTGGATATACCCGTCATTTCCAGTGTGTTTGCGTCCAATGCCTGCGTACTTCTTGCCAAAGGCCCGTTCAGACTGGCTGTAAAGGACAGACTTCTGCGTTGGTCGGACGATAACTTTACAGCAATGACCTGATCGGGGAAAGAGGCAAAAACTTCCCGTTTAAAGTTCACACCATTTACTGTGTATGTGGTTGAAAAAAGAGCATTCTCAATGTCGAGTTCACGGTAATAATTGGTGTAATTCTCATGCTCGTCGAAAGAGAGGTTTAAATTACCTATGGTCTGATACATGGAGCCATGCAGCTGTTCTGCGACCATGTTCTCATTAACCATCTTTTCGGCCTCATGGTATTTACCCTCGAAAATTAATTCCCGCACTTTGGGCAGAGCTTCCAGGGCTTTGGGATTGTCGTTGCGCGAGGGGCCACCTGACCAGAAAGTCTCCTCATTTAGTTGGATTTTTTCATTGGCCGGATCGCCGAATACCATAGCTCCGAGGCGTCCGTTACCGATGGGCAGCGCTTCGTTCCAAACTTTGGCCGGTTTATCGTACCATAGTTTAAGATCACTTTCTTGTGCCGTGTCTTTGTTACAAGCTCCCCAAAAGAGACTGAGGAGTATTGCTGATAAAATCTTTAATTTTTTCATGATTTATTGATATTCTTGAGTTTAGAGAGTGTCCAAAAAGTCCCCAATTAGAGAAAATAAATACCATGCTTGCGTCAGCAAACATTGTATTTCAATTAGTTACACAGAGTTCTCAGAGCCCATCACAGAGGTGCACAGAGAAAAACTGACTTTTTAGACAACCACTTATTGACTGGTGTCTATTTTCAATTCATGTTTGCGTTCTGCAGGGACAGACCTAATCTGCCACTTCTTCAATTATTTCGTCACTAATTTTGAAATGATCGAAATCAACGAAACCTCCGGTTGTTTCGGTGGCAAACGAGAACAGGCCAAAGCGATATCCCATAAAGTGTTGAGGTAAGGTATAAGCCATTTGCAAAGTCTCTCCAATGGGCTTCCAATCTTCGCCGTTCAGGCTGTAATAAAACCAGGCTTTGTCGGTTCTGTTTCTGAAATCGCAATCGATTTTTAACCAGATTTTATCCTGCTCCAGTGGAACGGTTTCCAGTTCTACAGGTTCTTCGGTTTCTGCACTCACCATCACCACTGACCTGGAGCCGTTACTCATTTTTACCCCAACAAATCCGTATCTGTTTTGTAATGCTACCAGACCGGCAACATCACCATCTTTCATGCCTTGAACATCAACAAGGGTAGAAGCAGAACTTACCGGACCAAAGGTACGTTGTGTCAGTGTATTTCGGGTTTGCTCCACGTTTCCATCTATGCGTCCGTTGGTAAGCCGCAAATAGCCTTCTCTTTCGGTTAAAGACCAGTAGCGATTGTCGGGGTTATGGTTCCATTGCCAGGCAAGTGCCAGCTTGTCGTCCTCAAAGTCATCCGATGTAACTATACCGGAAGCCCCGATATTTTTAACAGGAATATCCAGTGTGTCGGGTACTTTACCGTCCATCCCCAAAACAGGCCATCCGTCTTTCCACTTCATGGGCATAATGTATGGGATTCTGCCGACAGAGCCATAATCGCGAAACATGTAGGCGTACCATTCACCTTCCGGGGTGTCTATGATGCTTCCCTGAGCAATTCCACGGTCTTTGAGAGCAACCTTCCCTTCATAAGGGCCGGTGATCTGGTCGGCACGGTGTACTACAACCGTTCGCATGCCTCCCCGTGGCCAGGTAATATTGAAGACGTAATATTTGCCATTGTGCTTAATAACCTGAGAACCTTCGGCATGGAGCATCAGGTTATCGGAAGCTACCTTCCCTGCATCAGGAATGATTACCCGGTTGATGCCATCAGGTTTGATGCCGGATAAATCTTCTTTCAATTCGGCAATCCGGATATCGCCTCCGCCATATATCATATAGACTTTGCCGTCGTCATCGAAGAAGAGTGAATTGTCGTGCAAAACCGGCTCAAAGGTAATGGCCTCCCAGGGTCCCTTTTCGATGTTAGTGGTTTTATAAATGTGTGTTTTCCCCGATGTTGCCGAAAAAGTAGAAATATAGAATGTATCCTCATGGTAACGCAGGCTGCTGGCCCAGGAACCCCGTCCATAAGCGTTCTGGCCATTTTCAAGACGCAGTGCTTCATTATTGGCCAGTGTGTCGTAAGCATAGTTCACGATCTCCCAGTTGACCAGGTCTTTGGATTTCATGATGGGTACGCCAGGACTCATGTGCATGGTAGTGCTGCTCATGTAGTAGGTATCATCGACGCGGATCATGGACATATCGGGTACATCGGCAAAAATTATCGGGTTGTGAGCGAACTGTTTCTCTACGGCTTCGGAGCAGGAACTGCCCAGGAACCCGGAAATAAGAATGATTATTATTGAAAAATGTAATTTCATTATTTAAAGATTTTATTGTTATTGATAAATTGATTTTAGTGTGTTTGAGTGGGAAAGGCGGCAGTTATTTACCAGTTTTAAGCAGGAATGGGTTTAAATCCACTTAGTGTCTTACCCCTGATATTCGTGTTTTTTTGCAAAATATTTTCTAAATGGCCGGCCATACCATTTGTTGTTTGGATCAGCTAATTTGCACGAATTAACGCGAATTAACGCGAATTTTAGTCGCATTAAAGATGCGACAATAATTCGTTCGTGTCATTGTCAACATCATAATTGATTTTTTCAGGTGTTTTCGAACTCCTTCCAGTCGTTTCGTTGACGACTAAATATAGTTACGTAGCAATTAGCTAATCCGAAAAATCATGATCTGAGCTTTTTGTTTTTGGTTCTGGCTCGTTCAGGTTCAGGTTCAGGTTCAGGTTCAGGGTATTTTTATTCCGGTTCAAAGATTATTCTTCTATAGCCGGTCAGATTATGAGTTCCATTATCGGTTACTTCACAAATAATATGAAATTTTTTGCCGGCTGAATCGGAAGGGACATGAATGGTGGCAATGCCGGATTTGCTATTCGAAATTTTAATATCCCCGGAATAGGTTCCTGCCTCAGGTATTAACCACCATTTATAGCTTAGTTGATCGCCATCGGGATCAAACGTTTTTGTTGCATTAAGCCTTATCTTTTCTCCTGTTTTGCAATTTATCTCAATGGGGTTGATGCCTTTATCCCTGTTAATGATTACAACCGGATTACGGTTACCCTTTCCTTCTTTGGCCCAATCCATACGAGCGGCAAAATTGTTGAAAATAGCCGGATAGAAATACGAAAAATATTTTGTGCTAATGTCATAGGGTTTACCAGTATAATTGGTGTAAGACCGAGTCAGGCTGTCGCGCCCTAAGCCAAACTCAAAATAGCCGCTCCAGCTAACTTGTGTAGGAACATTCGGGTCAGATAATCCATTCGGAATGACGTGCATAAATGACGGTGTATCTCCTTCAACGCCATATTTATATTTAGGATATAACGCACCGAGGTTACCATGATCCTGGATGTGTCGGGCGTATTGATCCCAATTATTTCTGCCTGTTCCGTTTTGATGTTTCCATGCACATTCATCCCAGAAAAACAACAGATCCTGCTCAAATTTCCTCATCCATTGATGCGAACTGTTGGCATAATTTATTGTGTCGCCTTGCGACCATGGACGATCCTGATCAGTGATTGTGTAAATGCGGAATTTGCGTAAAAAAGACTTTAGCTCTTCCGGCGACCGTTCTTGTTGCACGCGCCAGATGGACTGGGCAAATGTATTGCCACCACCCCAGACTGTTATCCAGATTGGGCGGTCGTCATTTTCATCGGCCAGGTCAATGATCAGGTTGCTTCCTTCAGAATCGTTTCCTTCGCCAATGAATTTCATTCCCATTTTTTTGCTTCCCGTCACAGTTCGGGATCGCAAATAATCGGGAGTAGGCCAGTAACCTATATGCTGCTTTGATTCATCGGCCGCAAAATCTTTCTGCCCCGACCTTTTTTTTAAATTTTGGCAGATCTTTTTCATAAGCATTTAACGCATCATGGATGAGATCAATACGTTCATTACCGCCGTTATTACTCCAACCTGTGGTGGCAATGAGTGCTTCAATTTCAAACTGGTCAGCATGGACAAGCAATCGAATCATAGATTCCATATCATCCGGCTCAATATCGTTGGGAGCGATGTCGGTAAGCACTACAATTCGTGGTTTTAAGTTTCTCTTTTCCGGTTCTTTCTTTGCGTATGCTTGTGACAGGATACAGCTTGATATGATTATCAGTATGTACTTTAGTTTCATTTTTGTGAAATTTGATTTTTTATACCTGTATTCAAAAACACACATACTGTAAAAATTTTTTGCGAGTTTATAGACACGCACTAATTTAAAGTTTTATTTCTATTTTACTTCCACTGTAAGTAACTGTTTTTTTCTTTTCCTCCCTGGCTATACCCATACCGGAATCTTCGTTTACCAGAACAATATTAAATACCCGTGTCTTTAAATATCCCGGGTATTGGCCTTCCCGGTCACCAATGACAAGGGTTTGATTTTGTTCATTGTATTCGAAGGGGACTACTGAAAACTTTCCGTTTTCGTAGTTGTAGTTGTCTCCTTCATCTTCGTACAAACTGAAACTACCGTCAGCTCCCTGGTATATTCTTATTTCCAATGAATCAGCATTGCTTTGTCCGGTGTGTTGTGATATTTTGTCCATTGGAACGATGGAGCCGGCTTTAACAAAAAGCGGGATTTGATCCATGGGCGCATTGGCATTGATGGTTTGTCCGCCATTGAAATGCTTACCGGTCCAGAAGTCATACCAGCTTGTCGTTTCCGGCAAATAAACCTCTCTTTCTAAAACATCAGGTTGGGTAACAGGGGCGACCAGAAAACTGTTACCAAACATATATTGATACAGGTGATTTACAGCTTCTGTATCTTCTCTGAAATCCATGACCAGGGGGCGCATCATCGTAGAACCATTTTGGGTAATATTCCAGGCTTCGGAGTATATGTATGGGATGAGGCGGTATCGTAAATTCAACATTTTCCGCATATTGGCTTCAACAGTCGGCCCGTATTTCCATGGTTCTGTCTCCGACTGGTAACCGTGCACACGGAAAATTGGATTGAAAGTTCCCCATTGAAACCACCTGGTGAGCAATTCATGATATCTTTCATCCGTATATTGTGACGGGCCTGGGCGGAAAAAGCCACCGATGTCAGAAGTCCAGTAAGGTAACCCGGTAATGGTGAAGTTTAGTCCGGCAAGAATCTGTCTTCTGTAGCCATCCCATGTGCCCCCAATATCGCCCGACCAGTTGATCATGCCATATTTCTGTTGTCCTGAAAAGGCCGAACGGGTAAGGATACAAACTCTTTTGTCGGAGGTTGTATTGCGTTGACCTTCGTACACAGCTTTACTCACCATCAACGGGTAGGTCAAGCGGTAAAAATTACCAGGTCCTATATGCGTTTGGGTTCCTTTGAGGGCATCATTCTCAGGTTCTACTGCATCCATCCACCAGGCATCCACTCCGTGAACAAACAGATTTTTATTCAGTGTATTCCAATATTCCTGTCTTGTTTTCGGATTGAAATAATCCAGCCACTTACTGTCGGGGATAAAGAGATTTTTCTTTACGAACTCACGGCCCAATTCTGAGTTCTTGTCGGGGTTCGACCAGATGGATATGCAAAAACGGGCATTCATGTCATGAATTTCACTGATAAAACCGGACGGGTTAGGGTAATTTTCTTCATCTAACTGTGGTACACCCCAGCCTTTGCTTCCCCAGTATTGCCAGTCCTGTACAATGACATCCATGGGCAGTTCTCTTTCACGGAATTTTTTGACCGTTTCCACAAGTTGCTGGCCGGATGTATAACGTTCGCGGCATTGCCAGAAACCATAAGCCCATTTAGGAAACATAGGTGCATTTCCTGATAAATTACGATATGAAGAAATTACCTTGTCAGCCGAAGGGCCGTAAAAGACCACGTAATCCAGCTCTTTGGCGTTGGGCGATCTGAAGATGGTGGAATTATCATTGAGTTTCCACGATAATTTGGGCTTGTTGTCAGACTTACAAATTATCTGGACATTGTGTTCTCCTTTTTCAAGGTTTGCAATTGTTCCTACAGTAGGAGGGAGCCACATATTGGTCTGGTCAATGTATGGCTTACCATCTATCACGACATAATAACGATTCCCCATATCGCCCAGGTCAAGGAACACTGAGTATTCTCCATCCTCCGGAACACTGAATTGCCCCGTGTAAAGGGTTTGATTCTGTGATACTTTTTGTGTCCCTGCAGTTGTTGTTACTTCAATCAATTCTTCATTTCCGGCAGGTTGTTCCTGCTTTTTCAATTCAATAAAATTGTCTGCGGGATTGTAATCGGTAAGTCCATACTGATGCCATAACAACCCGTAGCCTTTGCTGGAATAAATAAAGGGTATGGATATCTGAGAGTTGACCTGTGTCAATCGCCGGGTAACTCCCTTCAGATTATAGTGACCATCCTGGAATTGTCCAAGCCCAAAAATAGACTCATCTTCGGGTGATTCAAAACCTTGTTCTGCGATGAAGCAAGGCTCTCCTTCTACCGAATCAGGAACCAGTCTCCTTGAACCGGCTTTTTCCTGCAGAAAAATTTCTCCGGTGGGCGAGGCATAAGACAAACGACCTGTTTTTTTATCTACAACGACCTGGAGGTTCTTGAGTGTTACAGCTAATTTAGAAGAGGTTTCTGTTGTTTTAAATTCTGGTGTTTCGGGGTTGTTGGTAAAGATAAACTCGGGGATTTCCGGTTCTTCTTCTTTAAATAGTTTAATTCTCACTGCATTGTCGGATGCGGGATATATGCCAAGGGTTCCTTCTGGCAAATCGATGTTTATTCCCTTCGACACCTGTCTGTAATTAAACTCTTTCGTGCACCCTGTAAAGATGAGAAAAACAACAATAAGTAAGCTGAAATATTTCATGATTGCTAATGGTTGATGGTTCGATTATTTGAGAAACTCCCAGTAATCAAGATTAAATAACTCTCCTTCACCACCTTTGAAAACAAAAAACAAGTCGTGAACACCTTTGTGATTATCTGTTCTGGTGGTGAATGTTTGCCAGTTTCTCTCACTCCCTGTTTTTGTTATTTCACAAACTCCTAAAAGCGAACCATTTTTGGAATCCAGTCGAATTTCAATTTTTCCTCCGTTCAGTGGTTCCGCTCTGACCGTGAATGTTTCAGCACCCTGTTTGAAATCAACACTACGGACTTTGATAAAATCGCCGCCGTCAACGTTGGTAACATAGACACCTGTTTTATCGTTGGAGGCGGTTTTCAGTCCTTCCGACCACGCAATGGTTTCTGCTTCAACTTTTTTAAAGGGGTTCAGGTTCGCTACACTTTCTTTTACCCCTTCTTTTGTGGGTGTAATCAGGGGAATAGACCCGTCATCATTATATTCGAACTGTTCGACACTCACCGAACGTTTAAAACCTTCTCCACCTGATAAATCCTGGTCGTGATAGAAGAAATAGGAGTTTCCTTTAAAATCAACTATTCCAGGATGGTTGGTGAAGGCCAGATGAGGGGCTCTTTCCATGATGTAGCCCTGATAAGTCCATGGCCCCTCAGCCGTAGGTGCGGTGGAATAGGCAATGTACTCGGGAATGCCTCCGGCCGCATAAACCAGGTAATAAATATCGTTTCGTTTATAAAACCATGGGCCTTCGGTGTAGTTGGTAAGGTGCTTCCCGTCTTTAGCTTTACTTTCTCCAAATGACTCTGCATTCATCTCCACAGCGACAATCCCGTTCTTACCTATGGTGCGATCGTACGAAATCATATCCTCGTTGAGTTTCACATAGAAGAGCGACGGATTTCCCCAGTACAAATAAGCCTGTCCATCGTCGTCTATAAAAACCGTGGGGTCGATGTCTGTCCAGACATCCTCACTGTCAACGATTAGCCTGTGTCCCAAAGGGTCATGAAACGGGCCGGTTGGCGAATCGCTCACCAACACGGAGATTCCTTCACCATGAACAGGCACGTACAGGTAAAACCTGCCGTTTCGTTCAATGCATTGGGGAGCCCATGCTCCATTTGTTTTGTCGAGCCACTCAAAGTTCTTTAGAGAGGCGACTGCTCCATGGTCGGTCCAGTTTACCATATCATCTGACGAATAACACCGCCAGTCGAACATGGTAAAGAAATTATTGACTGTTGTGTCCTCGTCATGTGATGTATAAACGTAAACTTTGCCATTATGCACCATAGGTGCCGGGTCGGCAGTGTAATATGTTTGTACTATGGGGTTTTGGGCAATGTTTGAAATGCATATACCCAGACTGAAAAGTGGAAATAATAACTTGTTGATATTCATGGTTGTTTGTTTTTATTGCATTAAAATACTTTAAATTTTATCCGTTCAAAATCAAATAAGCGATTCCCTATTAGTTGCCTGCTTATGGTATTATTGATGAGTGCGCTCTAAAAAGCATCTTTGTTGCCAAACTCTTTGTTGTTTTAATTTTTTGCATCCTCATTAACAATGGGTTAACTCCGATACAAAAATTTAAAACGCCTTGATTTTGATAAAAATATGTCTTTTTATACCACACTCATTGATTGAATGGCTCCCTTTTATTCTTCTATTCTTCTGATGCCTTTGCAGGGTAAAACTGCCACCAGTCAAAATAGAATAAGTCTTTTTCTCCTGTGAAAACAAAGTACACATCATGAATTCCCGTGATGTCGTTGACCGGTGCTGTAAATGTACTCCAAATGCCCTCTTCGCGTGTGGTATTTACGTCAACCGTAGCGATGACCGGTCCGTCAATTTTATCGGCCCGTATTTCAATTTTTCCTCCGTAAATGGGGGATACACTCACTTCAACCGATTCAGCGCCGTCGGAAAAATCAACGCCTTTTACTTTTATGTAATCACCATGATTTATGGCCGTTACAAACAAATGATCGGCAATCTTTTTCCCCCTGTCCCAATCGAAATCTCCTTCCCACTCTGTTTCAAACCTGGTCTTTACTCCTTCGCTCCAGGCCATTGTTTCTGCTTCAACACGTTTGAAAGGATTCAGGGGTTCTACTTGTTCAGGCCCTTCAACTGACCAGTAATGCCGGTTTTGGATGGTTCCGTCGGGATTGTACACCATTTCATCCATATCAACCGAGCGGCGCTCATAGAATTTTGGGGTGGTTTTTTTCAGGAGGTCGTAACTATGACCGAAGCAATACCATTTTCCCTTAAATTCAGTGATGCCCGGGTGATTTCCCCTGGTTTTTTCCGATGCATCGACAATCATACCCTTGTATTCCCAGGGGCCTGTCGGAGAGTCGCTCATGGCATATCCAATTCCTTCGGGGCAACAGGTGGAGGCATAGGCCATGTAGTAATGACCGTCGCGTTTCCAGACCCAGGGTCCTTCCTGATAATTTTCGGGCGTTGTGGGCTCTTGTATGATTTCGCCCGAATAGGAAATCATGTCCTCGTTCAGCTTCACGTAATACACTTTTGGGTTTCCCCAATACATGTAAGCCTGCCCGTCATCGTCAATTAAAATGGTAGGATCGATGTCGTGATGGCCCTGTTTAATAAGAGGTTTTCTGAGCGGATCTTTGAATGGGCCGTAAGGATTATCGGCAACCAAAACCCCGATGCCAACTCCTCCCGGCATAGGGCAGTAGAGGTAAAATTTTCCGTTGCGTTCTACACATTGTACTGCCCATGCGCCATTGTCGTAAGGAACCCAGTTGAAATTGTCTAATGATGCCACTACGCCGTGCTCTGTCCAGTTCACCATGTCGGTCGAATAATAGAGCAACCAATCTTTCATTTTAAAGCCCATGGCATCGTCTTCATCATGGCTGGTGTAAAGGAATACCGTGTCGTTGTGTACCATGGGTGCCGGATCAGCAGTATATTTTGTCTGAATGATGGGGCGTTGAGGAGGGGCGTTGTTTTGAGCATGCCCATTCAATACAAACATAGCCAACAATAAAAAAGTGGCCATTTTACATTTTTTCTTTAGTACCATAGTGTTTATTTTTTTAATATTTCTATTTAATCAGACGGATATAATAGACCCCTCCGGCAGTATTTCCTGGTAAGGCCTGGAATTTTACCCTGATTTTTTCTTTTCCCCTGACCATTGAGTTGGGAATATCATACTCCACATTAAAAAACTTTGATTGATTCCATCGTCCGGTATTATCTTCGGTCAAAAGCTTTTCATCATCAATGTAAATATCAAATTTGCGGCCTCCCCATTCGGCACCCCAATAGCGCACATTAAGACTAAGGTCTGTTTCGGAATTTGTTTTCATTTCGTAGCTAAAATATCCTCCCCGGCTTGCGTCACGGTAAAACTCATTATGCGTGTTTCCCGAACCTGAATTTTCATTTTGCATATCGTGGTCGGTCTCGGGTTGTTGTTCACCTGTGGCCACAAAGTCAATCGTGCGCTTTTCGAACGCTATCTTTTCATTTTCGATTGCTGATAAAGAATCCAAATACGACTGATATCCATCGTTTGTAAGCGCCAGCCAGTAAATCATATACCTGGCATCGTGAATACCGGAAAAAGGTTCAAGTTTTACATCAATAGGATTTATCATTTTCACGTCAAGCGTAAAAGTTAATGGTTCATCCTTCACAGGTACCAATTTTTTGGCAATATTCTCAATATCATCTTCCACGAGTATTGGCGCTTTGTCAATTGGCAACATTTCCCCTCCCGGGTATTGATCCCAACGTCCATCGCCGGCCAGCAACCCTTGCAGATCGTTTGTTCCTGTTTTGGCGCCAAGCAAAACGGGGCCATGCATAAAAGCGATGTAATCGGGCACATTGGGCAAACGCTCAATGGTGTTATGCATGGGCAATTCTATTTCCAGCACATCGCCTTTTTCCCAGTTTCTGTCGATACAGATATAAGATGAAGGAAGGGCGGAATAGTGCACCGCTTTACCGTTTACTGATGTTTTGAGGGAATCTTCCTTTATCCATCCGGGATATCGAACCATCAATTTAAAGTTTGATGCCCCTTTTGTTACAGTAAGTTTTGTTTGTTCTTCGTAAGGAAAATTCGTTTCCTGTTTGATGCTCACTTTTTTATCCTTCCAGTTCAATTCTGAAGCAATAAATAAATTAAGAAACAATGAATCAGCTGAATGAGTGTAAATGAACTGGTTGTATTTGCTATGATTTTCCATTCCTGTGCCTACGCAACACCACATAGCATTGTTGGGAGTAGAATAAACCCTGTAGTGACGAGGGCGTGCAGATGTAAAATAAACATAGCCACCATGTTCCGGATGTTGGGTTGAAAGAATGTGGTTGAAGAGGGTGCGCTCGTAATAATCGGCATAATTTGCCGATGGCTGCATACGGAACAAGTCTTCAGTCAATTTCAACATGTTGTATGAGTTACATGACTCAGGACCATCCACATCGTTGATATAGTCTCTACATGATTCAGCGCTGGGGAAATGTTCCCTTCGACTGTTGCCCCCAAAAGCCAGGGACCGGTTTTCTGTAATTGTTTCCCAGGAAAAGCGGGCGGCTTTTTCGTATTTTTCATTGCCACTGAGCTCTGCTATCCTCGTGAAACCAATAAATTTTGGTATCTGCGTGTTGGCGTGCTTGTTGTCGAGGTTGTCGATCTTTTTTGACAAGGGGTTCAGCAACTTTTTGTGCGAATACCTTTTTGCGGCAGTCAGGTATTTTTCATCACCTGTCATTTGACAGGCATCGGCAAATATTTCGTTCATGCCGCCGTGTTCCATGTTCAGCATTGTCTCCATTTGTTTATCGCTGAGGTCTGATGTGATGCTGATGCCCCAATCGCAGAATTTCAAGAACATATCTCTGGCCGTGTCGTTGTCACCATACAACCAGGCATCTCTGAGTCCGGCATACATTTTATGCAGGTTGTAAAAAGGCGCCCATGCAGAATTATAGATACTGAAATCGCCCTTTTTGAAAGCGGGCCATAAATTATTGCTGTTAGGGAAACCTCCCACATAGCCAACGCCCCAATCCGAATTGTTAACGTTATTTGCTTCCTGGCATTCTTTAAGTTCCGAAAGCATATATTCCATACGTTTCCTGCACTCTTTATTGCCGGTGGCCGCGTAATTCATGGCCATGGCCGACAGGTAATGCCCGGCAATATGACCATCGAGACCTGACCAGTTGGGATAACTTTCGGCCTTTTGGGGCAACCCGGCTACCTTGCGATAAGGTGCTAACAAACGGTCAACATCGTATTTCAAAAGCACATCGATGTTCAGGTCGCGGGCATGCTTAAATGGCCCATCAAGTAATGTTACGTCTGAAAGTGGAAAAGTATTTTTGTAAAGTTGATCCTGAGCTTGCGATGAGTTGTAAGACGTTAAAAAACACAAAAATACAACAATAGCTAATTCTAATTTTGTTATTTTCATCTTTGTTTTGTTTTCTATAGTTTAACGTTGACTCTCTTACCCTTATATATTATCGTTTTGTCGTACTTTTCTGCATTTACTTTGTCCGTTTTGTCCGGTTTAACGATTACATTAAATTTTCGCTCAGCCGGCATTCCTGGGAAAGAGCCTTTCCTGTCGCTTATGGTCAGGGTTTTCCTTGAATCATCCCAACTAAACCTGATGGTTGAATATACCCCTTGCTCATAATTGTAGTTATCATTCTCATCTTCATAGAGCGTGAATTCACCATCAGCTCCTTCGTAAATCCTGATTTCAAGGTTGTCCCAGGGTTTCTCTTCGGCATATTGAACATCCGGGCCAATAGGAATTATGGAACCTGCTTTGACATATAAAGGCATGATGTCAAGTGGTGTTTCCCTTGTGATGATTTGTCCGCCTTCCAGCATCTCTCCTGTCCAAAAGTCAATCCACCTGGTGCCGGCTGGCAAGTATAGCTCTCGTTCTTCGACCATGCTAAAATCTGCCTGTCCATTCTCATTATACATTCGCTCGGTTACCGGGCAAACCAGGATGGATTTGCCAAACATGTATTGATCATCAATATTAAGTGCTTTCTTATCGTTCGGAAAATCCATTACCAGGGCACGCATCATGCTCGACTGGTTCTTGCTCACATCCCACGAAGTGGAATATATGTATGGTAGCAAACTATAGCGCAGGTTGATGTATTTTTCGATGGCATCGTAAATCGGTTCACCTTTTTTCCCAAACTGGTATATTTCGCGCGGGGCATCGGCTCCATGCGAACGCATCATAGGACAGAATGCGCCAAATTGGATCCATCGGGCATACAGTTCCCGATAATCAGCGTTTTGTAGCGGGTTTTGGTAATCCCAAAGAAAGAACCCGCCTATATCGCTGTTGTAATGAGGAACCCCACACAGGGACAAATTTAAACCTCCTGATATCTGCTTGCGTAAGGCATCCCAGGATGCTACAACGTCACCCGACCAGGTATTGGCGCCATAGCGTTGCTGTCCGGCAAAAACCGAACGGGTGAGAATAAAAACACGTTTATCAGAAGTTACTTTGCGCTGATGTTTGTAAACACCGCCCACCGTCATTAACGGGTAGGCATTGCGAACTTTGCGAAACGAGCCCAGATAGGTTTGGTTGTCAAAATCGGAAGGTTTCGGGTCGAAATGGTCGGGTTCGGAGGAGTCAATCCACCATCCGTCCATGCCCAATGAGAAAATGCCTTTATTCAGGTACTTCCAGTAAATATCGCGTGCCGCCGGGTTGTATGCATCGTAAACCCGCACTCCCGAAGGATAATCGGGATTGGGTGGCCATTTGAATGAACCCGATTCGGGCCAGGTTTTAAAGTCGAAAAGAGCATTGATGCTGTCCAGCTCGCGATAGGGTTTGGTATGAGGTCCAAATGAATTCCAGATTGAAATAATCATGTGTGCATTCATATTATGCACATCGTTGACCATTTTTTGCGGATCGTAGAATTCTTCATTAAGGAATTCCATGGCATTCCAGAGGTAATTATTGCCCCAATAACGCCAGTCCTGGATAATGCCATCGAGTGGCACTCCCAGTTCGCGGTATTTCCGTACAACACCTACCGTTTCGTCCTGACTTTTGTAGCGTTCCCTGCTTTGCCAGTAACCATAAGTCCACAAAGGGAACATGGGCACCTGCCCGGTTAATTTGCGCATTTGGGCAACCACGCCATCGGCATTTTTACCGTACATAAAATAATAGTCGATGCCATCGCCAACTTCCGAACTAAATGAAGTTTGTTCCTTGTTATCGCTGAATGTCGTCGGTGAATAGTTATCCCAGAATAAGCCATACCCCTTGTTCGACTGGAAAAATGGCACAAAATCCTGCGTGTTATTTTGAACCATGTGTACTTCGATGTCGCGTTGTACCATTTTCCCGTTTTGAAGAATACCTAACCCGTAAATGGCTTCATCCTTTTCCAGTGCGAATGATTGTGAAACGCTGTATGTTTCATTACCGGCATCGTTAAATTTTGTGAATTCGGCACTTGCTTCTTTTTCACTCAAAAGCGGTTGACCCGTTGAGGTTTCGAATGAAACAGTTCCATTGTTCATGTTCAGTGTCACCAGCAATTCATCGCTTTCCAGGATTAAATCTTTCCCGTCAAGCCTGACATCAATGTCTGTTTTTTGAGGCCTTTTTATAACAGAGAGACTTTCTTTAGTAAAGCACGATTTTTCAGGCGATTTTAAAACTCTTACTATTGAGGGACTGAAAAATTGAATCTCATAATCAGTATCTTCAATAGAAGTTTTTATTCCTATGTCGGTTTTCAGATACGACTGAGCACTGCCATGGGTGATAACGGCAAGGATTATGAATAATACTGCAAAAGCGCGTTTCATAGTTAATGTGATTTTATTGGATGCTTACTTCTAATTGTTTTAAATCCTTATTATCCGAACTATTACCGTAATAAAGTATATAGTCGCCGGGAGTCACCGCCATTTTTCTCTGGCTCCAGTCATAAAATTCAAAAGTTGAGGGAGGTAGGCTGATGTTAGCCTGCCTGGTTTTTCCGGCAGGAACTTCCACTCGTTCAAACCCCTTTAAGGTTTTAAGTGGTCCGTCAATGTCGTTTACCTTGCGAACATAGACCTGCACGATTTCAGTTCCATCGCGTTTTCCGGTATTTTTAACAGGAATATTAATGCTGATGGTCTCATCAGCTTTTATTGTCGATTTGCTCAGTCGGGCTTTACCAATCTCGAAACTGGTATAACTGAGTCCGAAACCAAACGGGAAAAGATGATCGGTAGTGTAACGGTAAGTCCTGCCTTCCATGGAGTAATCTTCAATGTCACCCAGGTTATCAGAGTTCCGGTAGAACGTAAGCGGAAGTTTTCCTGCCGGGTTGTAATCACCAAAAAGTACATCAGCAACAGCTTGTCCACCTGATTCTCCGGCATACCAGGCCTGAAGAATAGCGTCGCAGGATTCGGTTTCCGGTTCTAACGCGATTGCCGAGCCGGAACAGTTCACAAAAATCACGGTTTTACCTGCCTCTTTCAAAGCTTTGAGGCAGTTTCGCTGCACCGACGGAAGCTCAATATTTGTGCGATCGCCACCTTTGAAGCCGGGATATGAAACGGGCATTTCTTCTCCTTCAAGAGAACCTGAAAGACCGCCTGCAAACACGACTGTTTCAATGTCTTTCAGTTTTTTCAGGAGAGCAGTGTAGTCCACATTTTCTTCTCTTCCAAAATCAAGTTCGATATTGGCTTCCCAGTTTTCACGTTGGGCATAGCGGATTTCTATTTCATAGGTTTTGCCGGCCTCCACATAAAGAGGGAATCTTGCGGGTATTGTTCTCCAGTTGGTATAGCTTGCCAGGGTGTCACCGTTAACAATCAGTTCGAAAAAGCCGGTGGCTCCGCCCTTAAATACTATTTCTTCTGATACTGTTGGGGTGAAGTCTGTTTCATATATGGCAGAAAAATCTTCCAGTTTTACGCCCGGTGCAAACTCATGCTGTCCGGCGGCAGTCAGTTTTATGGGATTTACAAGTTGTTGTTCGACAACAGGTTCTCCTTCAAAATTCGGATGATTCCAATAAGTGGCTTTAAAGCCCTGTTTTTGGTCAATCTTTCCTTTTGAGAAGTAGCTGACCGTCACTTTATCATCCACCAGGTCAACTGCTTTGTCGTATAAAATATTGTCAGAGGGTACTTTGGTTTTGATACCATCCAGGATGGTAATGGTTCTTATGGGCGTTCCGTTGTAATTGCCCCACAGCATCTCTTCATCATCAGCATTGGGGCCGATAACCGCAATTTTTTCTGTGGATGATTTATCCAGGGGCAGAACATTGTTTTTATTTTGCAACAAAGTCATTGATTGTTGGGCCATTTTGTAGGCCAGTTGTCTGTGTTTTTCGTTATTAAGGACAGAGGCGGGTATTTGAGCCCAGGGAACAAGGGAATTGTCATCCATCTCTCCAAGGTCGAAGCGTCCTTTTAAAACACGCATTAAACTTCTGTCGATGTCTTCTTCTGTGATCAAATCTTTTTCCAACGCTTCGGGCAACATTTTGTAATGATAGTTGTCCCAGATGCATTCCAGGTCGGTTCCTGCCAGAAGTCCGGTGGCAGCAGCATGAACAGGTGTGGAAGATATCCCGTGGGTGGTATGAAAATCGGTGATGGCACCACAGTCGGCAACAACCATATACTCATAGCCCCATTCATCACGCAGGATACGTTGGAGAATCCTGAGATTACTGCAACAAGGTTCGTCATCCAGGCGGTGGTAGGCACACATCACTTGTCTTACATCGGCTTTCTGAACCAATGCTTTAAAAGCGGGCATGTAAGTTTCGTAAAATTCCCGGGGATTGACATCATTGAGATTTAGTTCATGCCGGCTCCATTCGGGGCCGGAGTGCACGCTGTAATGTTTGGCACAGGCCAATAGTTTGCGGTATTTCGCATCTTCAGGCCCTTGTAAGCCCTTGACCACCTGAACTCCCATACGCGACATCAGATACGGGTCTTCGCCGTAGGTCTCCTGGCCACGGCCCCAGCGTGGATCGCGAAAAATATTTACATTGGGTGTCCAGACGGAAAGACTCAGAAATCTTCTGTTTTCTTCTCCTCTTCGCTGAGCCTGATGGTATTTGGCACGTGCTTCATCCGAGGTAGCATTAAATATTTCAAAAACCAGCTCATCATTGAATGAAGCTGCCATACCTATGGGTTGGGGGAAAACTGTCACGCTGTCGTTGTTGGCATACCCGTGCAGGGCCTCGCTCCACCAGTTAAATTTCTTTATGTCCAGGCGGGGAATGGCTTCAGACTGGTCACACAACAGACGTGCTTTTTCTTCTACGGTTAGTCTGGAGATAAGGTCTCTGGCCCGTTCTTCAGAGCTCAAATCGGGGTTCTGAAAAGGCAAAACCTGCCCTTTTACAGTGATCGATATAAGCAGAACTGCTATTAAAAAGAGTTGTTTTTTCATTTTTAAACTATGTAAAAATTATAAACAAATGGTATTCTCAAAAGAGAACTATTTTTCTATTTATCCGACGGCAATATTTTCTTCAATTCCTGTTCAAAATTATGCATTCGGAAATTGTCATCGATTACATCACCTTTTTGGTCTATTACCACATAATGCGGAATGCCATTAAAACGGAATAACTGGCGCAACATATTAAACTCGTCGTTTGAAATACGGTAACTGTTCTTCAATTCCTGTTCTTTTATAAAATTGGTGTAGCTTTTTTCTGGGGAACTACGTTCGTCAGTGATAAATACAAAGTCAAAATCGGGATTATCAACATATTTTTCACGAGTTTCTTTCATATTTTGGATGCTTCCCAAACAAGGACCACAAGTGGTGGCCCAAAAGTCGACAAATAGCACTTTGCCTTTGTGTGGGGCTATGATTTTTTTGAATACCTCGGTGCCTGGTTCATCAGGAAGGGGGTGAGCTGCAATTTTTTCTGAGGTAGGAAAGTTTTTATTGAAAAGTGCATCTCCTGTAGTCGTGAGGTAGGGGGACTTAATACCCTGTTTGAGGAATTCCCAGTACACTGATGCCTTTTCTTTCGATTCTGCATTATTGAAGGTAAACTCCAATGAGCGTGTTTTGGTTATTTCATACATCAAATTGGGTTTAAGTCCAAGAGTGTTTACTAGAATGGAATCTTTACTTTTCCAAACGTCTATTTGCATTTGCGTTTGATCAGGCTGTAGAGGTGAAACGTATTTTTCTGCATATTCCTGAATTTGGTCTTTGTATTTTTGGTTAAAAGTTTCAGATAGTGCTTTCATTTGTTCTAACTGTGAACGCTCTTCATCGGTTAATTGGTCTTTTACTGCAATAGTCAGGAAATTGCGTTCATCTTCTGACAATGTGATTTTTTCTTCATTGAAGTATTGCAAGAGGTTTTTTTCAGGCTTTTTCCGGTTCTCAACCGAGTTCTGATAGTACTTTGATTGTGCTTTATTGAATAGTTCGCAGAACTCGAACCTGTTAATAAACTCACTGAACTCACTGCACACTAATAAGCTTGGGTCGTTGAGAGGCAGGGATTTTAAAAAGTCGTAATAATTTTCAGGTATTGGCATTTTCAATATCTCGTTTGTGCTGTCCTGCTGGGCGAAGTGGTCTCGATTTAGGGTGTAATTAAACAAGTTGTTGGCATTTTTGAGCATGATTCTGTTGCGCAGCAAAGTTTGTGCTTTGACCGAAAGGGGCTGTTTTTTTAAGTAGTTTTCAAACCGGGCCAGGTTCTTTTGATAAGAAGCAAGTTGGTCGGCTTTAAAATCTTCCGGAGCCATTGTTTTTCTCTTTTTATCGTACTCAGCGTAGTTGAACTGACTGGTTGGATAGTTCATTAGTTCCTGATTGATTGAGGCCAATGAGCCGCGAAACTCAATTTGATTAAATTGGTAACGGATGTTTCGACGACGATCATAGGTGAGAAATTCGTCCCAATCGAGTATCATGCAAAGGGTTTGTCCCGGTTCGATATAGAAAGGAACCATTACACGTTCATTGAACAATGCCCAGGTATATTTTGGCATGATCATAGGAATTTCGGCTTCGAAACGTCCATCTGGCTCAATGCTTATGACAATGGGGAAATCTTCGTTGGTGAGTTCGTTTTGCGCATATACTATTCCGGTAGAAAAACCAGCGCGTGGGTCGTACCCTTTTATACAGCCAATCAGGCGGGCTGGTTCTTCATTGAAGAATGTGGATGCATTGTAGTTGGGCATTGCTGTTTTGGGGGCTTTTGCCAATTGTTCCTTCAACCATTTGTCAATATTGGGTGAAATCTCTGCCTGCCTACGTGATTCAGTCTGATCCGGATTAAGTGACAGTCCGAATATTTTATCATTGAAATCGTATTTTTTTTGTCGAGGCCGGTAGTGGTGGATATACCAGTACAATTGTACTGTCGCCCGAATCGGGCATCCAGATTTTTTGATTGAACTCACCTTCCCTGATTTTTCTTGCATTGTATTCAATGCCAGTGTCACAGTCGCGAATAAAATCAGTTTCGTTGAAGGATACCCACCAGTGTGGAACAAAAGTCAGATCTAGGGTAAGTAAGGTAGCTGAATCGGATTGTTCAATCTTTGCTACATTATATATACCCGAGTTTTTGAATTCGTACGCGGGATTCATGATCGTTTTCGTTTGTGCCACTGCGGCTAAAGAAAAGCAGAACAACAGAATGGGAGTTAGAGATGTTGATTTCATTATTAGATGTTTTAAATTTTAAGAAATAATAGATCTTGTATGCAAGGATTTATCGGTTATTTATCGTGGTTTGTCTTTCCAGATTCGTTTCATCTTAGATTTAAAAATCTTACGATCTATTGAATTACTGTACTGGTTTTAAACTGGCCGCAAAACCTCCCCGACGTAGCATTTTTACAACAATTTCAGAATTTTTGTCGACAACCAGATAACTTGTGGATAATTCAGTGTCGTATTCACCATCGGTAATCAATGTGAGTTTGTATTTTTGTCCTTCGGGTAAAAAATTAAAATTTAGTGTTTTATTCTTGTTCTGGTGTGCTTCAGCATTAATGCCTCCTAAATACCACCCGGTACCTTTTCTTCGAGCGATGATAACATCTTTCCCCGGATAACCATCGATAAGTTTCGTGTCATTCCAGGCTGCGGGTAGTTCACGTAAAAATATTTTAGCGGCATCAGGCAGATTGTCATAACCATCGGGGCGGTCGGCCATGTGTTGAAAGGCAGATTCAAAAACAACACCCAGGGCAAGTTCATGTCCGTAAGATGTGATGTGCGGATGTTGGGAATTGGTGAAAGTAACCGGGGTATAATCCATAGACCCTACTACATTTCTGGTAAAAGGCAATATTGTGTTGTGTTCGGGAGCTGTGGTGGTTAACTCCGGATTGTTGTTGTACCACTCGGCTCCTCTTACAGCCTCCAGTGTCATCAGGTGAGGGTAGGTGCGTGCCCATCCGCGGGGAACAAGGCTGCCGTGAAAATTGACCATCATCTCAAATTTGGCAGCATCTTTCAGAATGTCAAGATAGTAATTAATCATGTATTGCTTTTCGCTCAGGAAAAAGTCCACTTTCACACCGGCAAACCCCAGGCCTTTTAACCAGGCAAATTCTTCCATTCGGTTTTCGTGCGTTTTCATGCGATCAATGGGCGTTGCAGTAATCCATTTAAACATGCCTGAGTTGTACCAAATAAGTGGTTTTATCCCTTTGGAGATGGCGTATTTTGCTGCATCTTCCACATCACCACCATTGCCCATGGCATCCCATTCCCAGTCGAAGAGGGTATAAGGCCAGTCCATGCGTGCTGCAAGATCGGTAAATTTCTTTACCGTTTGATAATCCCTGGTGCCGTGGTTGTCCGACCAATAGTTCCAGGATACCAGGCCCGGTTTGATCCAGTCCGTGTCTTCAATTACCGACGGGGTGGATACGTCTTCAACCAGAGTAGATTCTACAATGTCTGACAGTTCTCCCATAATGATGACCCGCCAGGGGGATTTCCAGGGCAGGGAGATTTTAGGTAAGGCTTCACCTTCACCCTCGTGAGGGGCAGGAAGTGTGACTTTGTAGCTTTTTTTGTCTTTTAGATTGCTGAGTTTGGTGGCACAATAGTTTCGATCCAGGTCTGCCTCATGAACAAGATACCAGCATGAATGATCAGGTGAATGGAAAAGTGCTGGATAACCCCAATTTTCCTGAATATCGGAGCTATTCATGTGGTCAAATAATTTTTCATTGGACAGGTCAAATTTCTGCAACCAACGTTCGGTGCTGTCGGGTATTATATATGAAGTCAGTTCATCTTTAATTGCAAAATTACCTTTGTTTTCAGGAAACTGATACCTGAAGGCCATACCATCATTGTATGCTCTGATGATGAGGTTCAACCTGGTTTTGTCCGGGTTCTCAAAGGAAACCACTACTTCATTTGCCGAATTATTGCGATGAGAACGCTTCCCGTGTTTGGTTGTATAGTCTTCTTCTATTTGTTTTGGCCTGCTTATTTTGAGCAGTTTCAAATTTTTATGAAAGTCCTGATCACTCCGGGATATCCCCAGTTCAATTTTGGGAATTATTTCTGAAGTCTGGTTGTTGTTTTCGAAATATACCTTTAGATACCACTCCCCGGTTTTATCATCATTCGTATTAAGGAGTTCAACTCTGATTTTTGTATTTGGCGATACTACTTCCGCATTCCGTGCTGATAATAAGACAGGAATCAGGGAGATGAGTATCAGTGACAGGATTTGTTTCATGATTATAAAATATTATCGGTATAGGGGAATGTCGATGTTTTCAGTTTTTTCTAATGAGTAAAAATAGATGGTAAAATATGTTTAAAATGTCAATTTTGGATATTTGATTTTTGAACTCAGGTAAAAATTATTGGATTGAAACTCGTCCCGAGTGATAGAGACGAGTTCCATTTTGCCAATGACTTAGAATGATTATATACCAATGAATGTGTAAAGCTGTCACAATATATATTAGGAGAAGCATATATTTCACGGCTAAAACCTAATATTATATATTGAGACAGCTTTTAAATCAATTATCAATATCCACTATTTTGTTCCATTTCTGTTCTGCGGATTTCCTCAGAGTGTATAGGAAGCAAAACCATGTGTTCTTCGAAGTTTCTTTCAAGAAGTTTTACCGGTGTGTAAGTTTTCTCACCAGTTTCTACATCTTTTATTATATCCATCCCATAAATAGGCTCGTTCTCAACTTCCATGGCAATTTTCCACCTTCTGACATCCCAAAATCTGTGTTCTTCGAATGCCAGTTCGATTCTTCGTTCGTTATATATTCTTTGCCTAAGATCATCACCAGTAACAGAATCCGGAATATCTGGCAAATCCACGCTTGACCTGCTTCGTACTCTGTTCAAATACTCTCTGGCTACGTCTTCGTTGCCCAACTCAAACTGAGCTTCGGCGTAGTTAAGATATATTTCACCCAATCGGAATATGATCCATGGGATGGTATAATGCTCTTGCCAGCTGATAGCTCTGCCTTCGGGAGGCATAAATTTTCTTAATATATAGTTTGTTCTGGGATTGTCTCCACTTTCTTTATAAGAATCATATCCCCATGACTCGCCATCTGATGCTATCCACATTTCATGAAGATCACCATGATATACAGATGAATCATGTATTATGGTTGCTTCGAATCGTGGATCACGGTTTCTATAAGGATGCTGGGGATCATAGCCCGATGCAGGATTAATCGTTCCATCTTCTAAGAAAGGAGGTTCTCCGTTTATCATATCATAATCGTCCACCAAATTCTGGGAGGGGCCGTTACTTGCCCACCATCCTCCGTAAGCACCATATCTGCGACCTAAGTTGTGCATAGGTGCCTGGTGATAATTAGTGGAAGAAAAATTCCTGGCAAAAATGATTTCACTATTTTCTGTTCCGCTGGGCTGATTGAACAGCGTTTCGTAATCAGGATACAATGAATAATTATCTTCCTCGATTAAAGTCCAGGCAGCATCTGAGGCTTTTTGCCACTTTTCTTCGTCATCAGAGGGATTGAAAAGAGGTGAAGCAGCGTACAAATATACACGGGAACGTAGCGCCTGGCAGGCATCCTGGGTCGCCCGGCCAAAGTTTGCGTCACTTGTTGCATATTTTTCCGGTAAATCCGGAATGGCTTCGGTCAGGTTCTGTTCGATGAAATCAACACATTCATCAAAGGAATTTCTTGTGAGCGTTTCATCAGCTCCCATAGCATAGGATTCGGTTATAATAGGCACACCTCCGAATCTTTTAATTAGTTCAAAATAGAGGTATGCCCTCAAAAATTTTGCTTCAGCTACTAATCTTGCCTTATCCTCGAATGAAATCTCATCGGTTTGCATCTCCTCAATAAAAATATTAATCTTTCTAATATATTCCCAGGCAACATCCCAGTAATAAATATTACCACCCCCTGTCCAATCGGTGGTCGCCACACTAGTGATATTATCAGCATTATAGTTGCCTAAGGGAATAATACCGATACCCCACGAAATACTACAATATGCTTCATCGGTTGCTTTTGATTGCATATGTATGTTAAATCCATGAAGAATAGAATTATACAAATTACTATGATAAGCTTTTATCAGATTCTCATCGCCCCATACAGCGTCTTCCGAGATACGGTCTTTGGGCGAAATGTCAAGAATATTATCACTGCAGGAAACGCAGGATAATAATATGACGGCTGTGATTAAAAGTATCTTTTTCATTTTTTTCTTAAATTAAAATTTCACATTAACGCCTAAGTTTATGGTACGCAGAGGCGGATAATTAAGGAAATCACCGGTATTTTCCGGATCTGCCCATTTAATTTCTTTTGCCCAGGTGAGTAAATTCGATCCACTTATATAAAGCCGGCAATCGGTTAAGTGGAGTTTGGAAATGATGCTTTCAGGCAGGGAATATCCCATTTCCATGGTTTTGAGCCTGACAAATGTGGCGTCAAATAAGTAGAAAGTGGAATTTCCGGGTTGAAAATCATCCGCTCTGGGCATTGTTCCATCAGTATTCTCTGTGGTCCATCGGTCTTTAGCTCTATCAACAACAGCATTGTCAAAAGCTGAGTTCCCCAGCTTTGCAAAAGTGCCGTCGTAGTTATAAGCATTGGTTTGCCCCTGGAAGAATAAACTTAGATCGAAATTTTTATATTGCAATCCCATATTCAATCCAAATACATATTCAGGCGTTGCAGAATAATCGAATCTGAATTGGTCTTCTGCATTAATTTCTCCATCGTCATTTAAATCCACTATTTTGATATCTCCGACCTGTGTTCCCGACGCATGTGGATAAGCGTCCAGTTCTTCCTGCGTATTAAAAATACCATCGGCCTTATAGTACAAACCTGCTCCAACAGGATGGCCTGTAAGATTTTGGTAAGGCTCGGCGTGTGGAACTTCATCCATATAAACAATTTCACTTCTTGAGAATGCAATGTTTCCGGAAATATTATAATTAAGTTCTCCAACAGAATTTCTATGGCTTAAATCAAGCTCAAATCCATGATTATCAACTTCCCCTATGTTTTCATCGGGCAAAGCGGGGAAACCGTATATTTTTGGAACTGAAAGGTTTCTTTGCGTTAAAATATTAGATCTTTTTTCCTTCCAAAGGGTTAAATCCATTCCAAACAAACCTTTCCATAAAGTAGCTTCTAACCCCACATCGGTTTTTTTACTTTCTTCCCAGGTGATATTAGGATTGGGCATAGTGTTAGCATAAATGCCTGCTGCATCACTCGTGCCAAAAACGTAATTGCCTCCAAATGAGAAAGATTGTAAATGCTGATAGGAGTCAACACGATCATTCCCAATTATCCCATGAGATAATCTAAGTTTCAGATTGTTTACGAAAGGAAGATTATTTTTCATAAAATCTTCTTCAGAAAGGCGCCATCCCAATGAAAAACCTGGGAAAAAACCATATCTTTTACCTTCGGGAAATTTTTGGGAACCATCATATCTAAAGATAAATTCAAAAAGATATTTAGATTCAAAATTGTAATTAAATCGCCCGAAATAATTATTATAGGCATCACTTGAAGCTGAACCTCCATTATCTTTATCTTCCGCTGCGGAACTTCCCACATTTATTTGGTCTATGGCGGAACTTACGAAATTTTTTCTGTAAGCCTGGGTATAATTCCAGGTGTTTTTTTGTATCTCCTGGCCGACCATAGCGCCTACATGATGTTTACCAAAGTCTCTGTCGTATACAATTTTGTAATTATATAGCATGGTAGTCCATCTATTGTAGGTATCTGTAAGTTCTGCTGTTGGTTCATTAGTGGCCCATTTTTTTTCATATTCATCGGAGTTTACATTGTATTCATGGTAATAATAGGGGGTACTCCATCTTTTTGAGAACTGATGGCTGAGATCATAATTGAATGAGGCATCAATTTTTAATCCTTCCACAAAAGGTACTTTATACGTCCCTTTAAATGTGGAATATACGGGGCGATCTTCAACCTTGTAATATCCTCTTCGATCTAATAAAAGTGGGTTTTCCTGTAACCTACCGGGAGCAATTAATCCATTGGGATAGCGTGCAGGTAAGGTGGGATTTGCTTGTAATATATTATAGAAGTCAACCCAATAATCATTATCAGGGTTATCTGCATATGTTGAGGGATACTCTCTATCGTTTAATATAGCATAAATATTGGCACCCAAACTGAGATTTTCAGTCAAATTGACATTAATATTTGAACGTAAGTTATATTGGCGGTAATGCGTGGGATTATTTTTCATAATACCTTCCTGGTCCATTATTCCAAAAGAAAGTAAATATGTAACTTTATCACTTCCCCCTGTGACTTGCAAATTAGTACGTTGTTGGGGAGCATAAGATCTCATCGTTACATCAACCCAGTCAGTATTGGGATATAAAACCGGATCGGAACCATCGCGATATTTTTGAATAGCATTCTCAGAATAAAAAGGAATGTATTCATCCGGTCTGCCTTGCCTGTACCAGTCTCCTTCATTATATGCTTCTGCAAAAGTGGCTGCATCCAGCATTTCCGGAATTTGTGTCGGGCTTTGAAAAGCATAATTGTAGGAAAAATTAAACTCAGGTTTTCCTTCTTTTCCCGATTTTGATGTTATAATAATCACTCCATTTGCTGCCCGAGCACCGTAAATAGCGGCTGATGCATCTTTCAGTACAGAGATACTTTCTATATCGTCCGGATTTAACCTGCTCATATTACTTCGCTCAACGCCATCAACAATAATAAGAGGAGAGTTATCTCTAAAAGTGCCGTTTCCACGGATCAATATTTCCAGCTCTTCACTTCCCGGTTCGCCTGTTCGTTGATTAATCGTTAATCCCGGAAGTTTACCCTGGAGGGAGGCTGTGACATTTGCTTCAGGGCTCTTTCTTATGTCGTCACCCGATATATTAGCAATCGAGCCTGTTAATGTTTCTTTCTTTTGTATCCCGTAACCAACGACTACCGTTTCTGCCAAATGTACAATTTCGCTTTCCAATATAATAGTAATGCTGCTTGTGTTGCTAACATCTATTTCCTGAGTTTTCATCCCGATAAAGGAGATGACAAGAACATTCTCTTCCGCCGGGATGTTTATAGAGAATTCTCCATCAGAGTCTGTTATGGTACCATAATCAGAATTTCCTTTCACCATAACAGTTGCCCCCGGAACAGGGTCTTGTTGTTCATCAAGTACCATCCCGCTTATAGTTCTCATATTCTGGGAAAAGGTACTACTGCTAACTAATATTAGCATGAGAAATGATAAACTTCTGAGAAAACATTTCTCTTTACACAGATTAATAATTTTATTTTTCATTTTAATTCTGGATTTTAGTTAAAACACTGAATTTGTTCTTGTTTGATTTGGGTTATCAACATCAGGTTAATCAGCATAAAGAATTTTTTCATAGGCATCTTAATTTTTAAAAATTAATGTTAATGATTGAATCATTTTCAAATATCCAAACTTTTGAATTAAATGCAAATACCTGATTTTTTGATGTTTAACGCAAAGGATTGCGCAAAGCTTTGCGATCAAAAAAACATGCTGTAAAACATGTTTTTTAAATTTTAACATTTCTGAGATGGTAAGACAATTGGGGAAACTATGTATGTGCAATAGTCAGTTAGACAAAGCCTAAACGCAGAGACGCAATAACGCAAAGTTCTTATAATAAGGGAGCTGTGTTTGGTGTGATTAATTGTTTACATAATTAACAGCACAAACTGCAACTCTCCCATAATTAAAACTCTGAGTTATTGCGTCTCTGCGTTTAGGCTTTTTTTAACTGACTATTGAATTAGTGTCT
>NZ_AHZV01000263.1 GCF_000250735.1 Anaerophaga thermohalophila str. Valhall
AGGCTTTTTTAACAAGCTTATTGCCCTTACCTGTCATCAGAACGGGAAATCTTCATCAATATCAACTTTTTGTTTTTCACTTGCTTGTGGTTTATCAGCTTTTTGGTGAACCGCATTACCGTTTACATAAATGGCTTTAAATGGTTCCGGTACGGGGCATGGATACTCACAGGCCCCGCAGCCAATGCAAATGGATTGATCTACTTCGGGGATGCGTAAGCCGTCTTTATATGGCACCATCTGAACAGCCTTTGTCGGGCAATGTTCCGAGCAGGCTCCGCAGACTGTTCCATCGGTGTAAACAATGCAGTTCTGTTTCACAAAAACGGCCTTGCCCATCTGGGTAACTTGTTTTTCTTCTAAAGGCAGAGGCAGAATTGCACCGGTTGGACAGACCTCACCGCATTTGTTGCAATCGTAATTGCAGAAGTAGGTTGTATAGTCCATGTGCGGCTGCATGAAACCATTGAGTCCGTATTCGGTGAGAGCCGGTTGCAAAACGCCCGTAGGACATGCTGCTACACAGAGGGAGCAGCCGGTACAAATATCGTTAAAGCGCTTTATGTTTCCTGCACCTGGGGGAGCTACGGGATGGTCTTTCTTGTTTTTGAGGAGATTCTTCTGATTTTCAGGAAGCTTTTCTTTTTTCAGAGCATAAATTCTGCTCCCTGTTAAAAGTGCAAGCCCTGTTATCAACAATTTCCTGCGTGTGTTATGCTTTGTGGTGGGATTATCGTCTTTTTCGGCTAAGGGGCGTACACTTTCAAGTCTCTGTACTTTACCCGTGGGTCGGAATGAGAGGGCCGACTCTGGACAAACATCCAGACAGTTGAAGCACGAAACGCATCTGGTATGGTCTACAGCATAATTCCTGATATCAATACATTCACTTTTGCAGACAGCGGCACATTTGCCACATCTGGTACAGGTGTTCTGATCAAATTGCACCTTAAGAAATGAAAAGCGTGAAACTTCTCCGAGCAATGTACCTACCGGACAGATAGTGTTACAGAAGAGTCTGCCACGTTTCCATGCAAAATAACCAATCGCCACGATGATCACAAAAGCCAGAATTGCCGGAAGAATGTGAGCAACCATCAGGTTTTTATGGTATACAGAATAAATTTCGAAGTTCTGAAGAACGGGCGCAAGAATTCCATTATTAAACCAAACGGCCAATGGTTTAAACAGATAAGTAAAAACCCTTCCCGCAATGCTGTACGGATCAAGCCAGGTAACAATCCACCCGGCTCCGAAGGCTACAGCCAACACCATAATGCCCAAAAACGTGTACCGCATTACGGGATGCGGCTTTTTGTATTTAAAGAAACGCCTTTTCTTTGTGTGCCACCGCGAAATACGATTAATGACATCCTGAAGTATGCCAAGCGGACAAATGGTGGAACAATAGAGGCGCCCGGTAAGAAGTGTCAGCAGCAATACTAAAACAAAGCCACCTGCTGTTGCCAATGAAAAAACGGCCAAAAAAATAGCAAAAAAGAAGGAACAAACTGCACATAAAGTATGGTATCGAATGTATTATTCGGTATCCATTCGTAAAGATCAATAAATAAAATAAAAGTCAGCAACAGCACAGCCATGGCTATGATGATCCGACCTTTCTTTAACAATTTGTATAAGGTCATAGCGTTAATCAAATTTCAGGATAAATGTGAAACCGGTACTTGCCATATTCTCGAATAATCGCTTAATAGATAAGTATTTACGAATATTCGGAAGAATTGAGTTTATCCCATTTTGATCCTTTTGATCGCAAGTTGATCCAGGGCCATTGAGCCCAGGCCCATTTCATTTGCAATTCTGATGTGCTTTTATGTTTTCGGGTTTTTCGCCAAACATCATGGTGGCTGCAGCATCTACTGCAACGATGTCTTTGCCTGCAATAAGAGCCCTGAGATCAACAACGTCCGATACGGATACACCACGTGGACCGTTCCGGGTCAGCATCCTGTAACCGTCTATTATATTCAGGTCGGGTTTGCGATAAGTCAGAAAATCTGCAATACATTGGCTCAGATCGTTGCCATGGTAATAACCGCGATCCCAAACCACTCCCATCAGGTTCTTCATTGCGAGCGATACCGTTGTAGAACCATGATGTTTGAGAATCGGAACATTGATAAAAACATCGGCCTCCAATAGTTCGCGATGTACTTTTGTACTTTTCAATCGCCGGCCGTTAGGGACCGATACTTCGCGGTAGAACGATTCATTATTGCCGGGAATTACTTTCGCTCCGGCTGTTCTTGCTGCGTCTTCCAGCTTACTGTTCCGGTAACAACGGTCCCATTGGTCGCAGGTGTGATCAAAGACCACCACTTCCGAGGCGCCGGCGTCTAAACAGCTTTTAATGATGCGCGACACCAGCTCGGGATTTGTATTTGCGGCCCTTTCGGGTGGAACATCCCAGCCTATATTGGGTTTTACCAATACTTTTTGTCCGGATTTGACAAATTTATCCATGCCGCCAAGCGCTTCCATCGCTTTTGCAAACATATCGGGGGCTTCGCCACCTCTCACGGCTGCCAGATCGTACTGACCTTCCTCTGCAGTCAGACCAACGGCATTCAAGCCTCCAAAATTGGGAATCAATGCTCCGGCCAGTCCCAGGCCTGCGCTTTTCATTAAGAAATCTCTTCTTTTCATAAGGCCTCCTTGTGATTGTTTC
This sequence comes from Anaerophaga thermohalophila str. Valhall, assembly GCF_000250735.1. Taxonomy (GTDB): domain Bacteria; phylum Bacteroidota; class Bacteroidia; order Bacteroidales; family Marinilabiliaceae; genus Anaerophaga; species Anaerophaga thermohalophila_A. Next base: position 2,690 of record NZ_AHZV01000263.1, read on the forward strand.
TGGAAAGTTACCTCTGTGTTTCTGTTTCAAAAGGCTCTTTCCGGATTAAAATTTTTGGATAAATTTTGGGTTGGACAAAATGGCAATTTCCCCATATCCTGCGGAGGGATGCCACTTTCATTTTTGAGTATATTCAAATACGGGTGATGTGATTAAATATATGTAAAAATCACCATATTTTGAACCCTAAATATATGAATAAGATGTGATTTTTCATCAGCAACCTGTTAATTTAGAGTTGGTTTAAATTAACCTGCTTTATTCATAAGTTTTCGTCATGAGATGTCCAAATATCAAAAAACGCAAGCAACCGCAGACAAATTTGATGCAGGAAATAGTGAACTATTTTCAAATCAAATTTGATGAGGACGCTTGTGTTTTGCCGATAGTTGAGCATCGTAATAGATAATTTATGAATAATGCAGGTTAAATAAGCAACTTATCCTGATTATTTTTTCATATTATGAGTGCGGTATAAAAAGCATA
>NZ_AHZV01000262.1 GCF_000250735.1 Anaerophaga thermohalophila str. Valhall
ACCACGCTATTATGTGTATTCAAAAATTCATAGCGCACAAAAGGAAATAGTTGCATTTCGGAATTTGAAGACCGCAAAACATCATATCCGGCTTCGATATAATACCCCGTCATAGAACTGCCTACATCATTCATTATGCCATTCTCCGCAGTAAATGCATTATATTGATCCGAATTTGATAAGGCTGAATAATAATACTGTCCTCGTATCTGTAGCGCATCGAAAGTATATCTGATATCTAATCCAATCATCGAAACCCCGACTACTGAGGAATCTGCCATAGCCAATGCAGCTCTGTTATTATCATCTATTCCGTCATACAGTGTGCTTTGGGTCTTCCCAAAATAACCCGACAGACCGATATTTAAACCTCTGATTCCATAATATTCAACTTTACCTGCAAAGTTTGGTGAACTTATATAAGATTCTGCTCCTTTCTGACGTCCTTTTCGAAGTCCGTTTTCCCCGTTCAGCTTAGCAACCCCGTCATAACCGTTAAAACCATTCATAACATAGGCCTGGTATTTAACGGAAGCCGCAAGAATATTACCGGTTATGCCAAACCCTATTTCCCGCCATGTAGTGGGTGCAATGTATTTATCAATCAGCGGCCGCTCAACACCATTAAATGTCGTGGGTTCATGATACTCGTTTATTATCCCCATAGGTACAAGCATTAAGCCTCCTCTTAAATTCAGAAAACGATTGATTTTATGTTGCAGAAAGGCCTGCTCTACATAAACTTCTTTAACATGTTCAAATTCCAGTTCTGTAACAAATTGTGTCTTTGAATTAAAATTGTACCCTAACAACATTACAATTCGGTGAACATCCATTTTTCCGTTACTCTTTATTTCAGAGTCCAAAAGTTGATTATAATGGACTTCTCCATAGCCTCCGACAATCAATCTGCTATCGCCTAACAAGATATTTTCGGCTGAGTTTTTATAAACACCGGATGCATCAGTCCCGGTCTGAGAATGGACAATAACACTTATCAGCATCAAAATCAGAATAAAGAAACCTCTTACCATCATCTATGTTTTTTTTAAGTTTTAACAAATTCTGATTGCAAAACTACAACGGTGGTAGGATTCCTGAAATCCCAATTTTTTGGTATTTTATGGCTATTGACCGTAATAGATCGTTAGAATTTTAGATGTAAGATGGATTTTTTCAACCTTGATACACTGCATTCTAACAAACATACCTCTCCATATTCAAACAATTGGCCTACATCGCATTGCAAAAATTTAACAGAGTATTGAACCGGGCAAAATGAAATGGATTTAATCAAATCCTGTATTTATGAGTATTCTTAATACTTTTAGACAGTCCGGAGGCAGGCTCGCTCTAACCTG
>NZ_AHZV01000261.1 GCF_000250735.1 Anaerophaga thermohalophila str. Valhall
TTAAGGCATTTTAAATTTTTGTACCGGAGTTAACTCATTGTTAAAGAGGATGCAAAAATTTAAAACAACACAGAGTTTGGCAACAAAGATGCTTTTTAGACCGGGCTCATATTATCAGTAATACAGGATGAGTCTTATATCTTGTGTTTGAAAAGCTAATCATCTATTATATTGGTTCTACCACGAATTTAATGACAACTTGCAATTTGTTTATAGTTAAAATGTAGTTTAACGTAGTCTATATGTTGCATTCTTTTTCTTGAACCACATTTCAACCACATTTATAACTATATTTCAACAAATATTTAACCACTAAAATAAGGGTAGTATTATTGTATTAGACATTTTACCATACAAAAAACCCTTACCGTGTTGGTAAGGATTTTTGATCATCCGCTTAATGATGCGCAGATAAAATACAAATCGTAAGGCAAGTGCGGATATTGCGTTCAATTTTTAATATTGTCTCTGGCTAACGAGTTTCCCGTTTTCATCCCAGATTGACCAAACACCGGTTTTAGCACCCTGAGTATACTCCATTTCGTATCGCAAAGTACCGGTTTCGTCCCATATATACCATTTACCGTGCTTTTTACCATTTTGGTAACGGGCTTCAGCAATTTTCGTTCCGGCTTCATTCCAGGTGATCCAGGTTCCGTCCATTTTATTATTGCTGAAACTTCGAACTTCTTTTTTCGTCCCGTTTTCATAATAATAAGTGGTGGTTCCGTCTTTTTTGCCGTCCTTTACCTTCATCTCAAGGCGTACTGTTCCATCGGGGAAATACTCAATGTAAGTACCGGAATAGGGATTGTTGTTGGAGTCGTAGTAGAGACCTTCTTTTTCAACAAGTTGGGCAAGCAGCAGAGGCGCTGATGCAATCATCGCGATTAATAATATCAACTTTTTCATGGCTTCCGTATTTTAAAAATTATCAAAAGCCTCCCAACTTGTTCCTGTCTTTGTGTTAACGCAAAGTTAACATTAAAGTTACATTCCGGCAACTTTATTTTAACATTCATAAAAAAAGGGAAGACGTAAACAAACACGTCTTCCCTGGTTTTATATTGCTCAATTGTTGATGGACGGCGTTTATTCGCTGTCGACGTTTTCCAATTCAAGATTGAGCGCATGCATTTCGTTGGTTTGCACCCTGATGTTTCTTACAACCGGCTGATAGGAAATATAATTGACCTGAACCGAATAGTCGCCTGGTTTTACCTTGTCGAAAATGAATTTTCCATCAAAATCGGTGTAAGTCTTTGTTTCGGCTCCATCGAGTTTAACTTCAACTCCGGTTAACGCTTCTCCGGTTTCTTCGTCAATAATGGTTCCTGAAATGCAGGTATTGACAGCTACAGGTTCTCCGGGATTCTCTGTTTTGTTGTTCGAACCCGCCAGGGTTGTCATCGATACAGAGGCAACCAGTGATAAAATTATTAATAATGCTTTCATAACATCTATGTTTTGTGTTGTAGTACTCTTTTTTGATTTTTCTCTGGTACAAAACTACAGATGCTATATTATTTTAATATTAAGGGGGTATTATCAGAGAATTAAAATTACAATCCCACTTCCTCAATGGCCTCGGAAACATTGATCACGTAATCTGCAAGTTTTTCACTTTCAGAAAACAGATCGTTAAATATGATGCCTGACTCATACGAATAAACATTGTTTGCCAGATTATCCAGATGTTCGCTTTTCAGTTGGTTCCGGTAGTTATTGATCTGGTCTTCCAGAAGTCGTGCTTTGGTGAGCGAAACCGCCAGTTCATCCTGCTGGAGGTTCTCGCGCATAACAGATAGAGCCTCTTCGACAAGGTTAAACATAAGCTCCAGTTTTTCGGTTGCCGAAGGCTTGAATCTGATGTTCTTTTCGCGCATTCTGTTGACAGAGCGTGCCAGATTGAAGTTGCTGTCGGCGATGCTTTCGAGATCGCCTGCCATCTTCAGCATCGAACGCAGCCGTTTACGGCCCAGTTCACTGAGCTTATATTGTGATATTTGGGTGAGATAGTTGGAAATTTCTACTTCCACATTATCGCTGATTCCTTCATACTTCTGAACTTTGGAAAAGAGTTTATTGAATTTTTTGTCACGGTCTTCATGCATCATTTTCCTGACAAATCCGAACATTTTTGTTGTGTGCTTGGCATAGAACTGTATTTCCTTTTTTGCCTGTAGCAGAGAGAGTTCGGATGTAGATAGCATCCCTGTTGTTATATATTTCAGTCTGAACTCTTCATCAGATTCCTTGGTCTTGTAGGGCACCATGTATTCCACAACTCTTTGTATGACAGGGGTGAACCAAACAAAAATGAGGACATTGATAATATTAAAAGAGGTGTGGAAAATTGACAATGCAGTAGGTATGGCCGCCGGTGAATCGTTTGGAGAAGTACCCCCGTTCTTTGTCATCAGGGTATCAATCAATCCTGTAAATTGATGAAATACAGCGAGCATCCAGATAACACCAAGAATATTAAATATCAGGTGGACTCTTGCAGCTCTTTTGGCGCTGATGTTTCCTACCGATGCTGCAACATTGGCAGTAATGGTAGTCCCGATATTTTCTCCCAGAATCATCGCCGCGGCCTGGCTGAACTCAATCCACCCTTCGTTGCACATTACAAATGTCAGGGCCATAGTGGCCGACGAAGATTGAACAACAACTGTCAGAAGGGTACCAATGCCCAGGAATAAGAGGGTTGTTAAGATTCCACTTTCGGTATATTGATGAAGAAAACTAAGTATTTCCGGATTCTCCTGGATATTTGGAACCGAATCTTTTAAATATTCGAGTCCCAGAAACAAGAGTGCAAAACCGATGAATAATTCTCCATAAGAGCGTTTTGTTGCTGACTTTGAAAATATAAAAGGCAGGCCCAGCCCGATAAGGGGAAGAGAATAGGCGCTGATTTTTACTTTAAATCCAAAGAGAGTAATAATCCAGCCTGTTACGGTAGTTCCTATATTCGCCCCCATTATTACACCGATAGATTCTTTAAGGGTAACAAGGCCTGCATTTACAAAACTAACAATCATTACCGTTGTGGCCGAGGAGGATTGAATCATGGCCGTTACCAAAAAGCCCGTAAATATGCCCAATACACGGTTGGATGTCATGGCGGAAAGAATCGCCCGCATTTTATTGCCGGCCACTTTTTGCAGGGCTTCACTCATAATTTTCATGCCGTAAAGGAACATGCCCAGTGAGCCTACAAGAGAGAGAAAATCGAAAAAAGAATACTGCATTGCGCTGTCCGTCTTATACTGGATGTTTCTCAATTGGTTGCGACAAAAATAAGTAAAAATTGGCGTATCTCATCATTCCACTCTGTAATTATATAAATAGTTGTTTTCACCTCCTGTTATAAGATTAAAACGATAGGCGGATGATTTTAAAAAGCCAATGGAAAATCTTGTCGTTCCTTTCAGGGGGAATCCCCGATAAAGAGAACCGTCGCTGTTGTAGAGATATATTTTTGAGTTTTCTGCCGAAACGAGGCCTATTTTATGGTCGGTTGAAGAAAACTGATAAATGTCGGCGATTGCATTTACAGGGTATTCCAGCGTTTTATTAACGACGGGTTGAAGAGTTGAATTAAAAATTTTCAGTTGTTCGGGAGTTACCAACACATATTTGGGATTGTTTTCTTGAACGACAGTAATATAATGGTCTTTGCTATCCACTTTTGTTTCGGGGTGAATGCTCGTTCTGCCGGAGGGAAGCATAATTCGGCCCAGAGAACCGTCTGTCGTTGTTGTAACCAGCGCTGATTTTTCAGAGTCGGGATATTCCAGGTAAAAGGGGCTACGGTCATTTCTTATAAAACTTTTATCCGGCACAACCCGATGATTCCCACGACGGTCCATTATATAGTTGCGGTACTGGTCGCTAAACACTATGTAATCTTTTCCACTGGTTCTGAAGAACTGGACAGGTTGTGTTACAGTGCCTTCTGTTTGTGGAATATTCCATCCGGGGATTCTGGCTCCTGTTTTGTCGAAGAGGTATATTTTTCGGTCGTTTAATGCTATAAATATGCGATAGTTCCGGTTCTTATTATAATCGAATACAGCCAGTCCGTTAGTAGCTTTCGATGGCAATGTATAAGGATATCGTGCTACATGGTTCCCGTTTCGGTCGAGAAGATACAATCTTTCTTCTGTGTTGAACAAGTATTGCAGTTTTGTATTTTTATAGTAATCTATTTGAAATATCTCACTTATGATGGGGCCGTCGAGGGGCCGCTTCCAGAGTATGCGCCCCATGTTGTTGATGAGGTACAGATTGTTGGCCTTGTCCTGCACCATTATCTCTTTTTCCGATGTATAATGATTTTCAACCAACGCGGGTTTCATTGATGCCATTGAATCAATCCGGCTTTGCCAGATGGTACGTGGCTCTTTGTCGCGATGGGGGGTGTAATTGGCAAAGGCGTTTAAATAATTAAGTCCCGAATTGTGAGATAACTGAATTCCTGCGCCATAAAAATTGAATAGTATTTTGTTCTGCTCTTTAGTCGGATGGAAGATATCAGCATTCAGCGATTGGCCGATATACGAATAAAGGTGGGGAATCTCCGCGAAAAAAAACAGATTTTCTTCATATGCAAAATTTTCCGTGAATGAGGAGAAATAAGGATGACTTTGCAAGGTGCGTTTAAGCACATTATTGTATAAAAATGATTCCAGCGATTTCTGACTGTCGGCAAAGACAAGGTAATTACGGTAAAACGAAAAAAATTGCAGGGGAGCATCCGGAAACAGATATTCCATAGTCATTCTCGGCAACTTGTCAGGGAATCCACGATAGATTGGAAAAGAGATTGAGTTGTCTACATTATATCTGGAGACAGGGGTGGTTGAAACGCCAAAATATTCCTGTATTTGTTTAAGTGCCGGCAATGTTACTGCCTGCCCTTTTGTCTTAAAAACCAGAAACCTGCCTTCCTGGGGGTTGCTGGCATTGTAGTTCGAGAAAGCCATGGCAAATTCGCCGTCAATATTTTCGAAAAAGGCTTCGACAAAATGGTTACCGGTAGTATTTTTAAAAGATTGATTGGCTGTTTCGAAATCATTGGAGTCTTCGGAGTTTAAAATGTATTTTTTAAGATTTGCTATAAAACGGATATTGTTGGCATAATTATACCCCAGAAACAATCTGATGTCCGAAGGGAGTACCTCGGAAAGTGTCGATTTTTTGGGCTCAATACCATCAAAAAGTGAGATAAACCGGGATGATTCATTGCCGGATAAAAAGCCGTTGAGAGCCGCACCATCTTCTTTTAAATGGATGTCTAATGCACCCCATGAACTTAATTTACCCAAAAAGGCGGCATATTGTCTGGAGTTGGAGGCAAAAAAGGGTTCGGAGAAAGAAGGTAATTTTGAAAAGTTGATAAAAAGCGACCCGGTAGCTCCTGAGCTTGTTGTTTTGTTAAGAGAAGAAAATTCTCTGTCGTTTCGCAGTGAATGATCGGTTTGTTGTTGTCTGATAGATGCTTCTACCATTAAAGAAGATTTGCTTACCGTTAACACCCCGTTCTGAACAGTGGCATAAACAGTTTTATTACCTGGTTGGGGCAGAGGTATCTGATAAATGGCAAATCCGGTATAGTTACGTTTACCTGTTTGATGGTCGTTTATCCACGACTTTATTTCATTCTGATGGGCCTGGTTTTGCAGTGCAAAATGAAAACTTAGTTCAAAATTTGTTTTGCCTATTTTCTGGAATGAAATGTAAACCGGAGCTTTTAACAAATTTCTGACCGGGCGTGCAGAAAACAGCGCTGATGTATCGACAAAGCTAATCACATCATACACAGAAGCCAGGCTTTCAAAAGCTTCCAATTCCGATCGATAATCTGTTTTTTTCTGAAGCGCCTTAGCAAGGTCGTTGACCGAATTGATTCTGAGTACCAGTGCTGTGTTGGCAGGCACCGAATCCAGATTTTTTTCGGCGCTGAAACTCTGATGCCGGTACAGATTCCATAAGACAGCAATAATAATAACTGCGAAAACTAAAATAATTCCGAAAATACTCAGGTTTCGTTTAGACATCAATCGCATTTTTTATAGCTGTTCTACTGTCATCGGATTATCGCCACTTTGGCAGATTCATTTTGGCTGCCGTCTGGTGATGCCAAAAATATAATATATATACCGGATTTCACTTTTTCACCATAAAGATTTTTTCCGTTCCAGAAAGCATTTCCCCCGAGCGATATTGTTTCATATACCAGATTGCCCGATGTATCGGTAATTTTAACATTTGTCCGGTCTATCAGGCCGGTTATGGTTATGGGCCCTTCATGTTCAGGTCTTACCGGATTGGGATAGACGTATACGTTGCTAAATGTTTTTTCTCCTTCTACGGCCGCTCCACGGTAAGAGATTAGCCCTTTGTCGGTGGCGAAGAAAACCTCGCCGTTGGATTCATCGATATCGATATTAAAGAGGTTATTGGATGGAATCGGACTGTTTCCGGTATTAAAATGCTCTATGGTTTGTGTGCCGTCTTCCGATATCAGATAGATACCGTTCCCTTCGGTTCCAAAATATTTCCTGTTTGCACCGTCAACAGCAATTGCTGTGATTCGAATGCCTTCGAGCAGATAATCGGCCAGTCCGCTGCCATCGTTCCGGGGCACCTTTATTCTCGAGAAAACCGGGCGTTCTGTTTCGAAAATCTGACCGGGGTTATACTGAACAATCACTCCGTTTTCTGTGCCAAACCAAAGGTATCCGTTTTTGTCCTTTTCAATGCAAAAGGCTCCCTCGATGATTTCTTCTCCGTTTTCATCCCACAGCTTCAAAGGGCCTTCATTTCTGGGATCGGGGTCCTGCTCCCGGCTAAGTATACCCCGGTAGCGGTCATCCGAAGGGTTGTCAATAGTGCCGTTGTCGTCAAAAACAAAAATAGCCTTTTTGACCATGCAGGACAGGCAACCATTTATAGCCGTTGTTGTCGATTATTAATTCTCCGTTTTTCTGATCGCCTTCGGTTATGTCGGCATAATCGTATTTATACCAGGCATTGTCCATAACGTTGTAAACAGCAAAAATCCATGTAATGGAAGAACAATTCATGAATAGATTTCCGTCTGAGTCAAATGCCATGCCCCAAACCCTGATGTATCTGCCAGGGGGTGCACCCGGAAAATTAGTAAGTTCGCTGTTTTTGTCAGTATATTGGGTTGCAAGGTATATGGTATCGTTGCTCTTTTTAAATTCGAACACGCCGTTTCCCCATGAAGAAATAAAAACGTTTTCCGAATTGTAGGGATTGACTTCAATGTTGATTAAATCGCGGGCATCACTAAATTTCGGCGTGTTTGAACGGGTAAAGTATTTCCATTCTCCGTTTTTCTGAACAGATACGCTGGCCGGTATATTTGCATTGTTATGAAGGGCGCCGAAACCACCCGGAACTATCCACAATTCATCATTGATTTTTTTTGTCTTATAAGTAGAATTTGAATAGGGGCCGGGCGGCAATACCTGCTGATATTTGCCGGAAGTTGTTTTATGGAAAAGACCCCCGTTCCAATCGGCCAGCCAAAGCGTCTGATCTTCTGCTATAAAGGCATCCCTGTAGACAGGCATATATTCATCCTGGGTTTGAATAATTATGGTATCCTGTGTGGAAGTTGTTTCAAGTTGACTGTCGGTAAAATAGATGCGATTTTGTGTGGTGATAATATAACCATCCTCTGTAGGACGTATGTTTTGAAATCTCCCGTAACTGGAAAGTGCCGATGCACCGCTGCTATTAAATAGCAGTAGCTGACACGTGCTCCCTCTTTCTCCCTTAGCAGCAACGATGCCTGATGGTTTGGATTCAACATCACAAAATGCAGACCGGTCTTCCGAGAGCAATTCCCAGTTTTCGTAATACGAGAGCGTTTTGTTCATATCGGCCATCAAGAGACCTGATGAGGTTGCCGCGTAAATGGTATCATCCTTTACAACTGTTTTGTTCACTTTCAGATAAGATGCTTCATCTCCGATAATGAAAGTGGAAGCTATTTCTTTCTTCGAAATATTTAGTTCCAGTATCCCAAAATCGGTACTACAGAATACCCTTCCGTCATCGTGAAGAAGAAAATGATTGATTTTTTTACTACCGGGCATGTTTTCAATCTTAAGATCCGGAATATTATATGTGCCTTCATCTGTAATTACGTCAATGTTTCCGTTTTCGTAGCCAATCAGAATGATATCGTCATGAGGAATTGAGTTTATTGCTGAAATTTCGGAATCGGAAAGACCGTTAACTTTGTTTTTAGCACTAACCGAGTTGGTTTCTTTATGGTAAAGGATCAGTCCCAGATTGGAAGCACCAATTATAAAGTCTGTATTCTCGGCTATGTTAAAGCATTGTTTGTATGAATAATAAGTCGTCCATAAGTCCTGCGCCGAGGTGGACGCAGAAAGTGCTGAAAACAACAGGAGGAGCCAGACTTTTCTTATAACTGTATCCATAGGTGTTAGTTATTCCTTATTTTGTGTCTGTTCATAAAGTACCGTTTGTTGTGTTACGCTTGCCGCCAAAATACTCATTTACGAAAAGTAAACTCTGTTTTTGGCGGCTTCCCAAGCCTTGCAACTGGCACTTTCTGAACAGACACATATTGTGAAAATTTTTGCGAATTTATAGACGAGCATTATTTAGGGTTTTTAAATAGTCGACCAGTTTTTTTACTGCTATTGCTCTATGGCTTATTTTATTCTTCTCGTTGAGTGACATTTCTGCAAAAGAGAGTGTATATCCTTCCGGTAAAAAGACTGGATCGTATCCAAAACCTTTTTCTCCACGAGGGTTTTCAAGTATCGATCCATTAACAATACCCTCAAACAACAACTCTTTATTATCGAGGATCAGTGCAATAACTGTTCTGAAGCGGGCTTTCCTGTTCCGGCAGTCCTTTAATTCCCTCAGTACCTTCTCCATGTTCTTCAAACTGTCTTTTTCAGGCCCGGCATAGCGGGCCGAATAAACACCTGGTGCACCATTAAGGGCATCAATTTCCAGACCTGTATCATCGGCAAAACAATCGGTTCCCAGGCGGGTTTTTATATACCTTGCTTTTTGCAACGCATTCTCTTCAAGGGTTTTCCCTGTTTCCGGCACATCACCCTCAAATCCTATTTCCGGGAGTGATTTAACCGTTCGGTTTTCCCCTAATAATCGGTCTATTTCGATGGATTTATGTTTATTGTTCGTTGCAAATACGAGTTCCATAATTGTTTATAAATGTGGATGGTAAGTCATTCAAAATCTCTAATAATCACAACCTTGCGTCTCTGCGTTTATTTTTTTTAGCTGACTATTATTTATTGTAATATGCGAAAATACGAAAAACAAGGGGAATGTTGGTGATAAAACTTTGCGTGAAGGCATTCTTTGGCCCTTTTTGCAGTAGAAATTGAAGAGACGTGAAAATTGTCAGCGTGTTAAACCTAAGTTCTTGCAGACGAGCGACCTGTTTGTTGTTCACAAACAGGATTGATTTCAGAAGCTGCCACCATAGCCGTACTTCATCAAATCTGTTCTTGGATTAATGACCATAACCGGAACTTTGGCGCTGTTGGCGATAATATATTGTTCGTGAGCTCCGAGGATATAATCATGGAAAGCAATGTCGCGGGTGGTCATTATGATGATCAGATCGGCGTTGTTATCTTTGGCAAAGTCAATGGTCTCCTGCGAAAACGGGGCCTTATGTTTGGCCAGTACCAATTCGTAATCGATGTTCTTTTCCTCCAGAAAATTTTTACAAAAGACCACATTGGCTTTGGTTCTACTGTCAACCGCTCCATCTTTGGCCGTTGATGAGAACAAGTATACTTTGGTTTTAAAATATCGGGACATGTATTCTGCCCATCTTAGTTTTTCTTTGTTTTCGGACTTGAAATCGACCGGGAAAACGATTTTTGTATAATCGTCCTTTTGCGGGGGCTCCTGAACAACCAGGAATGGCACTCTGGAGCCGACAATCACTTTCAGAGCCCAACTTCCGGTGAGTTTTTGCATGCCCCGCATTCCGTGGGTGATCATGACCACCATTGCACATTCAAGTTCTTCCGAGACTTCATTGATGGTTTTAAAAATAGTCCCTTCTTTGACCAGAATTTCAGGCTTTACTTTTAGCTTTTTTTCAATTTCCTTTGCTTCTTTGCGAAGGTTTTCTTCGGCCGGAGAAATTTCCGATTCTTTTTTAACGATATGAAGTAAAGTGATGTTTGTGTTTAAAACACGGGAAAGATTTACAGCATGTTGAACTGCATAAAATACAGTGTCCGAAAAATCATAGGGCACAAGAATACTATGCATTAGGCTTTCCATAGTCAATTTTATTGTATTTAACAGGCTAAAGATAACATTTTTGTTTTTACAAACATTAAAGATTTTGAAGCATTTTTTTTAAGTGTTTCAAAGCTTGGATGAATGGTGGTTTTTACAAGACTTTTTTTATATTGCGGAAGGTAAAATGTTTTGAAGTGATGCACGAGGGATTTTCAGTTAATATCTATGTGATAATTTTATTGCTTGCCGTTGTTATCATTTTGGTGGTAGTATGGTTAAGAAATTTTATTCATCGTCGCGTGGAAGAACTTACAGCCGAACGACTTGCTCTGGCACTCAAAGTAAAGGAGAAAGCACATCGCATTCAGACACAATATGACACCGATTCCATCGTTTATACACATCAGGGGCCTAAAAAGAAATCCAAGAAATATCAGAAAGTAACAGTACTTTTTGCCGATATTCAGGGGTTTACCCGAATTGTGGAACAACTTAATCCGGAGATGCTCATCGATGAGCTTGACCAGTTTTTTCTTCATTTTGATGAGATTGTCGAAAAATACGGAATCGAAAAAATAAAGACCATTGGCGATGCTTATATGTGTGCAGGAGGGCTACCTGTAAAAAACAGTACCAATCCGGTAGAAGTCGTTTTGGCGGCCCTCGAAATGCAGCAGTTTATGGAAGAGATGCGCCGGATAAAAATGATTGAGCACAAGGACTACTGGGAGTTGCGGATTGGTATACATACAGGACCTGTTATATCCGGGATGGTAGGACGAAAAAAGATTTCCTTCGATATATGGGGAGATACCGTTAACATCGCAAGTCGTATGGAATCATCCGGAATGGCTGGAGAAATAAACATTTCGGGCACTACATGGCAATTGGTTAAGGAGTTTTTTGTTGCCGAATACAGGGGCAAGATGCCAATTAAATATAAAGGAGAAACGGATATGTATTTTATTAAAGGCATTATTCAGGAATTATCAGTTGATGGTGAAGGAAAAGAACCAAACGAGCTGTTCAGGGTCAGGTTGCAGCACATCAGATTTGGCGATATGGAAGAAGCGGTACTTAACAGGCTGGAGAATGAATTGTCTGACGAACTTGCCTACCATAACATGAAACATACAGTAGATGTCGTTACCCAGGTTGAAATAATAGGACGCGGCGAAGGAGTCAGTGAAGAAGAAATGCTTCTGTTGAAAACAGCCGCACTTTTTCACGATACAGGATTCCTGATTTCTTATGATAATCATGAAGATAACAGTATTGATCTGGCAAGAGAAGTTTTACCCATGTATGGTTATCTTGACGACCAGATCGAAGAAATTGTTGAATTGATTAATGTTACCCGCAAGGATGCTCACCCACGAAATCATCTTGAAGCCATTTTAAAAGATGCCGATCTTGATTATCTTGGCCGATCCGATTTTATACCGGTGTCGAGAAGTCTGTATGAAGAATTTCAGACGTTTAACGGTAAGATGACATTACCGGAATGGAATAAAAAACAGATCAGTTTTATCACCAACCATAAATATTATACCAATACGGCAAAGAATCTCAGGCAGGTAAGAAAGGAACAACAGCTAAGTGCCTTAAAGGATTTCATGAAGGGACGACAATAATTTGTTTTTTCTTTTTAAATTTGTTGTTCAGATCAATATTTCCTGATCCTTTGATGTTTAATATCTAACTGTCGAACATCTAATCGTCTGATTATCTATTAAAATGCATTATTAACAAATATTAAATATAAATGGAGATGGCGAAAAATTTTGAACCCGAGAACAAACTGCCCAACATGATTGGTCAGGGAACAAAAATTGTCGGAGATGTTGAAACCAATGGAGACATTCGAATTGACGGACATATTGAAGGCAATGTTAATTCTAAAGGAAAGGTTGTTATCGGGTCAAACGGAATGATAAAGGGAGAGGTGATTTGCAGCAATGCAGAGCTGGCCGGGTCCCTGAACGGAAAAATAAATGTTAGCGAGCTTCTTTCGCTTAAGGCGAGTTCGAAAGTAAACGGAGATATTAAAACGGGGAAACTGAATATTGAACCCGGAGCCATTTTTTCGGGTACCTGTAATATGGGAAATCAGCAAACAGCAACTTCCCAACAGTCTCCTCCCAAAGATATTAAAAAGTAATTTGCTTTATGACAACACTTTTAGCATATAAAGTGTTATTGATTAAGGAAATTTTTTACGGCCTGCTGTTCAAAGGAGTGGCAGGTCTTGTTGTTTTTATCGAAACCGGTCATGTCCCAAAAAACTGGCTTTATTTAGCTTTGATCATCATTGCTATGTTTCCGTTAACATCTTTTGTGCTGAAGGAGGTCAAAAAATACTGGAAGAATACCGCGGGCTTTGTGTTTATGGCATTGTCCATGTTCAAGATGTTATTGATTCCGTTCCTGATCATTGTTTTATTTGATAGAGATCATGAGAATATAGAAGCCTATGTTATCCCCATTGTTATTGCTTACCTGGTCCTTTTAGGTATGGATACTAAGTGGAAAATTCAATGGCTGTTTAGAAAGAGGCGGTTCTGATTTCAGGTGCAGATATTCAATGGATGAAATCAGCATGGGCCTTTGATTTCTCACTCGGCTCCGCCGCTCTGTTTAAAAAGAAATCCGCCATAAAAGGACATGTATAAAAATCGCGAGTTCCATTCGGCCAATGACTTAGATTAATTATATACGAATGAAACTTCTGTACTTTTCATCACGTATAGAACGACAATCTGAGGGAAATGCGGGAAGATTACTAATTCTATATTTTCAGTTTTTTCACTCATTTATCATGCGTTTTTAAAATTAGCAATTTGAGGTTTTTTATTGTCATATTTTTTCTGTTCGGCATGGTATTATCTGCTTTTTCGGCAAACCATGAAACGGAAGAGGGCGATGTTGATGTGTTCGGACTAATTATCGGCCACATCAGCGATTCTCATCATTGGCATATTATTGACTATACGAACCGGCATGGACAAACCATTCATTTGTCACTTCCATTACCCGTAATTTTATGGCACGATGGAGAACCCTGGTTTTATTCCTCTGATGAGTTCTATCATTCCAATACACCTGCAACAATTGGGGATGATTTTGTGGTACTGAAAGACGAAACTTTTTATATTACCGATTCAGAAGGAGCCGTCCAATATGATGAGAACGGGCATATTACAAATGCTTCGCCGGCTGATTTCTCGATCACCCGGAATGTAGCCAGCATGTTTTTGTCCATGGTTTTAATCATGAGTATGTTTATTTCTGCGGCCAGAGGTTATGCCCGGCATGGAATGGCTCCCCCAAAGGGTCTAAGGGCAGTGCTGGAACCTCTTATTCTTTTCGTACGCGATGACATTGCCCGGGGCCAGATTGATAAAGACAAAGCCGATAAGTTTGTTCCGTTTTTGCTTACATTGTTTTTCTTTATCTGGATCAATAACTTGATCGGTCTTGTTCCGTTTTTCCCCGGTGGAAGTAATCTTTCAGGGAACATAAGTTTCACGGCTACATTGGCGGTGTTTTCGTTTTTTGCCATTAATTTATTTGGATCAAGAGATTACTGGAAACATACATTTACCGCCCCGGGCGTTCCGTTTTTCGTGAAGTTCCTGCTTGTCCCGGTGGAATTTGTGGGGTTGTTTACCAAGCCTTTCGCGTTGATGATTCGTTTGTTTGCCAATATTACCGCCGGACACATAGTTATCTTAAGTCTGGTAACCATGATTTTTATCCTTAAATCTGTCTATATTGCGCCTGTTTCAATTTTGTTGTCATTAGTTATGCTGTTGCTGGAGTTTCTGGTTGCAGTACTACAGGCATATATCTTCACAATGCTGACAGCTCTGTTTATAGGGATGAGTACAAGTAAAGCTGAACATTAACACAATAGATCGTTAGATTTTTAGATATAAGATGTAAGATAATTCATCAGTATAAATTATGTATAAGTTATTGGTCTGATGGAACTCGCATGCAAGCATTTATGCATATTCTTGTTGTGTGAAACCTTGCCATGCTTGTTTCGTACAACCCTGATATACTGTATTTTAACAATCAAACCCTTTAGAATACAACCAATTGGTTTGCAACGTTTTGCAAAAGTTTAACGGAGTATAATAACAAATAAAACATTGAAATATGGAAACTTTGTCACTTACAGCCATCGGGCTCGGGATTATCGTTGTTGGAGCAGCCATCGGAATTTCCAGGATAGGACAATCTGCTATGGAATCGATGAGTCGCCAGCCCGAGATCAGCGGAAAAATTCAGACTGCCATGATTGTTGCCGCAGCTCTTATTGAGGGAGTTGCCTTGTTTGGCATTGTTGTAGCCTGGCTGGCCTGATGAAACGAGGTTGGTGCTTTGATTTATTAAATTGCTACAACTTCGCCAGATTATTCGGGAACAGGAATATGTAAGTTTTTGCATCGAGTTCGCACGATAAATCCGGGCAGGTTTTCCGACCGTAATAAGTTAATTTTATACGGATAAATCAACCTTGCAGTTGGAATTAAAAAGACGTTTATGGAACTGTTAACACCAAGTCCGGGACTTGTTTTTTGGACTTCCCTTTCATTCATAATTCTACTGGTGGTGCTTCGAAAATATGCATGGCCATCCATTTTGCGTGCCCTGAAGGTGCGTGAGGAGACCATTTCATTTGCCCTTGAAGATGCCCGAAAAGCCAAAGAAGAAGTTGAAATGATGGAGCAAAAAAAGAAAAGAATTCTCGAAGATGCCAGGGGGGAACGGGATGCCATATTGAAGGAGGCCCGGGAACTAAAGGAGCAGATTGTGGATGAGGCACGTGAAACGGCCCGTGAGGAAAGCCGGAAAATGCTCGATAAAGCCAACAAGGATATTGAAAAGCAAAAACAGGAAGCGCTTCAGGAAATCAGGGATACCATAGGCCGGTTATCTTTGGAAATAGCAGAGAAGGTATTAAAAGAAGAACTTTCGGACAGGGAAAGACAGAAAAAGGTGATTAATTCTTATCTTAACGAAATGAACCTTAATTAGTGTCTGTCCA
>NZ_AHZV01000260.1 GCF_000250735.1 Anaerophaga thermohalophila str. Valhall
CGCTTTTTTGTCGGACAGCAGTGGTAAATTATATAAAAACGCATAGATGAACGTGGTATAAAAAGACATATTTTCCTCAGAATCAAGGCGTTTTAAATTTTTGTACCGGAGTTAATCCGTTGTTAATGAGGATTCAAAAATTTAAAACAATACAGAGTTTGGCAACAAAGATGCTTTTTAGACCGCACTCATAGATCAGTTAAAAAATACAGGCAGTATTCGAAAAAGCACAACGGAGTTCCTTTAATACCAAAATGCTCAACATGGTCAATCTGATTGTTGCAGAAAATGATAGTGGATGAGCCGGAATTAATAAAAAAGGAAAGAATTTTTCAAATGGAAAAATCAATTATTCAAAACAAATAATTGATTTCATTGACCTGCATTAAATTCCTTAAATTATTCTTATCTCGTGTAAATGAATAAGATGAACTAAAATTTCTCAAAATTTAGTTCATCCGGGTCAGGACTAAACAAAGATTAACATTTATATTATGATATCAAAATATCTTCGATAAAATACACCTTGATTTTGATGAACAGCAAAATCCTTTTAGGGAATTCAACCTTATTGATTAAATTTGATGTCTGAAAAGACAACAGGTCGTTAGATTTTGAGATAAAAGATGTGAGATGATTCATTAGTGCGTGTCTGTAAACACGCAAAAAGTTTTTACAATATTTGTGTCTGTTCAGAAAGTGCCGATTGAAAGGACTGAGAAGCCGCCAAAAACGAAGTTTACTTTTCGTAAATGAGGATTTTGGCGGCAAGCGTAACACAGCAAATGGTACTTTATGGACAGAAACTATTTAAACTGGCACAAGGCATGAAAATAATTTACACAACAATCATTGCGTTCATATTGTCATTTGGGTGGGCCAATGCCCAGGAAAACCAGGTTTCTCCCGACCAGGCGATTGAGCTGTTTCGCAACGGCAGGTATGCTGAAGCTTTGCCTATGTACCAACACCTGATCGAACGCTATGATCGTGAGCCTAAATTCAATTACTACCTTGGTGTTTGTCTGGTTGAACAGCGTCAAAATTACGATGAAGCCATTGAAAGATTGAAATTTGCTTCAACCAGGCGGGTAAGCAGAGATGCACATTACTATCTCGGGAAAGCATATCAACACACCTATCGCTTTGATTCCGCTATAGAAGAATATGAAGTTTTCCTTAAGTATGCTTCTAACAGCGATCCCCGGAGAGAAGTGGCAAAGAGGGCTGTTCAGGACTGCGAATCGGCAACCCGTTTGACAAACAAATATTTCAGCATTAAGGTAACAAACAAGGACACCGTGGCTGAAAATAATTTTATAGCTGCCTACAATTTTCCTGAAGAGTGTGGTACCCTTGCACCGAACAAAACTTTTTTTAAAACCGGTGTTCCTCCTGAAAACCTTATGTATCGAACCGAAAAAGGAAACGAAGTATTTTTTGTTCTGGAAGAATCCGACACAGCCACCCACGATCTTTACAAAATGGAACAATTACTCGACCGCTGGAGTGGCAGTAAAAATTTGCGTTCGCCGGTTAATTCCGATTATGACGAACGCACACCATTTCTTATGGTCGACGGCACCACGTTCTTTTTTGCCTCCGATCGTCCGGGAGGAATGGGCGGTCTCGACATTTACCGCTCAATTTATGATCCTGAAAGCAATTCTTTTTCAGAGCCTGAAAACATAGGACCTCCATTCAATTCGCCGGCAGATGATTATATGTTTGCCGCTGATCCTTTCGGACAACAGGCATGGTTCACCACCAACAGAGGAGTTGCTCCCGGCCAGGCAGTGGTTGTCAGGATTGTATGGGACAATACAGTAATTAAAAATCTTGCTGAAGACACCGAACAAATCAGAGAATTGGCACAGCTACCGTTAGCAATGGGAAATGTCTGGGAAAAGGAGCAGGCAAAACAACAGGCAGTACAACCTGTAAGCACGGATTCCGAAAGGGAATTTGTATTTCACATCAATGACACAATTGTTTATACAAACTACAATCAATTTTTAAGTGATGCGGCCCGGGCTGAATTTAAACGGGGACAGATGGCCGATATGGAAAAAGACAGCCTTGAACAACTGATGCGAAACAAGCGGCAACAATATGCTCAAAGTTACAATCAGCAAGAGCTGACACAACTGATGGATGAAATACTCGAACTCGAACAAAAGGTTTATGGACAGGACGACCGTGTTAAACGCCATTTTATCCGTGCCCGCCAACTCGAAACCGAAAAAATCACTCAACTCATAGATAAAGGAGCTTACAGGAAAGTAATTCCAAAAAACAACAATAACAGCTCCCTGGAAGATTTGGAGCCCGGCGATTTTTCGTTTTTCTCTGATGAAGAATTCAGAAAAAGAAAAGAAAAACTGACACCGGTCTACCAAAAATATTTCACTCCGGCACAGATCAAAACTTTACAGCGCACAGACAGCATGTATACCTGGGCGAATATATTAAAACTTGAAGCCTCAAACCTCCTCGAACAATCTGTTAATTACGATGAAGAGCCACAAGAGCGTTCGCTCTTCGAAAAATTAAAAAATGTCGATACACTTAACAAAAATCAAACTTCGGATGAAACGAGCCGGCTAATTTCAAAATCCAAAGAATTACACAAGCAAGCCCTGGATATGTATCACGAAGCACTGGACGAAAAGTACAATATATATCAGCCCAGGTTGGAAAAGTTCACCAAAAACTCTACACAACCGGAAATGGAACAGACTTTTCGCAGAGCCCAAAGCTATTTCGAAGATGCCAATAATCAGATTGACAACATGGCCATCTGGAATCCGGAAAAATATGAACAACTGGGCGGACTGAAAAGACAGGCCATCGAAATGATAGAAAACGAGCTGGTTAAGTATGCTTCGGGAGATAATATTCAAAAAGACAATATGACTTTGTCGTCAACGAAACCGGATAATAACATTCAGGATAATTATCAAACCATTCAAAACAGCAGAGACTCAGGCAAGGGTTCGGGGTATGACAACAAAAACCAGGCAGATGCTGACACCCTGGTAGAATCCGCATTCACCGGGATCCATCATGCAACGGAAAATCAATCCCTGAAACCGGTATTTAAAGTACAGATCGGGGTTTTCAAAAATGCTCCCGACTCCGGCGCTTTATCCAAAATTGCGGACATTTCTTCCGTTCCTGTTGCAGGTAAAGACCTGACTAAATATTTTGCCGGTAATTATTCAACCTATGAAGACGCTTATCGCAGTGTGCCAGATATCAGAAAAAAAGGTTTTCCGGGTGCATTTGTCGTGGCTTTCTTAAACGGAGAGCAGATTTCCGTTAACGAAGCAAGAAAGATGACAGGTCAATAGATTATCGGATAGTTAGTGCGTGTCTATAAACTCGCAAAAATTTTTACAATAAGTGTGTCTGTTCAGAAAGTGCCGGTTGCAAGGATTGCGAAGTCCGAAAATACCGAGTTTACTCATCGTAAATGAGTAATTTTCGGACGAGTGTAACACAGTAAATGGCACTTTACGGAAAGACACTGGTTGGCGAGGCGAAATTTTAATTTTCTTGTTGCATTGAAATTATTTTCATATTTTACGAAAAATTTCAGGACTATGGTACCTTACGATAAAAAAGAGCAGAATCAGGGATCAAACAAAGAGAGCATAGGAGAACATATACTGGTCCTTCACAATGATAATGTCAATACTTTCGATGACGTAATCGATGCTCTGATGGCCTGTTGCCTTCACGACAGTGAACAGGCCGAACAATGTGCCACTCTTACGCACTATAAGGGACACTGTGAAATAAAACGGGGAACATATAATGAACTGACCGATCTGCAGAAAATGCTCACGGAAAAATCACTAAAAGTCAGTATTGACTAATCATTTGCAATGGCTATTATCATATTACTTATCATAACCGGACTTTTGTTACTCATTCTTGAGTTTTTTGTGGTTCCGGGCATTACCATAGCCGGGATTGGCGGTTTGGGAATGATTGTAGCAGGAATTTTTATGGCGTATGGAATTGATGTTTCTACCGGTCATATCACACTGGGGGCAACACTTATTGCAACCATAATTATTTTATTCTATGCCCTGAGAACAAAAACATGGAATAAAGTCATGTTACAATCCACCATCAGCAGCCATGTTGATACAGTCGAAGAAGAATCAATAAAGCCAGGCGATCGTGGAAAAACCATAACCCGCCTGAATCCTGTCGGTAAAGCAAGGGTCAACAATCAGGAAGTTGAAGCCCGCTGTCAGGGACAATTTGTCGATCCCAAAACAGAAATAGAAGTAACGGAAGTTCACAAAACATACATCATTGTTAAACCTGTAAAATAATTACTATGGAAGTATTCGGGACACTCGGCCTTATAGCCGTCATTGTCGTATTATTCTTCGTCATTTTGTATTATGTTCCTGTTATTCTCTGGTTCTCTGCGCTTGTTACCGGAGTCAGGATATCTCTCATACAGCTGGTACTAATGCGTATCCGTAAGGTGCCGCCGGCCATTATTGTGCGCGCCATGATAGAGGCACACAAAGCCGGGCTGCAAACCATAAAACGTGACGAACTGGAAGCCCACTATCTGGCCGGAGGAAATGTCGACAACGTGGTTCATGCTCTTGTATCGGCATCGAAGGCCAACATCGATCTTACATTTCAAATGGGTACTGCCATCGACCTTGCCGGACGAGATGTATTTGAGGCTGTACAGATGTCGGTAAACCCAAAAGTTATTGACACGCCTCCTGTGGCTGCCGTTGCAAAAGACGGGATTCAGCTCATCACCAAAGCCAGGGTTACTGTACGCGCTAACATCAAACAACTGGTGGGGGGTGCCGGTGAAGAAACCGTCCTTGCACGTGTTGGTGAAGGTATTGTTTCATCAATAGGTTCGTCCAGCTCACACAAGGCAGTACTCGAAAATCCGGACTCCATATCTAAAGTGGTCCTCAGCAAGGGACTTGATGCCGGAACAGCTTTCGAAATTTTATCAATAGATATTGCCGATATCGACATTGGTAAAAACATTGGTGCAGAGCTCCAGACCGACCAGGCAGAGGCCGATAAGAACATCGCCCAGGCCAAAGCCGAAGAACGCAGAGCAATGGCCGTTGCCGAAGAGCAGGAGATGAAAGCCAAAGCTCAGGAAGCCCGTGCACACGTTATTGAAGCTGAAGCTGAAGTGCCAAAGGCCATTGCAGAAGCATTCAGATCAGGCAACCTTGGAGTTATGGATTATATGAAATACAAAAACATCGACGCTGACACTCAAATGCGCGATTCCATAGCAAAACCACAACAACCTGGTCAGTCGAAAGGCAGAAACTCTAACGATAAGGACAAAAACGATAAATAGTTCCCGTCTGTAAAGTCAATAATCAGTTAAAAATAGCGTAAAAGCAGAGGCGCAGTGACGCAAAGTTTTTATATGAGCAGAGACACCCAATTTGGGCGTCTCTGCCTTAACCGACATCTGTAAAAGTTTAACGGAGTATTGTAAAATAATTGTTGTTGCGTTGGGCTTACAACCGGCACTTTCTGAACAGACACACATATTGTGAAAAATCTTGCGTGTTTATAGACACGCACTAATTAATTCAATAACAAAGAAAGGCCGGCCTCCTCAAAAGGCCGGCCTTTCACAAATAAAACCAGACGTAGCCATGAAAACATTAAATTTACCAGTCAGCGTATTTATTTTTAGCTTTTTTATGCTGTCTTTGACGGGATGTAAGCCATCCAAATCAAATCTTGAACTACCGTCCGTCTTTTCAGACAATATTGTTCTTCAGCAAAACACCGATGTGGTAATATGGGGAAAAGCAAGGCCGGGAACAGAGATTAAAGTTTCCGCCGACTGGGGTAGCTCTTCTTCAGCTACAACCGCCGGGGACGGCAACTGGCAATTAAAACTTGCCACAACAAAGGCAGGCGGTCCTTATAATCTCTCGGTAGTGGCCCCGGACACTTCCATCATTATTAAGAATGCTATGCTGGGCGAGGTATGGCTGGCATCGGGCCAGTCAAACATGGAAATGCCACTGTCCGGATGGCCGCCCAACGATACCATACTTCATTCGGCCGAGGTTATTGCCAACTCAGAAAATCCTGAAATCAGAATGTTCACCGTTACCCGTAAAACATCGGCAGAACCGTTGGACGATGTTACCGGAAAGTGGGAAGTTGCCTCACCTGAAAATGCAGGTCATTTCAGTGCTACAGCCACTTTTTTGCCAAAAAGCTGAATAGTGAACTTGATGTTCCTGTCGGAATCATCCACAGCAGTTGGGGAGGAACACCTATCGAAGCCTGGATAAGTAACAGAACGCTTGCCACGGACAAAGATTTTGCAGACATTACTGAGCAGTTAAAACAACTTGCTCCACAGGAAAAAGCTTACAATGAATGGCTTAACACGCTGGAATCCATTGCTATAGTGGCAACGGAAGACAACAAAGAGCCATTTAAAAATCTGGATGTGTTTGATGATTATTGCAGCCATCCGGGCACCGATACAGAATCCTGGAAAACAATGGAACTGCCGGGCTATTTTGAACCAACTGTAGGAGATTTAGACGGGGTCATCTGGTTTCGTAAATCATTTGAAATTCCCGCCGAATGGGGAGGGAAAAAACTGATCGTTTCTCTTGGCCCCATAGACGACATGGATGCTACCTACCTCAACGGTGAAAAAATCGGAAGCACTGAGGTTCCGGGACATTGGAATAAAGAACGGATATATACCGTTCCACCGGAGAAAGTAAAAGCCGGACAGGCTGTTCTGGCTGTTAAAGTAATTGACAACCAGGGAGGCGGTGGCATTTACGGGAAGCCTGAGTTATTAACAGTTTATCCTGAAAACAATAAAACCGAAGCACTGTCAATTGCCGGTGAATGGAAATATAAAGTTACTGCTCAATTGGAAGGCGATGAACTATTCCTTTTTGATCCCAAAACCGATGTTTACGAAAATCGTCCCGAACTTTCCATGTCCTTAAGTTCACACACTCCTACGGCCCTTTACAACGGGATGATTGCCCCGCTGACGCCGTATACATTGCAAGGCAGCATCTGGTATCAGGGCGAAACAAATGTAGGACGGGCCAATCAATATCTTCGATTGATGGAATTGCTGATAACCGACTGGCGTCAGCAGTTTGACAATGAAAATATGCCTTTCTACTACGTGCAACTTGCACCATGGCATTACAATGATATTGAAGGTATATCCTCGGCCAACTTACGGGAAGCTCAACGAAGAGCTATGCAAATACCCCATACGGGGATGGCGGTAACCCTCGACATTGGAGATATTAACACCATCCATCCGGCCAACAAAGCTGATGTTGGAAAAAGGCTGGCTCTTTGGGCCCTGGCAAATGATTATGGTAAAGACATTGTTTATTCCGGACCTCTTCCCGAAGATGTGGAAATACAAAACAACAAAATTATAATCACTTTCAAACATGCCGAAGAAGGGCTGATTATTGAGGAAGATGCCCCCAACCAATTTGAAATTGCCGGCGAAGACGGAAATTTTGTTCCTGCCAGGGTTAATATCTCCGGGAATAAGCTTATAATCTTCTCACCAGAGTTATCATCGCCTGCAGATGTTCGTTATGCGTATAAAAACGGTGCGGAAGCATCGCTGTTTAATGATGCCGGACTTCCGGCGCCTTCTTTCACTACGGAAGAAAATTTTGAAGATTAAGAGATTACCAAACATCTGTGATGTGATAGTTTAGCGGAGTATTGTGAACAATACTTCGTTAATCTTTTGCAATAACCTGCAAGCCAGGTGTTTGTATTTAAGGAGATTTGTTTATTAAAATGCAGGATATCAAAGTTGTAGGTAACATCTTACATCTTATATCTAAACATTTAACGATCTATTGTTTTGAACAGACACAAAAAAAAGCCGCACCAGGGACGTTTCCCGATGCGACTTCGTTTACTAATAATTAAAACACACAAAAAGTTTTTACCCGGGCCGTTCAGTGAACCTGCCCGGGTTTATTTTTATAAATCCATTTTGTCATAATCTTCCATCGTCATAAAAGAATACTGATAACTCATAGGAATGATCTGACTGTACTCTTCGACACTGGCATTATTCAAACAAGCCTCAATGATTCGCTTGCCGGTTGGTGACAACTCTGGTTTCAGGAATTTTGGCAATTCCTTCTTAAAAAAGTCGTAAAGAATTTTTGAGCCTGCATCATATCCCTCAGTACCAACTTCCGGTTGCTTGTAAACTTTAAGGAATCTGGACGGAATCTTTGATCCTTCAATGGTGAGATAATTAAGCTCATATCCCAACAAAGGACAACGTGCATCCTGATACTGATCTCTGCGCAACTTGGCATTTCCACGGCGGGTATGATATTCTCGCATCAGCATCTGTGGCTTAAACCCGACTTTCCATACACCAATATGCTGGTTTGGAACCAGAGCATAACCAACACGGGGATTCTTGATTATCTGATCAAGCAGCATATTAGCATGCTGTACCATCCGGCCTGTTGCAAAAGGCCAATAGGAACCTACTCCCTCCGATTGCATTCCGCCAACATCAACAATGCTGGGGTTGCCGTGTCCACGGGGTGAAACCAAACGCCAAAGCCATGCCAATGCCGGCGGCAGAACATGAAACAAACCGATAATACCATAATTGGGTTGCTCTTTACTACACGGTGGTGTCCGAACCCCAAAGCTTCGAACATCAACAGTAACCGGCTTGCCGGCTACGCCGGGGACAATATCCCGGGGCAAAACGACACGCGGATTCGGACAAGGTTTACCGGGTTCGTCTTCAATATGATCCCAAATCAGTGCAGTACTGTCGGGATTGGCCTCAATGTTCAGAAACAACAATGGTTTGGGAGGATTGATCGTAAGCTTTTCAAGTGTAGGATCATCTCCATATTGTCTTACACTGTCGGTCCGAATAAACCAGGCATTTTCCGCATCCATCACACGCAGTTTCCCGTTGTCGCGCTGCAATTGGGGAGGACAAAGAGCCATGTCATCGGTAACAGGGCTGAAAGAACAGAAAATAGGCAGATTAATCAAACGTCTTTCTCCCGTCTTAATATTCTCTCCAATCAGCACCTCACCATTGGGTTCCCGCACAATATGCTGCAACATTTCACTCTTACCTCCACCGCTGGCACCTTCGTGCATAAAGGTTGTAATACTATCATAAGGGCTGATTACTGCAGCTGTAGAACAATGGGCGGTAATCCAGTTCTCCCGTTCTCCTTTTGTCAGCAGCGCCCCATACAATCCTTTTTTGGCACTGGGCCCGGGATACAGGTTATATGAATATATTTCATGAACTTTCCCCGTGCGGTTATGAACAACTGCCTGTTTTCCGCCGAAATGAGTGTGACGAAATGTAGGAGCAACAAAAATTACCGATTCTATTGCAAACTTGTCATCAATTTCATCCATCGGAGTAATACGTTGAAGCATTGCCAGCCCCATTGCAAAAAATCCGGCATTAGCAGGTGCAATAGCTATACCACCCAATCCGATGTTATAATCTTTGTTCCCGGCATAATAAAAGAAAACTGCCAGTTCCTGATTCTTTAACCATTCATAAGTCTCCTCTTTCAGCTCAGAGAAATCGTATCCATAACACTCTTTGAAGCGCGGCTTATCCGTGGGCAGATCATCGGCTATTGACATAGTTCCGGGATCGCGACGTCGCATGTAGGGCTCCGTGTAATTGGCCACTACACCGTTCTTTACCCTGTTAACAACAACTTCTGTATATTCTCCTTTTCCCGGGACATCATACTTCACCTCAAAAACTTTACTTCCTTTTCCACCTACAGCAGCTTCGGCCAGCTGTTCACTGGTTTCGAAAAAGGTAAAACCCTTGCAGTTTTTGAGCACGTCTGCCACGTTATCAGGCAATACGACACCCTTTTTTTCAATTGTTTTAAAAAAATCATTCATATACTATTTCTTTTTAATTCAATAGCCCGTTAACATATAGCCCGTTAAACAGTTTACAGGCACATGGTTGTCAGCTATTTTTGTTTGGCATCCTATATCTAAAAATCTAACCATTTCTTGTAATTCTCATGAACCAAATTCTCCGCAGCATTAAAACTCTTTACGTCCTGTACTTTAAAAAGCAGGCGGAGATATTACAACAAGAATCCGGGCTGTAGATTTCCCAATATTCTTAGCGTTGTAACTGACCCGCGAACTAAAATAGATACTGTCTCCCTCATCGAGATGATACTTTTCATGATCCAGAACAAACCCGACACTCCCTTTCAGAACTAAAATGAATATTTGTCCCACCTTACCCTTTAAAATATCGGCAATTTCAGCGTCACTCCTCAATTCAACAATAAAGGGATGCATCTGTTTATTCAAAAAATGATGATCCACCCCGAAAAGAAATGCACCATCATCGGTTTTCTCAAGCAATTTCTCCTCTCCCCGCCTTACTACAGGCGATGTATCGGATTTATGATCACTCTCCCCTATCAACTTGCTCACGGTTGTATCAAGATGCTCGGCAATCGACTTTATTGTTATGATTGAAGGGAAAGCCTTGGCCCTTTCAATTTGTGATAAGGCACTGGCGCTGATACCAACCTCCCGGGCCAAATCGCCAAGATGTATCCCCATTAATTCGCGCTTACGCTTTATGCGCTCTCCAATTCGTTTCATTTTAACAGATTATATTGTGTCTGTCCTTAAATTACCATTTGCTGCGTTACGCTCGTCCGAAAATTCCGCATTTACGATAAGTAAACTCCGTATTTTCAGACGTCGCTAGCCTTGCAACCGGCACTTTCTCAACAGAAACACATATTGTGAAAATTTTCACGAGTTTATAGACCGGCACTATATAGGAAGAGCATTTTTTCCATTCGTATGAGTCCGTTCTAAAAAGCATCCTTATTGCCAAACACTTTGTTGTTTTAAATTTTTGCATCCTCATAAACAACAGGTTAACTCCGGAACAAAAATTTAAAACGCCTTGATTTTGACAAAAATGTGTCCTTTTATAACCACACTCATTCGTATAAAATTTATCCAATCCTCTTTCGGCACAAATATAACATAGCCAAAAAAATTAAGTAATACTTAATTTTTTAATAATAGTTAAACTTTCATATAATTCTCCAATAACAAAAACATTAGTGTCTGAATAAGATTTCTTCAGGCGCCGGAACTGATAAATACAAGTCCGTGTATTTTTATTCTCTTGATAATTTGGCAATTCTCCATAAGGCAAATCTTTTTTAATATTCTGAAGGCAAAAAAATTTGGGAGTTAATGGACGAATTAATACATTTGCATCCGCAAAGAACGCAAGCCACAACAAGTTGTGGAAAAGTCTTTCAGAACGTTGCCCGGAGAGATGGGTGAGTGGCTGAAACCACCGGTTTGCTAAACCGGCGTACGGGTAATTCCGTACCGGGGGTTCGAATCCCCCTCTCTCCGCAAAACTTCGGGGTATAGCACAGCCCGGTTAGTGTGCCTGCTTTGGGAGCAGGAGGTCGCAGGTTCGAATCCTGCTACCCCGACGAATAGGAAATCCAAAAAACATCAAAAGCCTGTAAATCAAATGATTTGTAGGCTTTTTTATTTACAATGAGTCAAAATAAACCATTAAAACCCATGCGAAAAGCAAATGTTTACAGAAATGGTAAATGGGGCGGCACTAACACAGTTTTCAGCAAATGACTACGAATTCCGCTATCGAAACGTAATACCGACTGGGCCAGCACCTGGCACTGCCCGTTGTTGAAAATGATTTCGCCCAACGCCTGTTCCTGTGGGCTGAGTGTAGTTTGCAATTTCTTCTTTTGCGCGGAAACGATCTCTTTTAATTGCATCGGTATATCTGTTTTTTATGAATCTGAATTCAAAGTTGTAAAGCAAGTGTAATGAATACTTTTGATTTAAAACAGCTTTTCTAAAAGTTCCATTTCGATAATTGGAAATGGTCGGCAATATCCGACAAAATATTGGAAAGAGTTCCGATTCTCAGAGGCTTATGGTTTGGTATCGAACATGATGAATTCCGTCCTCTTTTGTTGTAAGTCGAATGTGACTTCCTGATTGCCGGGTAATTTGATAACCGAATTTTCTGATTACTTATTCTTTTTAATAATTTAGATTTCTGTCAGCACTTGTACAAAACCTTTTTCACCTGAATAATCACAACCATAGCCATAATTCAGTTGAAGCTCGAGTGTATTGACCCGCGGCCTAAACTGTACCTGTGCCGCCCCTGTGGCCCCGGAAGTCTTCAACGGATGAGTAGAATGAACTTCCCCTCATTGACTACAAATGCCCTTGTAAGTAGAGGCTGCTGAAAAAGTCAGCAGCCTGTTTCAAATTTATTTTCCATCGTTCTTTTTGGCATTGCCCCAAAAAGAACCAAAAAGGTCTGGTCCGCTTAAACCTGTCTCCCCGCGAAAACCAAAATTTCCGGCCATTGCGCAAGGCCATGTACGTCGCCCATTTTGGCTTCCCGTCATCCGCCGGCCCGGAAAGCGGACAGGCCACCGCGCCTTTTTAATAGTTAAAATCGTTCATTATTGTGACATTCTTTTGAATTGTGATATGTTGACCATTAACATTTACAGGTGCAAACATTTTTAAAGATTTGCATGAAAAACCTTGCACCTTAAATGGGACTATGAAATGTAAATAATTTATTATTAATAATTTAACGTGTTTTGTGGAACA
>NZ_AHZV01000259.1 GCF_000250735.1 Anaerophaga thermohalophila str. Valhall
CAGGTTAAATTTTTAATCTCTATCATCTATAATGCAACCTTATCTCTGTGTTCTTATATGTCTTATATGGTGTATTCTCAAACTTAACCTTAGCCACACCCTTTTGCGCACCCCCTGACCCCCTGAAGGGGGTACCCCTCCGCACGGTTTTGGATAAATTGTTTTTCCCGTATTTGATTGGCTCAATTTGTGGAAAATCCTCAGCCTTAACCTCAATTTGCTTTGATTTCGTGTTTTGGGTTCCGGATTTCGGGCTTGTTAAGACGCACGGCCGTGCGTCTCTGCTTGCTTCTATCTTCTGCCTTTTATCTATAGGTTCTCCGTGGTGAATTCTTAACCTTAACCTCAGCCTTAGCCTCTATTGATCATTGGTCATTGATAATTGATAATTGATAATCTGTGTCGCTCGGCTATGCCGCTTGCTTGCAAGAATCTGTGGTGAATACTGGTTGAACATTGAAAACACTTTTTGCACTTGCCCGCTCTCAACTAAACCCTGGGGGATTTAGGGGGTTTTTACCACCCACTCCGCTCCGTCTTTGCTGTCCCTGACTTCAATGCCCAGTTGCTTAAGACCGTCCCTTATGCGATCGGCTGTTTCAAAGTCTTTGACATTTTTGGCCTGTTGGCGAACTTCAAGAAGGAGTTTCATAACCCCTTCAAGAATCTGGGGATGTGGGTTTGCTCCTTCCGTTTCAACTTTCAGTCCAAGAATGTCCTCAGAGAAAAGATGCATAGTATGTATGAAAGTTTCGAGGTCTTTTTTCGTAAATGACTCTTTTCCGGCCACCGCTGCCTTGATGACTTTTGTTCCTTCGAAAAGGTGCGCAATCAGTACAGGACTGTTCAGATCGTCGTTCAATGCGGCATAACATTTATTCTTGAAATTTTGAATGTCGAAGGTTGTTTGTCCGGCGGGTTTTATTTTCTCCATCTGTTCCAACGCATTCATCAATCTTTCCAGTCCTTTTTCGGCGGCCTGAAGGGCCTCGTTTGAGAAATCCACAGTGCTGCGGTAATGTGCCTGCAGGATAAAGAAACGTATGGTCATTGGCGACCAGGCCTTGTTCAGTAATTTATGGTTACCTGTAAAGAATTCTTCCAGTGTTATGAAGTTGCCCAGCGATTTTCCCATCTTCTGCCCGTTGATGGTGATCATATTGTTGTGTATCCAATAGCGTGCCGGGGTTTTCCCTTTGGCAGCAACAGATTGGGCAATTTCGCACTCATGATGGGGGAAGAGAAGGTCCATGCCGCCGCCATGTATGTCGAACTGATCGCCCAGATACTTTGTGCTCATGGCCGTGCATTCGATGTGCCAGCCTGGGAATCCTTCACTGTATGGAGAAGGCCAGCGCATGATGTGTGTCGGGGTTGCTTTTTTCCACAACGCAAAATCGAAGCTGTTGTGTTTTTCCGATTGACCTTCCAGTTCTCTTGTGGTGCTTAGCAATTCGTCCAGGACACGCCCCGATAAGGTACCGTATCGATGGTCTTTGTCGTATTTCTCCACATCGAAATAGACCGACCCGTTTTTTTGATAAGCATACCCTTTGTCAAGAATTTCTTTGACAATTTGAAGCTGCTCGATGATGTGCCCGGATGCCCGCGGCTCAATGCTTGGGCGTTTCACGTTAAGGGCATCCATAAACAGGTGGTAACGGTTTGAATAATACTGGGCTATTTCCATGGGCTCCAGTTGTTCGACCCGTGCTTTTTGGGCTATTTTGTCTTCCCCGTCGTCGGCATCGTTTTCCAGGTGCCCTACATCGGTTATGTTACGTACATAGCGGACTTTATAGCCCAGATGCGTCAGGTAGCGGAAAAGCAAATCGAAAGTAATGGCGGGGCGTGAATGGCCTAAATGAGGATCGCCGTAAACCGTAGGGCCACAGACATACAGCCCTACATGTGGCGGATTTATCGGTTTAAATTCTTCTTTTTTCCGGGAAAGTGTGTTGTAAAGCGTCAGATTATTGTCCATAGTAGTACGTCGTCTGCTTATTTGAATTTTTTCAGACGGCTAATTTAAGACAATCGTCAAGTTAAAAAAAAACTAAACGCAGACATCTGTAAAAGTTTACCTTAGCATTCCTGCAGTCTATTGTGCTGTATATTCTCCGTTTTCTACTGTTCTTACTTCAATAAGAGAATCTTTTTCGTTATAGATGAAATGTTTTCCGTCCTGCAAAATCCCGTCGCGGAAGTAACCTTCTTTAATGACGCGTCCGTCGAGCGACTGAAGCGTATAGTTACCGGTTCCGTAGAAAGGAGGGATTTTTTTGTCGGGGTTTTCCTGTGCATTTTGCGGACGCGTGGTTATTTTGTTGCTTTCTTTAAAAGAGCCTTCGGCATATTTTCGTTTCTCCGTCAGTTGTCCTTTCTCATTATAGATGCGGAGTTCGCCGGCGATGTTTCCATCTTCCCAGGTACCTGTATATTTGAGTTTTCCGTTGGCATGATAATATTTTTGTTCGCCTTCACGTCTTCCGGAATCGTTATAGTGCCACTCGTAAAACTTTTTCCCGTTGGCATGATAGAGGCTGTATTCACCCTGCCAGTGGTTTTCGTTCCAGTATCCTTCTTCCCAGAGGCTGCCGTCGCGGTAATAAAACCGGGCGGGACCTTTTGCAATACCGTTGTTGTAAGTGATTTCGTGTTTTAATGTACCACTTTTGTAGTACGTTTTCCACAGCCCGTTGCGTTGACCGTTAACATAGGTCCCGGTCTCTTTCAGCTCACCGGTATCGTAGAATATTTCCCATTTGCCGGTACGCTGGTTGTCTTCATTCACACGGTTAAGCCTTGCGTCGTCATTTTGCCCGACAGTCAAGGGTGTAACGACAAATATCAACAATAATATGGAAAAAACGGTTTTCATCATTTTTTATATCTAATCTGCTTTACAATACTCCGTTGAACTTTTGCAATACGCTGCAAGCCAATTGCTTGCATCTAAAGGGGTTTGTTTTTTAAAATGCAGTATATCAAGGTTGTAAAAATCATCTTAAATCTTATATCTAAAAATCTAACGATCTATTGTGCTTTATGGACAGACACTAATTAGTGTCTGTCCATAAAGTACCATTTGCTGTGTTACGCTCGCCGCCAAAATCTTCATTTACGAGT
>NZ_AHZV01000258.1 GCF_000250735.1 Anaerophaga thermohalophila str. Valhall
TAACTAATATTATTATGAAAAAAAATTTGCTCTTAACGGTGATGAGTCTTTTCCTTCTCTCATGCACCAACTACAAAGATTACAGCGATGTTCCTTTTGAGGAGAAATCGCCGGCCGACTGGGAGAATCCGGCGGTTAACCAAATCAACAGGGAAGAACCCCGAGCCTGGTTTGTTCCTTTTGCCGATGAATCGGAAGTAAATGCCGATAACAAATGGGCGTCGTCACTTCTGAAGTCGCTTAACGGCGAGTGGCTGTTCCACTTGTCTCAGAATCCGTCGGAGCGTCCGGCATGGTTCTTTAAGGATGATTTCGATACCCGCGACTGGAGTACCATTGCAGTTCCGTCCAATTTTGAGATAGAAGGGTTTACCTATCCCATCTATACCAATGTGCAATATCCGCACGCTAAAACGCCGCCGGTAATTCAGGATCATTACAATCCGGTGGGGGCATACAAGCGTACTTTTACCATCGCTGAAAACTGGGACGGTAAAGAAATTTATCTGCATTTTGGCGCAGTAAGTTCTGCCATGTACGTGTGGGTAAACGAGCAAAAAGTGGGGTACAGCGAAGACAGTAAAACGCCTGCCGAATTTAACATCACAGAATATATAAAACCCGGTGAAAACACACTTGCTGTGGAAGTTTATAAATGGAGTGACGGAAGCTACCTGGAGGATCAGGATTTCTGGAGACTTGGTGGTATCACCCGTGATGTATTTTTGATGGCCCGTGACAGGCAGCATGTCAGAGATTTCAGAATAATGGCCGGTCTGGATGATAATTATTCTACCGGATTGTTCCATCTGGAAGCCGAATTGGCAAATGTTTCTGCTGATGAACCTGTTACCCTTCAAGCCATGCTCTACGACGGAGATGAACTGGTTGAGCGGTTTGAAGAAGAAATTGCCGGTAATCGTGTTGATTTTTCATCCGAATATGAGAATGTGAAGCAGTGGACGGCCGAAAAGCCTCAGCTTTACTCCCTTGTAATGACACTTAAAAATGCCGGCGGAAATGTATTGGAGGTGATCCGCCAGGATGTTGGATTCCGGAGTGTTGAAATAAGGGGAAATACCCTTTTGGTGAATGGCAAATACGTCTATCTGAAAGGCGTGAATCTGCACGAGCATCACGATGTTACCGGTCATGTAGTAGACGAAGCCACCATGATCAAAGACATTAAAACGATGAAGACGCACAATATTAATGCTGTTCGCACCTCCCACTATCCACAGCCCGAGCGGTGGTACGAGCTTTGCAATCGTTACGGTCTTTATGTAATCGATGAAGCCAATATCGAATCGCACGGTATGGGCTATGGAAAAGAATCGCTTGCCAAAGACAGCACCTGGATGGCATCTCATTTGTATCGCACGCGTAATATGTTTGAGCGGGACAAAAATCAGCCTTCTGTCATTATCTGGTCGTTGGGTAACGAGGCCGGTAATGGGGTTAACTTTGATGCCACTTACGATTACCTGAAAGCACAGGATACTTCCCGTCCCGTACAATATGAACAGGCACATGGTGGTCGGAATACCGATATTTTTGCCCCTATGTATGCCCGCATTCATCACATGGAACGCTATGCCAAAGAGGATGGAAGCAAACCGCTTATACAGTGCGAATATGCCCATGCTATGGGAAATAGTGTTGGCAACCTGCAGGATTACTGGGACGTGATAGAGTCTTACGAGGTGATGCAGGGCGGTTTTATATGGGACTGGGTTGACCAGGGACTTCTGACCGAAAACGAGGAAGGTGAGAAATATTGGGCCTACGGGGGTGACTTTGGCCCCGATACAGTGCCATCGGACGGTAACTTCTGTCTGAATGGACTGGTAGACCCCGACAGACAGCCACAACCGGCACTCGAAGAAGTTAAAAAAGTCTACCAGTACATCAAGTTCCGTCCGGTAAATCTTAAAAATGGAACCATCGAAATTGAAAATAAGTATGCGTTTTTGAATACAGAAGTGTTTGATTTCAGCTGGACGATAAAAGGCAACGGTGAAACCGTGCAATCAGGGACTTTTGACAATGTTGTCCTGAATCCGGATGAAAAGGCAAGTGTTTCAGCCAATATGGACTTTTCACCAAAGGCCGGAACTGAATATTTCCTTACCGTTAAGGCTTCATTGAAAGAAGATGACGGGTTGGTGCCTGCGAATACAACACTTGCTGCAGAACAATTTGAGCTGCCTGTTTTTGTTCCTGAAACATCGGACAAAGAGAATTATGCCGCTTTAAATCAGGAAAAAGAGAATGGCATTTTGACCATTACAGGAGAAGATTTCTCTGTTGCGTTCGATATGGACAAAGGAGAAATGACCAGCTTTAAATCCGGTGACAGGGAGTTTCTGAAGAAAGGCCCCGAACCCGGATTCTGGCGTGCGCCTACCGATAATGACTTTGGTAACAACATGCCCGTGCGTGCCCGTATGTGGCGTAAAGCCGGTGAAAACCGGACAGTTACCAATGCCAATGTTGAAGAATTGGAAGGAGGAAAGATCAGGATTATCTTCAATTATGATCTGACTGATCAGGATGACAATAAAATCGGGACTTATCGAAGTACTTATCTTGTAAAAGGCAATGCCGAAGTGGAAGTTGACAACCATTTCGAAATGGCTGAAGGCGAGCTTCCCGAAATTCCCCGCATGGGCATGACACTTCACATGCCGCGTGAGTTTGATCAAATGACCTGGTTGGGGCGTGGTCCGCATGAGTCGTATCAGGATCGAAAAACCAGTGCCTTCGTTGATTTGTACCACGGAAGCGTTGCCGAACAATACTGGCCTTATCTTCGTCCTCAGGAGAACGGGAACAAAACCGATGTTCGGTGGATGACCATTACCAATGAAAACGGTGAAGGACTGAAATTTGAAGGCAAGCAATTGCTCGAGGTTTCGGCACACCACAACATCCTGGAGGATTTTGAATCACCCCGCCGAACCGATGGTCGCTGGGAAGAAGGTGAAGAACGTCCAGTGCAACGTCATCTTGATGATGTGAAGCCACGCGATCTTACTTCTGTCGACATTGACCTGAAACAGATGGGCGTTGGCGGAGACGACAGCTGGGGCGCCTGGACGCATGATGAATATCGCCTTACGGATAAATCGTACAGCTACGGGTTTGTTATGAAACCTGTGAGGTAGAAATAGTGTCGTATCATACATGACACGACACTAGAATTTATACAGGAGCGATAAAATTTACCCTGAAATAGAAAGAGGTTGTCGGAAAAATTAACTTTTTAAGGCAGCCTTCTTTTTTTTATTAATACAAATCCATTTGCAATCTTTTCTCATCTTTCATGCGCTGAATATATTCTTTGGCCTGACGGATGGTTAAATTTCCTTCCGAAACAACAATTTCTTCAAGGGCTTCTTTAACGCTTTGCCCCATCGTACGTTTATTCCCGCAAATGTATACCGTAGCTTCTTTCTTGTCGATCCATCGGAACAACTCCTTTTGGCGCTGTTTCATGCGGTGCCGGACATAAATCTTGCTATCCTGATCGCGTGAGAATGCAGTGTCGAGCCTTGTTAATATGCCGGATTGCAAAAAGTTTTCCAATTCTTCACGGTAGAGAAAGTCGCTTTTGGAATGGCGATCACCAAATATCAGCCAGTTTTCTCCAATGGCACCGTTGCTTTGACGTTGTTGCAAAAATCCCCTGAAAGGTGCAATTCCGGTACTGGTAGCGATCATTATTACGGGTTTGGCATCGTCTTCAGGAATGCGGAATTTTTCATTCTTCTCCAGGAATACGGGAACGGAATCACCTTCATCGATACGGTCTGAAAGATAAGTGGAGCATACCCCGGTGTGATGCCGTCCTTTTTGTTGATATTCAATCAGTCCTACCGTAAAGTGTGCCTCTCCCGGGAACATATCCGGGCTGTTGGCCACGGAATATAACCTGGGATTGAGGCGCCGTAAAAGATCGACCAGTTGCTGTGGATTGATGTCTCCGGGGAAATCGGAAACCAAATCCAGGACATCACTGGTTTCACAATATTTATCCAGAAGCTGTTTGTCTGATATCAGTGTTTTGAGGTTGCCGTTTTGAGACAGTTCCGAATATTTTTTCACCATTAACGGTGTAATCAGGGTGATCTCGTATTCTTCCACCAGGGCTTCTTTTAGCAGACGCGGACCTCTTGCAGTTTCGACGGTAGTGGAACCGTCAAATTTCAGATGTTTCAGTAGTTTGTCGACCAGCAGGCGGGAGTTGTGGACATAGATGCCGAATGAGTCGCCCGGCTGAAAGTCGCTGCCAAACTTTTCCATCGAGAGGACAAGATGAAGCGTCCGCTTTGGGAAGTCGGGGTTGGTCAACGGTTTTATCTCTTTTACTTTGGCATAGAAAATATTTGAGTCCTCTGCATCCACCCGGTTTATTTCAAAAGCAAATTCCTTTTTGCTTTGGGTAATTGTTTTAGGAAGAACAGCTTCGAAGGCTTCCACCGACTGGCGAACCCACAGCATGGCATTCTCTTCATAGTCGATGTCGCATTCCACGAGCGGCGATATTTCCTTGGCGCCCAGCTGAAGCAGACGATTTCGGAAGTCGTGGCCTGTTTTGCAGAAATCTTTATAGCTGCTGTCGCCCAAAGCAAGCACGCTGAATTTTACTTCTCCGGGAATTTTAGCTTTATCAGAATGCATATAATTGTAAAAGTTTTCGGCTACAGCCGGAGGGTCTCCCTCACCGTGGGTGCTGACGGCTATCAGGATGTTCTTCATGTCGGTAATAACAGCGGGATTCATGGCGTTCATATCGTGAATTTCACTGGCAATGCCCAGGTGCCTGGCATAATCGTAAGCCAGCTGTGCTGCCGACTTTGAATTACCGGTACGGCTTCCGTAAATCACATGAAGTATGGTTTCCGGTGTAGCAGCATTTCCGGTTGCATTGGTTGGTATGTTTTGTGTTTTGGTTGTTTGTGTCATTGTTGTTAGATGCTTGATGTAAGATTAATAGATGTAAGATTAATAGATATAAGATTAATAGATATAAGATTAATAGATATAAGATTCTACCCGTCTACCTTCTGACCCTGCTCCATGCCCTCTGCTCCATGCTCCATGCCCCATGCCCCATGCCATCTGCCCCATGCCCTCTGCTCCGTGCCCTTCGATTCCGGTCGGAGACGTTAACTATCATCCAACTAATTCAGGGGCTTTTACATCTTTGAGTTGGTCTACCCATGTGGCTTTTTCGTCATATTCCATCAGGAAAGGTTTAAAGGTTTCGCGATAATCCCGATGCCGGATGTATTGCATCATAAAGTATTTTCTGCCGTCAGTCGGATTGGTGACGATACCCATAATTTGCACTTTCCCTTTTGAGGCTGACATGGTAGGGCCGGTCACTGTTTTGGCAAAGCTGCCGGTTTCGCGGATGGCTTCCTGATAAATCCGGTAAATATCGGCCAGTGGTATGCTAAAGTAGTTGTATGGGCCAGTCTCCCGCTCGATAAACATATAATAGGGGATAAGCCCCAGTTGCACCTGACGCTGCCACATGCGCGCCCAGTCTTCGCTTCGGTTGTTGATGTGGTTCAGCACCGGGGCCTGTGTTCTGATCTCGGCTCCTGTTTGGCGTATGTTGCGAATGGCTTCCTGTACCACTTCGGTCTCCAGTTCGTTGGGGTGATTGAAGTGTCCCATGATGGATAGATGAAGACCACTGTCGGTGATATGTTTCAGAATATCCAGTATCTGACCGGCCTCTTCGTTGTGTCTGGGCAAGAATGTGAAAGGCCAGTAGCTTAGAGATTTTGTGCCGAACCGGATGTTTTGAAGATTTGGAATTTTGGCATCGATGAGCGCATCAATATATTTTTTCAGCGTTGCAGGGTCCATCACCATAGGATCACCACCGGTAAAAAGGATTTCATTGATGCTTTCGTTTTGTCTGATGTATGCGATCACCTTTTCAATTTCGCGCATGGAGAATTTCATATCCAGGTCTTTGATGAACTGCGGCCATCTGAAACAAAAGGTGCAATGAGCATGGCAGGTCTGTCCCTGGCTGGGGAAAAACAATACAATGTCTTTGTATTTATGTTGCATCCCTTTCAGTTCCTCGCCATTCAGCTCAGGAACATTTGTCATTTGCTGAGCCGGATGCGGGTTCATTTCCATGCGGATGTCATAAATCGTTTTGTTCACCTTTCCGTTGGCCGACGGATCATTCAGCGCTTTTGTCAGCCTGTTATACTGATCCGTGGTGAGCATATTCCTGTTAGGGAAATTGAGAATATAGACGGGGTCGTCTTCATAGTTCTCCCAGTCGATGAGGTAATCTGTCACATAATTATTGGTTTTAAACGGGATCACTTTGGAAACAATGTCGATTTCCGTTTTGACCTTTTCCGGAAGATAACGCATGTACTCAATTTCACGGAAATTCCTGGCATTGTAGGTTATGAACTTCATGGCATTAAATTTTTATTGCTGAGCCTGCTCCTGAATGTTATTTTTAGGAGTGGACTCATTTTGTTAGAAAATCTCTCTGGTGTATTTGCTATGAAGTTGCCTGAAAACAATCTTGAAAGGAAGTACAAACAGGTAACCGCAGAAATACGGATATTGTTCAAGCCGGGAAGAGAATTTAAAGGACTCTGAGATTGGATCGTTGTTAAAAAGTATTAATTTCGCAATCATTTAAAAGTGTTTCTTTGTGTAAAAGAATGAGTGAGTGTGGTATAAAAAGAGATATTTTTGTCAAAATCAAGGCGTTTTAAATTTTTTACCTGAGTTAACTTGTTGTTAATGAGGATGCAAATAATTTAAAACAACAGAGAGTTTGGAAACGAAGATGTTTTTTAGCCCGCACTCATGAGTAAAAGGAGACAATATGCAGCAAGAAAAGCTATTTATCGAGTTGAGCAAAGGAAACAAACGGGTTCTGGATGAAATATATAATCGTTATCACCAAAAAATATTCGGGTTTGCATTATCTTACTTAAAAAATGAAGATGACGCCTATGATATTGTCCAGGAAGTTTTCATTAACCTGTGGAACAGCCGGTCTTCTTTGAAAAAAGACACCAGGATTGAGCCGTTTATTTTTACTGCTACCAAAAATGCCGTCATCTCATTGTTCAGGAAAAGAGCCACCGAACAAAGATACCTGGAATACCTGGGCAGTACCGTCGTCTCCAATAATATGGGAACCAACGAACAGATCGACTACAACTTTCTTGAAGAACAATACGAATCGTTGATATCACAAATGCCCGAAAAGCGCAAAGAAATTTTTATTCTCAGCCGAAAGAAGGGGTTAACAAATAAAGACATTGCCAGCAAATTGGGAATTTCCGAAAAGACCGTAGAGAATCAACTGACCAAAGCACTCGCTTTTTTAAAAGAACATTTTAGCGCCGATGGTTTTCTTGGATTATTGTTTTTTTATCTTTTTATAACGTAGAAGTAGCGGAATATTTGCAGGGCAATACCGCAAAGTTGAGAACCGGTTCGTTCTTTAAAAATCTACCTTCGTGGCATTAAAACAGGATAACAATGATTTAAAATCCTAACAACAATCACACGAACATGGCAAGGGTCACCACAATTAGAATATCTATAATGGCTACTATGTGGGTTCTTCCGAAATCTTGAGAGGTTTAATAAGTAAATTTGGTTCTACCTCTCGATTACTGATATCTGAAAAATCTCTCACCCTATTTTATCTCGTCTTCAATTAGTTGCAAAAAAATGTCAAAAAAATCTTAAAAAGGAATAGGGGATCAACCGTTCCTTTGCGTTGAATTATTAGAAGCAATTAAAATGAAAGAAATTTTACAAAAATATGTAAACGGTGAATGTACTGCCGATGAATTTAAGAAGGCGGTAACCGTTCTTGCAGGATTTACGCGCCAGGGTACGCTTAATGATTTTATGCACAGGCACTGGATTGATTATACTGGCGAAAAAGCGGAGGGAAATCCTGATCGTTTTAACCAGGTATTAAATCAGATTCATCATCAGATAAACATTTCGGAAGAAAAGGAATCATTTACCCGCAGATTTTATCTTACGTTTTCCAGGGTGGCTGCTGTTCTTTTATTGCCATTGCTTACGGCTTTAGCGCTTTTTCTCTTTCAGTACCGCGATAGTGACAGAGTGGCAATGACAAAAATGACAACGCCTGCCGGTATTCAAAGCCGGGTGGAATTACCTGACGGATCGCGCGTCTGGCTCAATTCGGAAAGTGAAGTTCATTTTCCGGTATCTTTTAAAGGGCAAAAAGAACGTAAAGTAAAATTGATTGGTGAAGGTTTTTTTGAGGTAGCATCCGACAGAAAGAAACCATTTATAGTATCAGCCGGTGAT
Source organism: Anaerophaga thermohalophila str. Valhall (assembly GCF_000250735.1). Lineage (GTDB taxonomy): Bacteria > Bacteroidota > Bacteroidia > Bacteroidales > Marinilabiliaceae > Anaerophaga > Anaerophaga thermohalophila_A. The sequence continues at coordinate 8,359 of NZ_AHZV01000258.1, forward strand.
GAATTGGATGTTATGGTTACCGGAACTGTGTTTAATGTATCGGCTTATGAGAACGAACCCGATGTATCGGTCGCCCTGGTTGAGGGTGGCGTCAAAATACAAAAAGGAGCCGATAAAAATCGCAGTGTGCTGGCTGAAATGAAGCCGGGTGAGGTAGCCCGCTTTGATAAAAGTTCCGAAAAAATAAGCGTTTCCCGTGAGAATGATCTGGAACCATATACCGCCTGGAAAGAAGGCCGTTTTGTTTTCGTCAATGAACCGTTTGAATCTGTTCTCAGAACGATGGAAAGGAAATATAATGTAAAGTATAATATTGAAGACTCCCGCTTGCTTGAATACCGTATTACAGCGACTTTTCTTGACGAAACACTCGAAGAGTTCCTGAGAATAATAACGTTATCCTCACCTATTGAATATGAAATACACAGACCGGTTGGGAAGGAAAATAATGTCTTTTGCAAGAGAGTCGTTACTTTGACAAGAAAATGATTATAAAACAAAACAGGAAAGTGTTGCAGCACTTTCCTGTCCATTAAATATCTGTTTGCAGACAGATAAATGTTTAACACGTAAACTTTTCAAATTTATGAAAAAATTTTGTCATTGGCGAAGGGACTTTGCAGAGTTCCTTCCCCGGAAAGTATTGTTAGCTATGAGGCTATCTTTAGGTTTGTTTTTGTTAGTCAGCTTTCAGACCATTGCCTCCGTTACCTACTCGCAGGATACGAAGGTTACTGTAAAGATGAATCATGCACAGGTAAAAGAAGTGCTTAAGGAGATTGAGCGCTCTTCGGAGTTCTACTTTGTCTACAACAATGAGTTGATTGATGTAGAAAGAGTAGTCAATGTTGAGGCCAGAAATCAAAAAATTAAAGACATTCTTGACGCACTGTTTAGTGATGAAGGAGTGAGCTATACCGTTATGGGACGGCAGATTGTACTTTCGCCAGAGGAACTTATGGCCGAAAATATTGATCAGCCGCAGCAGAAAACAGTTAGAGGGACGGTGGCAGACCAAAAGGGTGAGGCCATACCCGGAGTAACAGTCACTGTTAAAGGAACGACCCGGGGAACCATTACCGATGTGGATGGAAATTTCTCGCTGAGTATTCCTGCCGATGCTGAGGTTTTGGTATTTTCTTTTGTGGGGATGAGAACCCAGGAAGTACCAATTGAGGATGAAAATACTTTTAATGTTTCTTTGGAAGAAGATTTGGTGGGCCTGGATGAAGTTGTTGTGGTTGGATATGGTACTATGAAAAAAAGTGATTTGACGGGAGCTGTTGCAAGAGCAGATATGTCTGCTTTAGATAACTCCCCAAATGTCAATGTCCTACAAGGTCTGAAAGGGACAGTTCCTGGCTTAAATATTGGAGCGGTAACTACAGCCGGGGGTAATCCCGAAATATCTATTCGCGGACGTAACTCTATATCAGGGACAACAAGTCCTTTGATTGTTTTGGACGGGATCATTTTCCGAGGTGAATTTACGGATATTAATCCAAACGATATTGAATCAATCGATGTTTTGAAAGATGCGAGTAGCTCAGCTATATATGGTTCCCAGGGTGCTAACGGGGTGCTTTTAATTACCACAAAGAAAGCAGAAAGAATGTCTAAACCGGTGATTGAATATAGTGGTAAGTATACTACGCAGAGTTTGATCAATAAAGATATTAATCGATTGGATCGTGAAGGTTTTCTTAATCAACTTGCTGATGTTTATATCTCCGAAAGCAGAATGGGCGCTGATTTACTACAAAGAAATCCCGATTTTGATGTTGTGCCATTGTTCCGTGACGGAGCGGTTGCAGAAGGTTATGCTGACGAGACTGACACCGACTGGTGGAATTTGCTCTCAAATCCGAATCCTTACATTCAAGATCATAGTTTAAGTTTGAGAGGGAAAAATGAACTCACAAGTTATTTCGTATCGTTTGGGTATACTGATCAAGAAAACATGGTCAAGAATGATACTTACGAAAGATATAGTGTTCGTGTTAACCTGAATGCAAATGTTACCGATTGGTTAAAAGTTGGAACACAATCGTTTTTTAATGTCAGCGATTTTTCAGGAAGTGATCCCGGGTTTTCCAGTTTATGTTACATACCCGCCCTGGTTAATCCATACAACGAGGATGGTTCCTTTGTGGAACAGATTTATTTAGGGAACACTAATCCATTATTAACAGTTAAGAATCCTGATGAGGATATTCGCCGCACTCTTTCTGGTAATTTCTTTGCAGACATATCAATCCCCTGGATTAGCGGGTTAAATTATCGCATTAACTATTCCAAGAACATGGTTACCTATAAGGATTACAACTTCAATCCTTATGCTAATTCCGGGTTAGGAAGTGCTAATAAGTATATTGCCAATCGCGATGAGATGACTTTTGATAATATCATCAGCTATGAAAATGATTTTGGGTTGCATTCAATACAAGGAACTTTTGTTTATGGAATTGAAGAGCGCAAATATGAAAACACAAACGCGGCATCAGAGAATTTTACTGATAAGACCCTTGGCTATAATGAATTGCAAGCTGGCCAGTCCGATCTGAATTCTGTTTCGTCAGATGCCTGGAAAGAAACCGGGTTGTACAATATGTTGAGAGCGGTTTATACCTATAATGATCGGTATATTCTAACAGGAACTGTTCGTCGGGATGGTTTTTCAGGTTTTGGAAGTAAAAACAAGTTTGGCGTTTTTCCGTCAGGAGCCATTGCATGGCGGATGAGTGAAGAAAATTTTATCAGGAACAACTTTAACTGGATTGATAATCTGAAGCTGCGTTTGTCTTATGGTACCGGTGGTAACAGAACAATAGGCAGATATGCTACTATGGCTCAAATAACATCGGAATTGCCTGGTGACCGAACCGGCGGTTACCTTTATGGTGATGGTGCTACCGGAGAATTGACTCAGGCCGTGCAAACACTGGCTAATGAAGATTTGAAATGGGAAACAACAGCTTCTACTAACCTTGGCGTAGACTTCTCATTTCTTGGTGGAAAGCTTTTTGGCAATTATGAATTCTACATCTCCAAAACCACAGACCTTTTATATGACATCAATATCCCCAGTATGAATGGTATATTCCAAACATCCATTCCAACAAATATTGGTGAGTTGAAAAATGTTGGTCATGAAATAAGCATTACTGGTGTTCCTGTAAAAACGAATGATCTGGAGTGGACAATTACAGGTAATTTTTCTACAAACAAAAATGAGGTCGTGACCATACTTGGACTTGACAATGATGGTGACGGAAATGAGGATGACCTTATCTCAAGCAATATTTTTATAGGCGAATCACTGGGAACAATATATGATTATAATATCATAGGTATGTGGCAGGTATCTGATTACAATGCCGGTAATATTCCAAACGGATTTACCTATGGGACTTATAAAGTGGAAGATATTAATGATGATGGAGAATATACACCTGAAGATGACCGAAAAATACTTGGGTACTCAGATCCCCTTTATCGGTTTAGCATTCGAAATACTTTGAAATATAAAAATTTTGAATTGAGTGCTTTCATCAATTCAGTTCAGGGAGGGAAAGATCATTATCTTGGGCAGCCGGCAAGTGAACTGCCAATTCCTGATCACCTTACCAATAACAGTTATTTTAAGTTCGACTACTGGACACCAGAAAATCCTGATGCCAAATATCGTCAACTCGGTTCTTATACTCCTGCTCTCGGGGCTGACTTCTCTCCTTATGTTTCACGTAGCTTTATTCGTTTACAGGAGTTATCGCTTGCGTATAACTTTTCTTCTGAATTGTTAAGTTCTATGAGTATAAGTAGGGCAAAAGTATTTGTATCAGCAACTAACTTGTTTACAATAACCGACTGGGATGGTTGGGACCCGGAAGCCAATCAGGGGTTAACATATAACCTTAAAACACCAACTGATGGTGAAGACCAATATAGTGCTTACCCAACCATGAAAGGATTTACAATAGGATTAAACTTTGAATTCTAAAATTTACCAGACATGAAAAAGATTGGAATTATAATAACATCTTTATTACTAATGATGATTTGGTCATGTAATGAAGATGAATGGCTGAAGGAAGAGCCTTTATCATTTTATACAACTGAAAATTCATATACAACTACAGTTCAGTTTAGGCAGGCATTGAATTTTCTATATGACTATCTGCGTGAGATGCATTGGGTAAATGGTGATCAGACTGTTGTTATGTACTTTGGTGATTTAGCCTATGGTGGAACCGATTACCCTGATCAAAAGTTCAACAATCTGGATGCTTTTCTTACTCCTACCACTTATGTTTCCGAAACTTATTGGGATAGGGCATATATCTCTATTTCCAATGCCAACACGATTCTTAATCGAATAGAATTAACGAATCAGGTTAGCGATGATGATAAAGAAATAATTAAAGGTGAGGCTTTGTTTTTCAGAGCTTTATGGTATAACTTTTTAGCAAATCTTTATGGTGGAGTTCCTATTACTCTGGAAGAAGAGTCTTCTCCAAGAAGAGATTATGAAAAAGCGACTCGCCAGAGTGTATATGAACAAGCTCGGTCTGATCTGGAAGAAGCAATAGGACTGCTCCCCGATATTGATGATGTGAGTGATGGGATGGTAAGTTTGCAGGCTGCCCAACATTTGCTTACAGAAGTGTACATTTCGCTTGAAAATTATACCGCAGCTATCAATACTGCAAGTGCAGTAATAAATCATCCGTCAATGGGATTGATGACATCACGCTTTGGGACACGAGCTGAAGAACCAGGAGACCCATATTGGGACTTGTTTCAATATGGAAATCAAAACAGGGAAAGTGGAAATACCGAGTCTATTATGGTATTTCAGTATGAGTATAAAAATTCAGGATCAGATTATTCACTGGATCATCCCCGCTTTCTATTGCCTTTTTACTGGAATTTAAATGTTGAAGCTGCTGATGGGGGCGAGGTACTGGGGTTTACTGATTTTACAGAAAATAAAGGCGGACGCGGTATTGGTGTCATGCATCCTACAGATTATTTTTTGTACGATATATGGGGAGAAGATGGAACCGAGGATTACAGGAATTCTCCGTACATGATTGCTCGTGATTTTAAAATAGATAATCCTGAAGCTGCAGGATTTGGCGAATGGATAATTGCAGACGGATGGCTTCAGGAAAGATTTGAGCTGCGCCATTTTTATCCATTTATATTGAAATTTTCACGAACAAGTAATTTACCGGATGACGCTTACGCTAAGAATACGGATGGATCTATTAAAACAACAGCATTAGGCGAAAAAGTTCTTGCCTATTCATGGGGGAGTCTGAGTGCTAATTCATCCTTGAAAGATGAGTATTTTTACCGATTAGCTGAAACTTATCTGTTGAGAGCTGAAGCATACTTAAAAAATGATCAGCCAGATATGGCATTGAATGATATTAATGCTTTGAGAGATAGGGCAAATGCTACGCCTGCTCAATTATCCGAGATTGACATAGATTATATTTTGGATGAAAGAATGAGAGAACTATATTTCGAGAGGTTCCGATTAGAGACATTATGTCGAATGGGAAAACTTGTTGAGCGTGCCCGTGATCATAGTCCAATAGGTTATAATGTAGGCGATCATCAGAATTTGTTCCCGATTCCTTATAGTGCGATTGAAACGAATATTTCTGTTGAAATAGAACAAAACCCCGGGTATTAGCCATAGTTTGTTGATTAAGTATGATTAAACAATCTTCCCCGGTTATATATCGGGGAAGATTATTCTATCAATGAAAGTGCTTTTATTTTACTTTTATATAAAATTATGTTCTAACAATACAAGATTAACTAACTATTCAAATTCATTGATGTTTTGGACTCATAAAGCCTTCAAATCATGACAAATTCAAATTTTCATTCGAACCTTCGGTCTTTTTTTGAAAAGACTCTTCCCTTGTTGTTAAGCATTATTCTTTTCGCTTGCAATAATGGAAATGAAAAGAAAGCTGATTCATTTGCTTCTGTTCGCGAGCGGATTTCCATAAACCAGGGTTGGCGCTTTTTTAAATACAATTCAATAGAAGATGCCGACAGCCTGATTTACGATGTTCGTCCGCAGAATTTTGACAGGAACGACGTAAAAGATGCCGACGCGAAGCCCACGGAGGCGGTTGCTGTTGAGCGCAGGCAAAAGGTGTTGAAACCCTGGGTGATGCCGTCGGGCAATGCTTTTTTAAAAGATAGTTCGGCGCATTATCAGCGACCCGAAGGCAATCCGGGAAAAGATTTTGTATTCGTTCAGAAGGATTTTGACGACAGTGGATGGGAAATTGTGAATCTCCCTCACGATTGGGCCATTGAAGGGCCTTTTATGGAAGGTTGGGATGTAGTAGTAGGCGGTGGTATGGGGCGACTTCCAGGTCCGGGGGTGGCCTGGTATCGCAAAGAACTCAGTATTCCTGCTTCTGATGAAGGCAAGCGCTTCTTTTTACAGGTAGACGGGGCCATGTCTTATTCCATCGTTTGGTGCAACGGACAAATTGTTGGCGGTTGGCCTTACGGGTACAATTCCTGGCGACTTGATCTCACACCTTACGTAAAACCCGGCGAGGAAAATCAATTGGCTATCAGGGTTGATAATCCTCCGCATTCATCACGCTGGTACCCGGGAGGCGGTATTTATCGCAATGTCTGGTTGATAAAAACGGCGCCGGTTCACATTGCCCAGTGGGGAACTTTTGCTTCCTGTCGTGATGTCTCCAATGAAACGGCAACAGTCGATTTTGATGTAGTGTTAAAGAATCAGTCATCTGAAGAATCGACTGTTGAAGTGCGCACCGATTTCTTTCTGCTCGATGAAAATGATAAAATAAACGGCGACGTAGTAACCGGCATTGATCCGGTGGCCATTACCATACAAGCCGGGGGAGAGCAAAGGATCAGTCGGTCGGCTGTTATCGAAAACCCGAAGTTATGGGGGCCACAGCCAACGCAAAAACCGAACCGGTATATGGCTGTAACCTCGGTATTTCAGGATGGCGACAAGATTGACGAACTCGACACAAAGTTCGGAATACGATCTCTTGAATTTGATGGCGACAGCGGTCTTTTTGTCAATGGCGAACGAATATTCATAAAAGGGGTGAACCTGCATCATGATTTGGGGCCGCTTGGCGCGGCTTTCAACAAAAGAGCGGCGGAGCGGCAGCTGGAATTATTACAGGAGATGGGATGTAATGCCGTTCGTATGGCACATAATCCGCCGGCCCCTGAATTTCTTGACCTGACCGATAAGATGGGATTCCTGGTTGTCAATGAAATTTTTGATGTATGGAAACGAAAAAAGACACCGCTTGATTTTCATCTGATTTTTCCCGACTGGCACGAACAGGATATGAGAGCCTTTATCCGGCGCGACAGGAATCATCCTTCTGTGATACTTTGGAGCATGGGTAATGAAGTTGGAGAACAGTATACAGGAGAAGAAGGAGCTGAAGTGGGTCACCGGCTTTACGATATTATCAAAGAAGAAGACAATACCCGTCCGGTAACCGCTTCCATGAATTATGCCAAGCCACACATGCCATTTCCTGAAACGATGGATGTGATCAACCTCAATTACCAAGGCGAAGGCATCAGGAATACGCCTGCCCATGAAGGGTTGGATGGGATCCGGACGCCGCCTTTATATCCTGATTTCCATGAAAAATTTCCCGACAAACTGATCCTAAGCAGTGAGAATGCGGCAACTGTCAGTACACGGGGGGAGTATATCTTCCCGGTTCAGAAAGGGACTAGTTTGCCCGTTCAGGAAGGGCAGGGCGGTAATAAGGAAACCGGTTATGTCAGCGATTATGGAATTTATGCCGTGGAATTCGGGTCGTCTCCCGATAAGGTGTTTAAAGCTAAAGACCAACATCCCTTTGTGGGCGGTGGTTTTGTGTGGAGCGGTATTGATTACCTGGGAGAGCCTACGCCTTATTATTTATCAAGGAGTTCTTATTTCGGCATTATTGATCTGGCCGGATTCAAAAAGGATCGCTTCTATCAGTATCAGTCTCGGTGGCGCCCCGACCTGCCGGTGGCGCATATATTGCCGCACTGGAACTGGCCCGAACGCGTTGGAAAGGTTACGCCCGTGCATGTCTTCACTTCCGGCGATGCAGCAGAATTGTTTCTCAATGGTAAATCTCTCGGACGTAAAGCCAAGGGAGCGTATGAATACCGATTGCGATGGGATGATGTGGTTTATGAGCCCGGCGAGTTGAAAGTTGTGGCTTACAAAAACGGGGAGAAATGGGCCGAAGATGTGATGAAAACAACCGGTGAGGCGGCCAAAATAGAGCTTTCAGCCGACAGGCCCGAATTCAGGTTTGATGGTGATGATCTATGCTTTGTAACGGTCAGGGTAACCGATAATGAAGGGTTGACCGTTCCCCGTGCAAAGCAACTTATCCGGTTTAGTATTGACGGCCCGGGTGAAATTGTAGCTACAGCCAATGGTGACCAGACCAACATGGTGCCGTTTCCGTCGCACAAGCGACAGGTGTTTAATGGCCTGGCTTTGATTATTGTGCGTGGATTGGATGATTCAAAAGTGCCTGTCCGGTTAAAAGCGGAAGGTGAAGGGCTGCAAAGTGCAGTTATTGAGATGAGAAATTCTCTACAGCTTAATCATAAACAACGAAATCACGAACATACAAACCGCCACAATGGCTCCGCCGATAAAGGCGAAGCCGGTACCGCCAATCATATAAAAGAAGCCGATGCTGACAGGGCCGAGTGTTTGGCCAATACGTAGAATCATCCCGTTGATGGACATAAAACCTGCACGGACATTAATAGGGGCATAGGTAACCAACACATTCGGAACGCTTGGTATCATTATGCCATGGGCTATGCCGAAACATATAATGGGAAAAACGAGTTGCCATGCCTGCGAGACAAAAGCAATGGCGAGCATCGATACACCATAAAGCACAAATCCGAGTTTGAATATCCGGAGCGGTTTCAGGTGACGCTGAATTCGTCCCAGCTGGGATGATACAATGGCGGTTACGACCGAAAAAGCAGACATTGTAAGCCCGATATGCCACGCTTCTGCATGGAACCTTTCTTTTAGTAATTGCGGGAAATAAGTAAGATATGAACCATATAAAATAACAAACATGAGGATATTGATCAGAAAAAGTCCCCATACGGTTTTTTTGTTAATGTAACTCCATACTTCTTTGATGTAATCGGAAAGGGAGACCTTTTTTGTTGGTTCGGGATTTTTCAGGCAAAGCATCAGTAATATTGCCGTGGGAATTGCCAACAAAGTCAGCAAAAAAGGGAATTGCCACCCGGCCATGGCCAAAGCTCCGCCAATGCCGGGATATATTGCAGTTCCGATGCTTAAGACACTTGCGTTGTAGCCCATAACCGTTGCACGGCGTTCGCCGGAAAACAAATCGCCAATCAGTGTTACATTCAACGAGCCAAGTGGTGCGGCTCCCAATCCCTGGAAAAAACGTAGAGCCAGTAATACTTCCCAGTCGCGGGTGAAGAAGCAGGCAACTCCTGAAGCACCAAATAAAAGCAGTGAGGGTAACAGTATTTTTTTGCGGCCCCATTTATCGGCCAAAAGACCGGCAAATGGAGCTAAAAAAATACCGGGAAACGTGAATATCGTTATCAGCAATGCTACCTGGGTGGGAGTGATGCTAAAGCGTTCTACAATTTGCGGTAATGCAGGTGTTATACTGGCAACCCCCATAACCGCAACAAGTGTGATTAAAAATATGACAGTAATATTCCTTCTATCCATGAATTGAAAATTTTCGGGCAAAGGTATGAAAACCATAGATTTTTGGATACAAGATTCCAGATGAGTCGTGTATATTATTAAGACAAATGACTATTAAAAATACCCCAAATAACCATCTATTGATTTATATTCTCTCTCTGAAACTCGCTGGGTAATTTCCCAAATTGTTTATGGAAGCATTTAGAAAAATAAGAAGCATTGTTAAAACCGACGAGATAACATATTTCATTAATACGGTATTCGCCTTCGATGATCAGGCGTGCAGCTTTTTTTAGTTTATACACACGGATGTAATCATTTGGGGTCATCCCTGAAATACCTTTTATTTTACGTTGAAGATTAGAACGGCTCATCGACATAGCATTGGCCAAATGACTAATTGAATAATCGGGAGTGGTCATATTGTGCTCTATCTCATCGTTAAGTTCGTTTAAAAATTCTTCATCCTTTTTGTTGTTTGCGATGCTTCCGTAGGGGACAAAAGGTGAGTTGGCAAATTTTTCGAGCAGTCGTTCGCGGTTGCGAATGAGGCTGTGTATCTGTGCCTTTAGGTAATCTACTGAAAAAGGTTTCTCAATATAACTGTCTGCCCCTACATCCAGCCCCTGTATTTTGGTCTCAACGTTGGTCCGTGCAGAAAGGAGAATGATGGGAAGATGGCTGTATTGTTTGTTTTCGCGCGTTTTCTGAACCAGCTCAAGACCGTCAACTTCAGGCATCACAATATCACTGATAATAATATCGATACTTTCGTTTTCAAGAAGCTTCATGGCTTCTTTACCGTTAGAGGCTTTGTGAACAATGTATTCCACCTTCAGGTTTCGTTCGAGAAAATTGCACAGGTCTTCATTGTCTTCCACGATCAGTAAGTTGGGTTTTCCGTTGGCATTTGAGAGGGATGAATCCGACTTTTCAGTTATTTTTTCCGATACAGACTTTGAGTCGGATTTAACGGTCATTTTGCTTTTGCTCAGGTTGGTGCTTATTCTGACGATAAAGACAGAACCCTGTTGATGTGGGGGGGTTTTCAGAAAAATTGTACCTTCGTGTTTTTCGGCCAGTTGTCTTGAAAAGGCCAGCCCGATGCCCGTTCCGTATTTTTTATCGTCTTTGTTTGTTCCTTCTATCTGGAAGAATGGATCAAATATCCGATTCCGGTATTTTTCTTCAACTCCCGGGCCATCATCTGTTACAGAAATCTCTATGAAATCATCCTTTTTCCTGAGGTCAATGACTATTTTTTCATGTGCAAATTTCAGGGCATTGGTCATTAAATTACTAATGATCTTTGTTAAGGCTTCGCGGTCAGCATTAAAAGTAAGCGGCTCTTTAGGTGTGTTTGTCTGAAGAGTAATCTTTTTTTGAGAGGCTGCGGCTTTAAATCTGTAGCAGACATCTGTTATCAGTGTGTTAAAATTAACCGGTTCGAAGTTTGGTGTATAACTGTTTTCTTCAATTTTACGAAAATCGAGTAATTGATTGACCAGATTTAGCAGTCGCTCTGCATTTTTGTCGATGATCTTAATGTTTTCATTTACTTCCGGTTGAACGGGACCTGCTGTTTTGATGCAATCGAGGGGAGCTTTAATAAGACTGATGGGGGTACGAATTTCATGAGCGATGTTGGTAAAAAAATTAATTTTTGACAGGTATATCTCTTTTTCTTTCTTCACTCTGAATTCTTCAAGTTTCTTTTCATGTTTTGTATGCGAGATTTTCAGGTAAACTCTTGCGATGGACAAGACCATGACGATGAATAGAACAAAATACAAAGCATAGGCATAATTGGTTTTCCATAGGGGCGGAAGAATTTCAATGACCAGAGCGTCTCCTTCATTATTCCAGAGGCCATCGTTATTGGAGCCTTTTACTCTGAAAACGTATTTACCCGGAGCTAAGTTGATGTATGACACCTGGTTTTGACTACCGGTAGTTATCCAGTTGTTGTTGAGATTTTCCAGAATATAAGCATCCGGTTTTTTGAACGTGCCTGAAAACTGAGGTTGACAAAACTGATCCGGAATGAAGCCTGATTATGTTTCAGTCTGATTTGTTTTGTGGTGTGCAGTGTCCTGTTATAGGAGGAGTCTTCTTTTGAGGAGGCGGGTTTATCAAGCAGTTCAAATTTTGTGATAAACACGGGAGGGACATATTTGTTCTTTTTGAGTTCGTTTGGATAAAAAGCATTGAAACCGTTGATTCCACCAAAATAGAATTTACCGTTGCTTGCTTTATATGTTGAGCGATAATTAAACTGGTTACTTTGCAGACCATCTTCCTGCGTATAGGTTTTAATGTCGAGAGTAGCAGGATTTATTCTTGAAATACCTTTATTTGTGCTTACCCATATGTTACCATGGTTATCATCTACCACGCCGTAGGCTACATTGTTGGGCAATCCTTTGCTTTGATCGACAGTCAGAAAATCATCCGTATCATAGTTGTATTTACAAATTCCTCTACCTTCGCTCGAAAACCAGAGCCTGTGCTGCTCGTCCTGGTAAACATCGGTAATCTTATTAAAGCAAAGGGAGGTTTTGTCTTTAATATCGTGCCTGTAATTTATCCACTTTTCAGTATCACGATCTCTCTTAAATACGCCTTCTCCATAGCAGGCAACCCAGAAGTTTCCCAGGTGATCTTCTGTCATGTCATAAACAAATCCCGTAATTTCAGGGATACGGGTAAAATTGTCTTTATCCGGATTATACCGGCTCAATCCGAATGGCGTTCCCACAAAAAGAGTCCCTGCTTTAGACTGATACAGTGAGAAGATGCAATTGTCGTTGATGGTGTTCGTGTCGTTTTCGTTGTATTGGTAGTTCTTAAATTTGCCGGTATTCAAATCCATTAAATCAAGTCCCCTTGAAAATGTTCCTATCCAAAGCCGGTTATTGTCCAGCACCAAAGCATGTATATTGTGATAGCTGATGCTGTTTTTATCATCATCGGGAAGATAGGATGTGAATTTTTTTGTTTTGGTATTAAAATAGTTCAGTCCTCCATCCTCGGTGGCTATCCATAAATTACCAGCCGGGTCTTCGCAAAACTGACTGACAGCTTTGCCTGACAACGAATTCTTGTGTTGTTTGGGATAATAGTGTTCAATTATTTTGCTATTGGTAGAGATATAATGCACTCCACCAAAATAGGTTCCAATCCATATACCTTCCTCCCGGTCTTTGTATATGGAGTAAACGTTCTGGTCTCTCAGGCTGTAAGGATCGCCCGGGTCATCCACTCTGCTGTATTCAAGTGTCTGTTTATTGAAGAGGTAAAGCCCGTCATCCGAACCTACAAGCAGTTCATTTTTCTGATATTCGAAAATAGCTCTGATATGGGTGATGTAAGTTTCGTCATCTTTCCCAAAGTAATTTGTAAACTCATTGGTTGTCCGGTTAAATCTCACTAGTCCTCCTGCCCAAGTCCCAAGCCATAATTCACCGTCCGAGTCTTCCGATATAGCCAGTATCTCGGGGTCTTCGATCGGACTCTTCTCATCACGCGATCCATATGTAACAAAGGTGTTTGTTTCTTTATTGTAAGCACTTAACCCATTGCGTGTGCCTATCCACATGGTGCCGGCATTATCGCGGTAAATTCTCCAGACAAGATTTGACCCGATGGTAGGACCCCTGTTCCCCTGGGTATATTGAACCAATTCGTTGGTGGACTTGGTATAACAAAAAACACCCTGGGTCATTGTTCCAATCCATATTTTGTCCTGGTTTTCTGCTTTAATGGATGTTACTGCGGAGGTGACAGAAACTCCGTCTTTTGTCTGATAGTTGAATTTCTGGAAGGCTTCGGTGACAGGGTCCAAAATATAAAGCTGTTGATCGGTGCCTACCCATATTTTATTGTCTTCATCCTGGAATAAGGTGCGCACAAAATTATTTCCTATAGATTGCGGGTTTCCGGGTTCATGCTTGAAGATTTTGAACTCATTTCCGTCAAAGCGGTTTAAACCATCTTTTGTACCAAACCACATAAAACCCCGATTATCTTGCAATATCGTTTGCACGGTATTTTCCGAAAGTCCGTTGTTAACCTGGTAGTTCTTGAATTTGAAGTTATAGGCGGTAATTGTCATTCCGTTTATAAGTAAAAGGAAAAGACATATACTTCCTGCTTTTTTCCAGTCGACTTTATAGCGCATTGTTCTGAGTCTTGTTAGTGTCTGTCCATAAAGTACCACTTGCTTCGTTACGCTTGACGCCAAAATCCTCATTTACGATGAGTAAACTCCGGTTTTGGCGGCTTCGCAAGCCTTGCAATTGGCACTTTCTGAACAGACACACATATTGTGAAAATTTTTGCGAGTTTATAGACGAACACTTGTTAGTAAATGCCAGTCTGATTTATTCAAAAGTTTCGTTGTAGATAATTTATGAATAGATCAGGTTAAATAAAAGAATTCTTTCTATTCTCCAATACAACAATCTGGTCGGGTTATGCAACAATTTAGGCACCGGTTGCTTCAAATGAAAAAAAATATCAGAATTGGTCAGCAGTTGTTATTTTTTGCCTAAAAAGTTGCATTAAAATGTTAACAAATGTTGTTTGTTTGTGATGTGGTTACTACCCCGATGAGAAAAAGTAAAGATCACAAAATTTGGTCATTAATTTTATTATTAAATCAATTTTACTATGAAAAGAATCTTGTTTTTGATGTTAATGTTATTACCGGTGTGCCTGTTTGCTCAGACAAACACACTAACCGGTAAGGTTGTAGATGCTTCCGGCGCACCCATTCCGGGGGTAAACATTATTGTACAGGACACTCAGAAAGGAACCATCACAGATACTGATGGAAACTTTTCGATTGAAGTAAATGAAGGTCAAACCCTTGTATTCTCTTTTATTGGAATGGAGCAACAAGAAATTGTTTATACCGGTCAGTCTTCTTTAGATGTTACAATGTATGAGAGTTTGCGATCGCTGGATGAGGTAGTTGTTATTGGATACCAGACTGTGAAGAAAGCAGACCTGACAGGTGCTGTTTCGGTTTTTAAGCCCGAGCAGATGAAAAATACAGTTGTAACCGGAAGTGTTGGCGATGTTTTGGGAACAGTTCCGGGTGTTTTTAGCCGGACTGAGGGCAAGCCTGGCGCTGAAGGCTGGATTGAAATCCGTGGTACCAAATCTTTTGGTTCGAGTAAACCCCTTTATGTTATCGATGGAATTGCTGTTGAGGGAGGTGCCAACAGAGATTTTAATTTTAACGATATTGAGTCGGTTCAGGTTCTTAAGGATGCTTCTGCAGCAGCAATTTACGGATCGCGTGCAGCAAACGGGGTGATTATCATAACCACCAGGAGCGGTCAGGAAGGCCCGATGAAGATTGATGTTTCGGCCAAAAAAAGTTTTCAGTGGTTGCCTCGTTACGATTTAACGAACCGTGAAGAGTGGATAGAATTGAACGACCTGGCTTTCGAAAACGGTGGATACGAACCTGCCAACCATTTTGATGCCAATACCGATTGGCAGGATGTTGCCTTTAAAACCGGTCATGTTGATGACTATAATGTATCTTTTTCCGGAGGTACAGAGACTGGCACATACTATGTTTCTTCCAATTACCAAAGCAATTCCGGAACCACTGTCGGAACAGAAAGCGAAAGGATTACTCTCCGGGTAAATACTTCCGTTTACAGGGATTTTGGAGAAAATGTCAGATTCCGTATCGGAGAAAACGTGATCATCAGTAATTATCAGATTGACGAGCTGGATACCAATCCTATAATTGATGTTTGGCGGATGTTACCAACAATACCGGTGTATAACGAAGACAATCCCGGCGGATACGGGTATGGCGACGGTTCAAGAGATGTTACTTTTGGTACAAATCCCTTAGCCAAAGAAGACCTTACAGTTACTGAGAATAAAAATTTAAGAGTTCGCGGTAACATTTTTACCGAACTTGAATTATTTGGCAATCTCAAATACAAGTTCAATTTTGGTTTCGAAACAAGCTCGGATGAGCACAAATATTTAAGAAAGGAAGGCAACTGGACCTTTAATCAGCCATGGGACCCTTCCTCACTGAACAAGAATAAAGCCAGGTTCAATTCGCTGGTATACGATAATACTCTTGAATACAACAATACTTTCGGAAATCATACCATTGGGGCCGTTGCAGGAACCAGTTTTATGGATATTTCTTATGAGCAGTTGTGGGGAACCAAAAACGACTTGTTGCGATTTAGTGATGGCACCTATTTTGACCAGTTGGATGCTGCAATGAAAGATCCCAAAACAGGTGGATTCAAAGATATGGAAAGATTATTTTCTGTGTTTGGACGGTTTAATTACACCTTTGATGACAGGTATCTGCTTAGTGGAACGATTCGTCGTGATGCATCATCAAAGTTCGGACCTGATTATCGTGACGGTGTTTTTCCCTCTATTGCAGGAGCCTGGAGAATCAGTAACGAAGGCTTTTTTGATGTTGACTGGATCGATGATATGAAGCTACGGGCGAATTATGGTGTTCTGGGAAGTTCCAATATTGGCCCCTGGGATTGGGTTGCCTTCATCAATTCTTTTCCCCAGGCGATCTTTGGAACCGATCAACACATCGAGAACGGTCAAACTCAGGTAAAACTGGTTAACGAGGATTTAAAATGGGAGGAACTCCACGAGTTCAATATAGGTGTTGATGCAACTATGCTGAATAACAGGCTGGAGTTGTCTGCTGAGTATTATAAATCAGAGACACAGGACGTTCTGACAGGAATGCAGATACTGATGTCGACCGGTAATAATGGGGGTAATCCCAATGTAAACGCTGCAACATTAAAGAATACCGGATTCGAATTTTCTGCTACCTGGCGCGAAACTAAAGGCGACTGGCGATATTCGGTCAACACAAACATTTCTACAGTGAAAAACGAGATTTTGGAACTTGGATATGGCCGCGAATATTTTACCCAATGGAATACTCAATCGCATGTTGGAGAGCCTATTGGTGAGTGGTACCTGATAAAGATGGACGGAATATTTCGTTCAATGGACGAGGTACTGGCACATACCCATGAAGGAAACCTGATTCAACCCAATGCACAGCCCGGAGATATCCGATTTGAAGATTACAACAATGATGGGATGATTACCGACGCAGACCGTCAGCATGTTGGCAGCCCGTGGCCCGACCTTCACCTCAGTATTAATGGTACTGTAGCCTGGAAAGGATTAGACTTTCAGTTGCAAATGGCCGGCGCTTTCGGGCATGAAGTATTTAACGGACCGCGCAGTGGAATGGACAGATTCGATGACAATTCCAATTACAGAGCCGACTATGATCCATGGACACCCGACAATGTTGAGGCGGAGGATCCCAGACCAATCTATCAGGATGGCCGTAATGCCATAGGCAACCAGTCACGCTGGATAGAAGATGGCTCCTACCTTCGAGTGAAACAGATGGCCCTGGGCTATACTTTTCCTGAAAATATCCTGGGCAATTCGGTTGAAAACCTCCGGTTGTTTGTTAATGCCCAGAATCTGATCACTTTTACTAAATACACCGGGTTAGACCCGGAATTCCGGAACGATAACATTTGGGAAAGAGGGCACGATTATGGTGCTTTCCCTAATCCAAAATCAGTGACAATCGGTGCTCAGTTAACATTTTAGGTGTTCAATATTGGATAGATTTTGAGCTGTTAAAAAATAAATTATTAGAGATATGAAAAAGTTATTGATATATATTTTTTCCATTGGTTTGCTTCTCTCGTCCTGCGAGGATGCTGTTGATGTAAGCAATCCGAATAATATTGAGGTGAGAAACTTCTGGCAAAACGAGGCCGATGCCGAAAGTGGTGTTAATGCCATCTATAATATGTTTTACAAGCCGGGAACTTACTCGCGTTGGATATGGTTCCGTTTTGACCTTGCCTCCGACGAAGGTTTTAGTTCCAGCCCCTGGATTGAACTGGCAGACTGGACCCGTTTTATCTACAACAATTACAATTTTTGGGAAGGCAATGGCTGGACTTATCGCGATTGTTACGAAGCCATCTTCCGTGCCAATCAGGTGTTGCATTACGTTCCTGATATAGAATTTGAAGACCAGCAAAAGAAAGACCGGCTGCTCGGACAGGCTTATTTCCTCAGAGCGCTCTACTACTACAACCTGGCCATTCTCTGGGGTAGTGAAAACAACAGTTTGTCGATTGTATTGGAACCATCTAAACCGGGTGATTCTCCTGAAGGACATCCTGTATCTGATGTTTGGGCACAGGCAGAGAGTGATCTTGAAAACGCTGTTGCTATATTACCTCCACAATGGGACGATAGCAATGTTGGACGGGCAACGAAAGGTGCAGCCTATGCTTTGAGGGCCAAATGCCGGATGCAACAGCACAAGTGGGACGAAGCACTCCAGGACCTGGAATGGCTTGTAGACGGTGAAGGCGCTCAATATTATGACCTGGTCGCTAATTTTAAAGATAACTTCACTCATTATAATGAGAATAACGTTGAATCCGTTTTCGAAATTCAGTATTCCGATGTTCATAAGGCACCTGCCGGTGATGGAGATTTTGATATTGATCCCAACCTTGGTCTGAACCGGGGACAGTTTTTTGCACCTCCCGGAATCGGATGGACTGATGGCGAAGTGCGTCCATGGATTGTTGACGAATTCAGAAGTGAACTAAATCTTGATGGAGGATATGATATCCGTTTGAGGGAAAGTGTTTTCTATGAACAGATGGCGGATGATTTCCCCGGGAATGACAGGATTTATCGTTTTGGCATGGAAGTGTGGAACCAGGATAATTACCAGGGACGTGTTTTTGTAAGGAAATACGGAACCGATTACTATCGTGATTTTGATGATTATCACAGTCCTGTTAATGTGCGGTTAATTCGTTATGCGGATGTGCTTCTGATGTATGCCGAATGCATTGCCAACCTTCCTGCCGGAAACCTTGACGATGCAGTGGCAATGGTTGACAGAGTGAGGGCCCGGGCCAATATGCCAAATCTTGAAGTAAATTATCCCGAAGCTACCCAGAATAATGAAGCTTTTCTGGAGCGTTTGCAAATTGAGCGTTCGCTTGAGTTATGTCTCGAAGGACACCGCTGGGCCGACTTAAGGCGTTGGGGATTAATGGAAAATCAGGATGGTGTTAATGAACTGGCTCAAAGGGATCCCGATTTCAACAACTTTGTAGTGGGAAGACACCACTGTCTCCCAATTCCTTCAAGTGAAGTTAATAACAATGAGAATCTTGAACAGAATCCCAATTATTAAGGAATTTATAAAGGATTAAAGGTCCTTTGAATAATTTTTAACGGATGCGGTGGGAGATGGTATGCCTGCCGCATCCGAAAATTTTAAACTTTGAATAATGACAAGAAAAGCAATACTATTTCTACTTGTTTTATTGGGAAGTGCTTTATTTTATGCTTGTTCTGATCGAAAAAGTGATTCTTCTGACAATTCTGGTGACGCTGCTACAAAAGTTCCTTTAGGTGACCCGTTCATTATGTACCATGAAGGTGTTTATTATGCTTATGGGACCTTTTCGGAAGATGGCATTATCGTATTTACTTCAACCGATCTGAAGAACTGGGAAGTGCCAGATGGATTGACCAATGGTTTGGCGCTTCATAAATCTGATGTGTGGGGTGATCGTTGGTTTTGGGCGCCTGAAGTTTATCATGTTGACGGGACTTTCTATATGTATTTTTCTGCTGATGAACATATTTGTGTAGCTACCAGTGACAACCCGCTGGGGCCGTTTAAACAGGCAGAGAAAAAGCCGATGATAACTGACGAGAAATGCATCGACAATTCTCTTTTTGTTGATGAAAACGGGACCCCATGGCTTTATTTCGACAGGTTTAATGATGGTTTGAATATTTGGGTGGCCGAACTGACCGAAAATCTTCTTGAAATAAAACCGGAAACCATGAAACCATGCATTCATGTTTCTCAGGAATGGGAGAAGATATGGCCACGGGTGAATGAAGGTGCTTATGTTATCAGACACGATGGACTTTATTACATGACTTATTCGGCCAACAGTTATGAGAGTCAGTTCTATGGCGTTGGCTTTGCTACTGCTGAAAGTCCGGCAGGCCCATGGGTGAAATATGAAGAAAATCCCATATTGCAAAAGCCCGGCAACCTGGTTGGGGTTGGACACAGTGCAATGTTCAGAGACAAAGACGGTGTTCTCAGAATCGTTTTCCACGCGCATAATAGCGATGAGAGCATTCATCCTCGTCACATGTATATCAGTACAGTGAGCTTTAAGGAACGCAATGACGATCCGGATGTGATGGTTGTTGATGAGAATTATATGGTTCCCCAACTGAAAACGGATTAATTATGATTTCTGAATTAAGATTGTTCTCTTTTTGTGTGCTTTTGTGCCTGTTTTCTTCATCTTGTAAGGGGCAGAATCAGGAAAATAGTATTACAGATTTCGAGCGAAAGACAGATGATCCGCTTGACGGCATTCGTATAGCATGGGACTATAGTTCACTGAAGCGCCTGGCGCCACGTGACGGGAGGCAGCTTTCATGGGCCGGATATCCAAGAGTAAAACGATTGAATAACGGCATGTTGGTGGCCGTTTATGAGACCAATGGCAATGTGGAAATCATCAGCAGTGAGGACAACGGTCTTACCTGGAGTGATCCGTCCATACTTTTTGAAAAACACATCCGTTCATCTGTTACAATAAGCAAAGCCAACGGTGAGTTGATTCAACTGTCAAACGGTGATCTTGTGGCCGGATGCAATTACCGCCCTTCGAATGATGGTATTGCACCATTTGCAATAGCAGTGAAGCGGAGTTCAGATTTGGGGAAAACCTGGTCGGAATCGCAGGTAATTTATGAAGCCGGTAAAGATTTCAGAAATGGATGCTGGGAACCGGCCTTTTTGCAACTCCCATCCGGTGAAATGCAGGTTTATTTTGCCAATGAAGCTCCTTATACGCAGTCTGATGAACAGGAAATATCCATGTTAAGCTCTTCGGATGAAGGAAATACCTGGAGCGGAGAGGCTGTCACTGTTAGTTTTAGAAAAAACCATCGCGATGGTATGCCTGTTCCGGTTATTGGAGGGGACGAAATACTGGTGG
This sequence comes from Anaerophaga thermohalophila str. Valhall, assembly GCF_000250735.1. GTDB lineage: Bacteria > Bacteroidota > Bacteroidia > Bacteroidales > Marinilabiliaceae > Anaerophaga > Anaerophaga thermohalophila_A. The sequence goes on from NZ_AHZV01000258.1 coordinate 29,257, forward strand.
CGATAGAGGATAATGCATCAGGGCAGTTTAAACCCTGGATTGTAAGGACACCTCTTGATAAACCCTGGATTAAGCCGGTTGACGGAGATTCTCCAAATCGTGAAGCGGCTCATCATGAGGAACTGCCCGATCAGGTTTATGCCGGGGCGCCTTATCTGGTAAGACTTCCTTCCGGAGAATTGCTCCTGTCTTATCAGACCACCCGTGGCAGAACCGATAATTGGGAACTTTCTACTATGGAAGTTGCAATTGGAGATTCTGAGGGGCGCAATTTCTCAAGGATTACGCAACCATTCGATGTCCCGTTGGATCGCGAAGCCAAATGGAATTCCATTTCGCTTTGGGATGAAAATACCGTTGTCGCTGCTTCCACTACCAGCTTTAGAAATCCTGCCTGTGAGGTGTGGACCATCCTGGGACATATCGTAAAAGAGCCGGTCGCTCCGGTCAGTCCGGTGTCTGTTGACGGCCGCCTGAATGAAAACGAATGGAAAGAAAGATTTCCGCTTTTTATAGGGCATAAGGGGATGGTCAATGCCCGGGCCGATATTGCCCGGGATGACGATTTCTTGTATTTCGCTGCAAAAGTTAATTATGAAAGTTCTGAAGCGATTCCCGGAACAACCGACGACGATGGTGTTACTATTTATGTAGATGCAGGAAACTACAACCTCACGTCTCCCGATTCCGGTCTTTTCAGAGTTTTCTGTAATCGCAATGAAGAATTTCGCTTTCACGAGGGGAGAAAAGGCGAATGGATTCATAAAGAGGCTGAAGGAATAAAATTGTCAACACAGGATTTGGAAAACAAAGGATACCGGTTGGAACTTGCCATACCTTTTTCTGCACTGAATTACCGGGAAGGAAATGACATCCGAATAAATGTAAAACTCAGTTACCGGGATAAAGATGGCAGCATAACCGAAGAGAATATTGTTCATGCTGTTGATGATGCTTCAAATACCTGGTGCAGGGTGAAAATGAAACCATGAAAATCTTTATCCCCCGAAGAGAGCATAACAATTAATGGCTGGCGATAATGCAGGTGGCAAATATCTGGTTGGGTTAAAAAAATTAAATGATTTGAATTTGATAGATAAGGTTTATGAGAAATATTAAATATTGGAGTTGCAGGTTTTTGTTTGGACTGGGATTCGTGACATTGTTTGCAGGAAGTGTTTTTTCACAAACAAATGAAGAAATGCGGGCCGAAATTATGTTGAAAACGCCCGGAAATCCGGCGAAAAGCTATATCCTGAGGATTGGAAACACGGATAAAGACAATAACTTCCGTTACTTACCGGATAAGGACATTCCGCTGGAAATAACAGGAAAAACAAAGACCCTCGGGAATTCTGTATATTATAGGATAACATTGACTGCCCGTGAAGATGTATTCTTTAATTTTAAACAAAGTGTGGCTGCCGGCCAGGCTGAACATGAAAATTGTAAGTTCCTGATGCCGGGGTTTTGGTATCGTCACAATCTTCGTTCGCCGGAAGAAGCACCGTCATTTCACACAAGTGACAGCTGGCTGGTAAGAGAAGACCGTTTGAGTTCACCCCTTACCGGTATTTTTGATGAAAGTACCGGCCGTTATTATACGGTTTTGAGGAACGATGATATAGATACAGTATCATATACAGCTATTCATCACGGTGAAGTTATACTCTCGGGCGAAAGTGATTTAGGCTTTACCGGTTTTGAAAATATTCATGACAAAGCCTGGATGTCGTTCGGATTTCCTCACCGCGAGATTCCTAAAACTTACATTCGCAAGCTGACACTTGCTCCGCCGGTTGTTGCATTTGCCGGGCTAAAAAAAGGAGAAACCAAAATCCTGAATTGGATTGTAAACAGCGGCCATGCCTCCGGCTTCTCTGATTTTGTGGCTCAGGTATGGAACTATTCGTTCAGCCATTTCAAACCGATGCCGGTTGAACTGGATTATTCGGTTAAAACGGTGAAAGAGACACTGGCAAACTTTTTTATCGAAAGTTATGTGGAGACCGAAGACCTCAATTACTTTTCCGGTATCCATTTACGTACGGATGATTGCTCAGATATGGGAGGTGCTGAGGTTGGCTTTATAGGCAGGGTACTACTGAATGCTTTTTTTGCACTTGAATATGCCCATGAAACAGATAATCCCGGGCTTAAGCAGATTGCAGAAAACGTTTTGAAAAGTTATCTGGAAAAAGGATTTACAGATTCGGGGTTTTTCAGAGAATCTATCAACTATCATACTGATGAAGAACCTGATGTGTATAGTATCCGCCGGCAATCTGAGGGGGTTTATGCAATTCTTAAGTATCTGGATTTTGAGAGGAAGCAAGGGAGGAAGCATCTCGAATGGGAAAAACGAATCAGAAAGTTATTGGATAATTTTCTAAGACTTCAGAACGCGGATGGCAGTTTCCCGCGTAAGTTTAAAAATGATTTTGAACTGGTGGACGCGACGGGAGGAAGTACTCCTTCGGCAACAGTGCCTTTGGTTATGGCTTCAAAATACTTCAATGATAAGGAATACCTGGAAAGTGCAGAAAAATCGGGAGAATATCTTGAAAACGAGTTGATTTCCAGGTCCGATTATTTTTCTTCCACACTTGACGCCAATTGTGAGGATAAAGAGGCCTCTCTTTATGCATCAACGGCTATGTATTATCTGGCTCTGGCTTCAAAAGGGAGGAAGCACGATCATTATGTTGCGCTTGCCAAAGAGGCTTCCTTTTTTGCCCTTTCGTGGTATTACATGTGGGATGTTCCTTTTACCCGTGGACAGATGTTAGGTGATATTGGTCTGAAAACCCGCGGATGGGGGAATGTCTCGGTTGAGAATAATCATATTGATGTATTCATCTTTGAGTTTGCCGATGTGTTGAACTACCTTGCAGAGGAGACATCTGAACCGGCATTCAATGAATTTGCTGAAGTTATTAATACTTCAATGCTGCAACTATTACCTTATCCAGGCCACATGTGTGGTATTGCCCGTACCGGCTATTATCCCGAAGTGGTTCAGCACACCAACTGGGATTACGGGAAAAACGGAAAAGGTTTTTATAATGACATTTTTGCACCCGGATGGACTGTTGCATCCCTATGGGAAATGCTTACACCAGGAGCGGCAGAACGGTTTATGCTTGATTGATTATTGAGTGTGGTATAAAAAGACAAATTTTTGTCAAAATCAGGGCGTTTTAAATTTTTGTACCGGAGTTAACCCGTTGTTAATGAGGATGCAAAAATTTAAAACAACACGGAGTTTGGCAACAAAGATGCTTTTTAGACCTTACTCATATTTGGATTTAATAACTTCCTGACATAGCCCAACTTATTGCGAGGTGTTTATTAATATTTTACAAATCATCTTACATCTTGTATTTAAAAATCTAACAATCTATTATTATGAGTAATAACCAAATATAAAATTTGTACCAATGAAGAAATTATTTCTGTTACTGATAATAGCAACCGTTGCTTATGCAGGATATTCCTGTAATAACAACGACAAAGGCGATACAGAAAAAGAAAATGACGATTCAAAGACAGACGTATACAGCAATCCGGTGGTTAATTACAGCCTTCCCGATCCTACCATAATCAGAGACCCGGAAGGAACTTTCTATTTGTATGCCACCGAAGATATTCGCAACATGCCCGTTCACAAATCCACTAATCTGGTAGACTGGGAGTATATAGGGACGGCATTTACTGAAGAAGGACGGCCCGACTTTGAGCCCGACGGTGGATTATGGGCCCCCGATATAAATTTTATTAACGGGAAATATGTTCTCTACTATTCCATGTCGGTATGGGGTGGAGAATGGACTTGTGGCATAGGCGTTGCTACGAGTGAAACACCGGAGGGGCCGTTTACCGACCATGGCAAGCTCTTTCGGAGTAATGAGATTGATGTTCAGAACTCGATTGATCCTTTTTTTATTGAAGAAGACGGGAAAAAATATCTGTTTTGGGGAAGCTTCAGAGGTATTTATGCCATAGAATTGAGCGATGACGGATTGACCCTGAAACCCGGAGCCGAAAAGCAACAAATTGCCGGCACTGCCTATGAGGGGGCTTATATCCACAAAAAAAATGACTATTACTATTTGTTTGCATCGATCGGCACTTGTTGTGAAGGCATTAACAGTACTTACACAGCAGTGGTCGGTCGTTCACAAAATTTGTTTGGTCCCTATTTCGATAAAGAGGGAAATAGTATGATGGACAACCATCACGAAGTGTTCATTCGTGGCAATAATCGTTTTGTGGGCACCGGGCACAACTCCGAAATTGTTACCGATGACGCCGGAAACGACTGGGTTCTGTATCATGCAGTGGACGTAAAAAATCCCGATGGCCGGGTATTGATGCTCGACCGGATAAGATGGAACAACGAATGGCCCGAGGTTTTAAACGATACTCCCGGAGTTAGTGATCTTGAGAGACCTGTTTTTGATTAACTGGTCAAATTACTATTCAGGATTTGGGATGGCGTCACGATGGTCGTTACAATGATCAACAATCTGATATTTCTTCTACATGCTTTTGGTATCAGACAGAACCTCATGCTCCGTTTCCGGCTTTACCTGAAAAAGATGATTTGGAAATACCCCGGTGGTAATTGAATTTTAAATATGGTACTACTCTTATTTTAGTGGTTAATATTCTTATTATATGAAACGCTGTTTAAATGTAGTTTAATATAATTCAATAGATCGTTAGATTTTTAGATATAAGATGTAAGATAATTCATCAGTATAAATAATGTCTAAGTTATTGGTCTGATGGAACTCGTATGCAAGCATTTATTTATATTCTTGTTGTGGGAAACCCTGCCATGCTCGTTTCGTACAACCTTGATATACTGTATTTTAACAAGCAAACCTTTTGGACACAAACAATTGGTTTGCAACGTTTTGCAAAAGTTTAACGGAGTATTAATAATTTAAATGCAATTGAAATATAGTTGAAATGGGAATGTGGTTGAAATATTGCCCTTTTTGATAGATGCAACTGATACTGCTGCTCTGTTTATTTGCTGTACAAGAGCTATTTTCCCATCTGAGGGGGGGAAACCGCTTAACTTATAAATATCCTTTACCAACTCTTTTGGCAGCTGATAAATTTCCAACTTCTGAAAACTAAAATACAACATATAAACTATATTAAACTATATTTTAACTACATATAAACAAATTTTAAGTTATCATTAAATTCGTGGTAGAACTCTTTTTTTAAACACTCATAAGTTATTACAAAACATAAAAGATATGTCAAAAACAGGTGTCTTGTTAGTCAGCGTATTTATGGTGCTGGGGCCCGGTACATCAGCACAATGGACCCCGGCCGGTGATAAAATAAAAAGCCGGTGGGCAGAAGAAATCAATCCGGAAAATGTTCTTCCGGAATATCCACGTCCAATAATGGAACGTTCAGAATGGAAAAATCTGAATGGTTTGTGGAAATATGCCATAGTTCCACGAGAAGAGGGCGAGCCTTCCGACTATGATGGAGATATACTGGTGCCTTTTGCAGTAGAATCAAGCCTGAGTGGCGTTCAGAGGAGAGTTGGTGATGAGAATGTCATTTGGTATAAACGCTCTTTCGATGTTCCTGCATCATGGAAAAAGGAAAAACTGTTGCTCCACTTTGGTGCAGTTGATTGGAGAGCCGATGTCTGGGTTAATGATATTAAAGTTGGAAGCCATGAAGGGGGCTACACACCATTTTCTTTCGATATTGCTCCATTTCTGAATGAAAGGGGAACTCAGGAGATAAAAGTTAAAGTATGGGATCCCACAGACCGTGGGCCACAACCTCGCGGGAAACAGGTTACTAATCCGGAGGGAATCTGGTATACGCCTGTTAGTGGTATTTGGCAAACCGTCTGGCTGGAGCCGGTCTCCAGAAAATATATTGCCCGTTTACGTACTACTCCTGATATTGATAAAAACAAGGTATTTGTTGATGCGGAGGTATGCGGGGAAAGTTATGGCGATGTTATTCAGGTGATAGTTAAGGATGAGGGAGAGGTTATTGCAAAAAGAAGCGCTTCTGTAACTGAGGTTTTAGAACTTGATGTTGAGTCTCCAAAACTTTGGACCCCTGACAATCCATATTTGTACGATATGGAAGTTTTCTTGCTCCGTAACGGAGAAGTAATCGACAAGGTTGAAAGTTATTTTGCCATGCGTAAGGTGTCAATGAAACGGGATAAAAACGGTATCGTTCGTTTTCAGCTCAACAACGAGAATATTTTTCATTTTGGAACACTTGACCAGGGATGGTGGCCTGACGGTTTGTATACGGCTCCTTCTGATGAAGCTTTAAAATATGATATAGTAAAGACTAAGGATTTGGGCTATAATATGATCCGAAAGCATGTAAAGGTAGAACCGGCACGTTGGTATACGCACTGCGACAGATTAGGAATATTGGTTTGGCAGGATATGCCTAATGGAGATGTTGGTCCCGTTTGGCAAAGAACAACCTATTTTGATGGCATGGAATTTCAAAGAACTGCCCGGTCTGAAGAGATTTACAGGAAAGAATGGAAAGAGATCATGGACTATTTATATTCCTATCCAGGCATTGCTGTATGGGTTCCCTTTAATGAGGGGTGGGGACAGTTTAAAACTAAAGAAATTGCAGAGTGGACTAAAGAATATGATCCGTCTCGTCTTGTGAATCCTGCCAGTGGTGGCAATCATTATCCTGTTGGCGATATTCTGGATATTCACAATTATCCCGAGCCGAAATTGTATCTCTATGATGCTATGAGAGCTACTGTGCTGGGTGAATATGGGGGAATAGGGTTGGCATTAAAAGACCACCTCTGGGCCCCGGAGCGTAACTGGGGTTACGTTCAGTTCAAGTCGTCAAAAGAGGTTACCGATGAGTACGTACGTTTTGCGGAAGAACTGAAGAAACTGGTGAAGGCTGGTTTTTCGGCTGCCGTTTATACCCAAACCACTGATGTAGAGATGGAAGTCAATGGTCTGATGACCTACGACCGGAAGGTTGTTAAGGTAGATGAAGAACGCATAAAGGCCATTAACCGGGAGGTGATTGATGTCGTTGAATAAAGATTATTGAGGCTAAGCGTTAACTTGCCCCGGATGCACCAGATGCATTCGGGGTTTTATTCGGCAGAATAATTCGTGTCTGTCCATAAAGTGCCATTTACTGTGTTACGCTCGTCCGAAAATTACTCATTTACGATGAGTAAACTCCGTATTTTCGGACTTCGCAAGCCTTGTAAATGACACTTTCTGAACAGACACATGATAAGTAGGAAACTTTTTCTACTTTACAGACAGGCACTAATTCGGAAAAGATAAGAAAACCGTCAAAAATCACACCCCCCTCGGGTCAGCCTGCAACGGCAAAGCTGCCATCTTTTCTACCTCTACGGAGGGCTGTCCGAACTCACTGACAATTTTCCCCAGAATCAGATAAACGCCGTTTCCGGTGAATGGCCACTGCTTCAGAACCTGTGGAAAATGAACGGTGTCGAAAAATTCACCGTTGGCATCGATGAAAGTGGCAAAGTGCATGATTTGATGGTTGACGGTTCGTACATATTTTATGGTGACCAGTTGTCCTGCCATGCGCACCCGGCGACCAATATTTTGCTCCAGGTCGCGGGCTCGGAGCTCACCACGAAACGATGTTTTCAGCATATCGAAAAAGGAACTTCCCACGGGAAATCCCAGCAGTTCTATTTCATCGTAAGCATCTTCGATACGTTGTTGTTCGAAGCGGGGCATCCGGTAGTCGGGCGATTTAAGCGAAAACAGGCGGGGCAGCTTTTTTTTCTTTTTCTCGCCCGACAAAAGCAGGTGGGCCTGCCACAACAGTTCGGGTTTGCTCTTGCCGGTAAAGCGAAAAGCACCAAGGCGTATGAGAAGTATTAGTTGTTCGCGGCTGATGCCTGTGCGTTTGATGAAATCTTCCAGATTCTGATAAGTGCCGTTGCGCTGCCTTTCTTCAATGAAGTTCAGGATGGTTTTTGTCTCCAGATCGTTTACATGTACAAACCCCAGGAAGATGTCCTTCCCCGATATTGAAGTGGCGTATTGACCGCGGTTTACGCATGGCAGGTGAATATTGGCCCCCCATCGTCGTGCTTCATTCACATAGAGCCACGTGGAATAAAATCCGCCAAAATTATTGATTACTGCCACCATAAATTCCAGCGGATAGCGGGCCTTCAGGTATAAACTCTGAAAACTCTCCACGGCATAGGATGCTGAGTGGGCTTTTGAAAAAGAGTAACCTGCAAACGACTCAATTTGTCGCCATACTTCCGACGTTAGAGCTTGCGGATAACCACGCTGCCGGCAATTTTCGAAAAATTTATTGACAATGGCCTGAAAAGCCGCTTTGGAACGGTATTTTCCGCTCATGGCGCGGCGCAATACATCGGCATCGGCCAGGTCGAGTCCGGCAAAATGGTGACACACTTTAATGACATCTTCCTGGTAAACCATCACTCCGTAGGTTTCGCTGAGCTGTTCCTTCAGTATCGGGTGAGCATATTCAAACCCTTCGGGATTGTGAAACCGCCGTATGTATTCCCGCATCATACCTGATTTTGCTACGCCCGGCCGGATGATGGAGCTGGCAGCCACAAGCGTCAGATAATCATCGCAACGTAGTTTTTTAAGCAATCCCCGCATGGCCGGACTTTCGATGTAAAAACATCCCGTTGTTTCACCCTTTCTGAGAAGTTCCCTGACCTGTTTGTCTTTCTTAAATTTCTCTACCTGGTGCATGTCGATTTCTTCTCCGTGATTTTCTTGCACGATTTCGATGCAATCGCGGATGTGTCCGATGCCCCGCTGGGAGAGAATGTCAAATTTTTCAAAACCGATGTCTTCGGCGGTGTACATGTCCCACTGGGTTGTCGGAAATCCTTTTGGTGGCATGTCCAGTGCGGTATAGTCGGTAATGGGAGCATCCGAAATAAGAATGCCGCCGGCATGAATGGTGCGCAGATTGGGAAAACCGGCCATCTGTTGTCCCATTTGAAGGATTGTTTTTCCGACTGTGTCCGGTTCAAAGCCTGCCGGACGGGCCACCAACTGGTCAATTTCTTCTTTCGGCAGTCCGTACACCTTTCCCAGTTCACGAATGGCTGCCCGTGCCTGAAAGGTGGAGACAGCACCCAGTAGCGCCGTGTGCGCATTACCATAGCGTTTGAAAATGTAATTCTGAACTTCATCGCGCTCACGCCAGGAGTAATCAATGTCAAAATCGGGCGGAGAGGTGCGTTTGGGATTCAGGAAGCGTTCAAAGTAGAGATTTAATTCAATCGGATCCACATCGGTTATTTTCAGGCAATAGGCAACCACACTGTTGGCGCCACTGCCCCGTCCCACATGATAAAATCCACGGGAGAGGGAATACCTGATGATGTCCCACACAATCAGGTAATAAGCTGCAAAACCCATTTTACTGATGATTGAAAGTTCCTTTTCCACTCTTTGGCGAGCCACCGAATTGTTGTTCCCATACCGCTGCCGGAGGCCGTCCATTGCCAGTTGGGCGAGCAGAAGCTCATCATCACGACGGCTGCCTGTGTAGGTTTGTTTGTTTTTACTGCCTTTGAAGTCGAAGTCAAAAGAGAGCCGGCTTAACAGGTTATCTGTTGTTTTTACGATTTCGGGACGGTCGGCGAAAGCTTTCATCAGTTTTGCCGGTGGCACCATCCAGTCGTAAGGAGATGCCACGTCATCGGGAGTCAGACGGTCGAGCAGAGTGTTTCGGTCAATGGCTCTCAGGTGGCGGTGCAGTTCCATCCCCCGGCGATTGGCAAAAACCACCGGTTGCCAGATGAGAAGACGATCCTGACGGTTTCGCCAGGGAGATGTAAGCAATTGCTTTAGTTGAAAATGACGGATACCGATGTATTCATTGTCGTTCAATTCGGACGGCTGCCGGCTGCCCCAGGGCCATACTATAAAAGCATTTTCAAAAGCGGGTGGCTTATCGGGGAAGGGTAATCCCTGCAGGCGGTAATGACTTAAAAAACGGTTTAACTCGCCAAACCCTTTGAAGTTTTTTGCAATGCCGGTATAAAGCCATTTGTTGTCGTTTCGAAACTCGATGCCCGCCATCGGGGTAATGTTGTTTTCGCGACACGCTTTTACAAATTCAAAAATACCGGTTGTGTTATTGATATCGGTAAGAATAAGTGCACTAATGCCCTGCTCTGCAGCCCTGGCTGCCAGCTCTTCGGGGGAGAGAGTCCCGAAGCGGAGACTGTAGGATGAATTACCAATTATCAATTACCAATTATCAATGATTGTTGATTCGGGTGGTTTTGATGATTGACAAAAAGATACGTCCTATTTCGTCGGCATCTTCATGGAGCGTTGCATATTTTGAATCATCTAATAGTTTCACTGCCTTTAATAACTTTAGCCAGAATTGAGTCTCTAACGTTTCTTTGTAGGCAATGCTGATTTTATTAGAGAAGTCATTTCCTGAAATAGCTCCGTTTGCTTCAGCCAGATTTGCTCCGATGGATGTTCCGCTTTTCAATAATTGTCTGGCCAAATCAAATTCCTTTTTTTCTGATTTTAACCATTTGCAATAGGTATATACTCTTATTGCAAACTCTTATTGCAAAATCAAAAGCTTTTTGATGGACTACATTTTCTTTCATGATTTTTTAATTTTTAATTGTCTGTCCATAAAATACCACTTGCTGCGTTACGCTTGCCGCCAAAATCCTCATTTACGATTAGTAAACTGCGGTTTTGGCGGCTTCGCAAGCCTTACAATTGGCACTTTCTGAACAGACACACATCTTGTGAAAATTTTTACGAGTTTATAGATGAGCACTAATTAAATTAATTGATCATTGATCATTGATAACTGATCATTGATAATTGTTAAACCGCTCTTCCAACAGCCCCGACCCCAAACCGATGGCGTACATAGTCCAGCGTTCTGTACAGCTGTACCTGCCGGGGGGTATCATCAAAAAGGTCGAGTTGCGGGGCACCACTTACCAGATGGGATAATCTTACGCCAATCAGGCGTATTCTGACACGGCGTGTGTAGAGCCGCTTCAGCAAATCTTTGGCAACCGGGATCAGCAGGTGATCAAACGATGTGTAAGGCACCATTTTTTGAAGGGTTCGGGTATCAAAATCACTGTATCTGATTTTTACGGATATGCATCCTGTCAGTTTCTCGCCGGCGCGTAACTGGTAAGCCAGTTTTTCGGTCATTTTGATAACGTGGGCTGTTAATATCTTCATATCTCCCGTATCCTGATCGAAGGTGCGTTCACTGCTGATGGATTTTCGTTCGGTGTAAGGTTCTACCGGGGTAGGGTCAATGCCGTTGGCCCGTTGCCAGATGACAATGCCGTTTTTCCCGAGGGCATGGCGTAACATTTCAGGAGGCATATTACCCAGGGTTTCGATGCGATCGATTCCCATGGAACGCAGCAGCTTGTAAGTGGCTGGTCCGATCATGGGAATTTTACGGATGGACAGGGGCCACAGAAACGGGCGTACTTCATTGAAAAGCACCTGTTTTTCACCGTTTGGTTTGGCCTCGCCTGTGGCAATTTTCGAAACGGTTTTATTAACAGACAGACCAAAAGAGATGGGCAATCCGGTTTCGCGCATGATTTTGTTACGCAATTCCCGGCTCCATTTCAGGCATCCGAAGAAACGATCCATGCCGGTAAGGTCCAGGTAATGCTCGTCAATCGAAGCCTTCTCGTAAAGCGGCGCCGATTCATCGATAATTTGGGTAACCATGCGTGAGTAGCGGCTGTATTCTTCCATATCGCCACGAACATAGAATGCATGCGGGCAAAGTCGCCTGGCCAGTTTCATTGGCATGGCCGAATGCACACCAAAACGCCGCGCTTCGTAGCTGCAGGCTGCTACCACTCCCCGGTCGGACATGCCGCCGACAATGACAGGCATTCCCTGAAGGCGACTGTTGAGCAATCGTTCTACCGAAACAAAAAATGAGTCCAGGTCGAAATGTACAATGTGCCGATTATCAAGATTCATACATCGATTTTGATTATTAATTAATCTTCCAGATGATTACAATTTAATAAATTGATGTGAAAAAGAAAAATTTATGTGCATTCAGGTGGGAAGAATAAGCGTGTGCAAGTTGCTTCGGGGTTATCGATTGGAAGTATATTTCTCGTCAACCGGCCATTTTCGGTTCTTGCTTTCCGCCTGTTAATGCTTCCGCCGGATACGATTAATACGATTAACTTAATCGGTTCTTTCGATTAAGGCTTTCGTAAGTTTTGATTAACTTAATCGATCGAAAACGATGCACCGGCAGGGAAATGAGCGGATGAGAATCCCCTAAATCCATCCTCCCCGATTCCGGTGGGGGGCTTCGCTTCTCGTCTCCGACGAGTCATTTTTTTAATGTTTTGCTATTTCAATAGTCAGTTAAAAAAAGCCTAAACGCAGAGCCGCAATGACGCAAAGTTTTTATTATGAGAGAGTTGTGATTTGCACCATTAATTATGTAAACAATTAATTACCAGATATCTGCAGAAGTTTAACGGAGTATTGTATTTTTAACCTTTCAATAGAACGCCATAATTTTTATATCTTTATTAGTGGCAATGTTCCGTTCGATCTCGTAACTGACTGTAAATTATCTGTTTGAAATTAAATGTCTCTGTCTGTTAAGGTGCAGGATATCAAGGTTACACGGATCATCTATTGAGCGAGGTTAATCAATCCAAACAACTAAAATCATAATATCATGAAAAAAACTCTATGGCTATTAATGGCTTTTGCCTTTTCGTTTTCATTAAAAGCACAGGAAGATTGTTCCTTCAGAGATCCGGATATCTCATTGGATGAGAGGGCGGAATGTATTGTAAGGCAGCTGACCGTTGAAGAAAAAGTAAATCAGCTGATGAATGCCACTCCTGCAGTTGACCGGCTGGAGATACCGGAATACGACTGGTGGAATGAGTGTTTACACGGTGTAGCCCGTGCCGGAAGAGCCACGGTTTTTCCGCAGGCTATTGGTATGGCAGCTACATGGGATACCACGCTGGTGTACCGCGTTGGAGATGCCATTAGTACAGAGGCCCGGGCCAAATACAATGTATTTTCGAAACATGGTTATCGCGGACAATATAAGGGATTGACCTTCTGGACGCCCAATGTCAATATTTTCAGAGACCCCCGCTGGGGACGCGGTCAGGAAACTTATGGTGAAGACCCGTTTCTGACCTCCAGAATTGGTGTGTCGTTTGTAAAAGGATTGCAGGGGAATCATCCCAAATATCTGAAAGTGGCCGCTTTGGCTAAGCATTATGCCGTTCACAACGGACCCGAAGCATTGCGACATGAATTCGATGCGAAAGTCAGCATGAAAGATTTGTGGGAAACTTATCTGCCAGCCTTCGAAGCTTTGGTTAAAGAGGCCGGGGTGGAAGGTGTAATGGGGGCGTATAATCGAACCAACGGCGATCCCTGTTGTGCACACCCTTATCTGATGCAGGAAGTACTCCGTGAAAAATGGGGATTTGACGGATATTATGTTTCCGATTGTGGCGCCATCATGGATTTTTATACCGGGCACAAAATTGTGGATACGCCGGAAGAAGCTGCAGCAATGGCTCTTAATGCCGGATGTAACCTGAATTGTGGAGACACTTATGCTTCGTTGTTAAAGTCTCTCGAAAAAGGCCTGACAACGGAAGAAGAAATTGACAGGTCGGTGAAACAATTATTTAAAACACGTCTTCGATTGGGACTTTTTGCGCCCGAAGGCGCTGTGCCGTATGATACGATTAGTACTGACGTGATACGCTCAAAAGAGCATCAGAAACTGGCACTTGAAGCAGCCAGAAAGTCTGTTGTACTTCTGAAAAATGAAGCAAACACACTTCCGGTTGCCAGGGATGTCAAAAAAGTTTATGTAACAGGCCCGACGGCTACTCACGTGCAGGCATTACTGGCCAATTATTACGGCGTCAGCGAGGATATGACCACCATTCTTGAAGGCATTGTCGGAAAAGTGAGTCCGCAAACGTCTGTTCAATACAGGCAGGGGGCTTTGTTGTATGAAGCCAACCGTAACACCATGGATTGGTTTTCGGGGGCAGCAGCCAGTGCCGATGTGACGGTAGCGTGCCTGGGGATATCTCAGCTAATTGAAGGTGAAGAAGGTGAGGCTATTGCTTCAGAACATAGAGGTGACCGGGAACGTACCAGACTGCCACAAAACCAGATCGATTTTTTGAAGCGAATTCGTGCCAGTGCAAAGAAACTGGTGGTTGTTATTACTTCGGGAAGTGCCATTTCACTCCCTGAGATTTATGATATGGCCGATGCCTTACTTTATGTATGGTACCCCGGCGAACAAGGCGGGAAAGCCGTTGCCGATGTGCTTTTTGGCGATGCTGTTCCATCCGGTCGTCTGCCTGTAACAGTTGTTAAATCGGTAGATGATCTGCCTCCTTACGAGAATTATGATATGAAAGGCAGAACTTACCGGTATATGGAAGTTTCGCCTCAGTTTCCGTTTGGATTCGGACTCTCATATACCGATTTTACTTACAGTAATTTGACTTTGGAGAGCAACAAAGTAAAATCAGGAGAGTCGGTGAGACTTAGCTTCGATTTAACCAACGAAGGCGAATATGATGCCGATGAGGTTGTACAGTTCTATATTACCGATGTAGAAGCATCCGTTAATGTTCCCAAACAATCGTTGATTGGTTTTAAAAGAGTTGGCCTGGCCGCAGGAGAAAGCACAAAGATCGAATTTACTGTTACCCCGAATATGATGAAGATAGTGGACAATAATGGTGAGAAAATACTGGAGCCTGGGGAATTTAAAATCTATATTGGCGGATCAAGTTATTCGGAAGTGAACGATGAACTTGGTGCTGTTGAAGGTTTAACAGGTCGTTTTGAAGTGTTGTAATCATATCCGAAATAAATGCCCGTTTACAGATTGTAAATTAGTGTTTGCCCATAAAGTCCCATTTGCTGTTTTACGCTTGCAGCTGGCACTTTATGGGCAGACACTAATTAGTGCCTGTCTATAAAGTAGGGAAAGTTTCCTACTTATCATGTGTCTGTTCAGAAAGTGTCATTTACAAGGCTTGCGAAGCCGCCAAAAACGCAGTTTACTTTTCGTAAATGAGTATTTTGGCGGCAAGCGTAACACAGTAAATGGCACTTTATGGACAGACACTAATTATACCTGAATTTTTGCAGGCAAACGGCTGCTTGTTTGCAAAAATTTGGATTATAGTATTTCATCATACAATAGATCGTCAGATTACTGATTTAATTTGTCCGATTTATTGGAGTAATATTTCCCGCTTTATTCTCCATGCCCCATTCTCCATGCCCCATTCTCCATGCCCCATGCTCTATGCCCCATGCTCTATGCCCCATGCTCTATCTTCTGCCTTTCGGCGACTTTTCTCCAACAATCCCTTGTTTGGTTAAGATCGAACTACAGATACTTTTACTTTTTCTTCCAAAAAATTCCGATTTTTACAGCTTAATTTTCTTCATATATGGAGTCACAGGTTATTGCAGAGCAGGTTGTCATTGCAGGCATGATTGTATTAACAGGTACGGTTGGCAGTTGGGCCAAAATTATTACTGAGCAGATACGTTATGCTATCTCAAGGTTAGTTTTTAACATTACGTTGCCGTTATTGATCGTCACTACGATTTCCCGGATGGAGATGTCGCATGAGGTGCTTGTCAATGGATGGTGGGCATTAGTGTTTACCGTTGTGTCGATACTTTTGATGTATGGTTTTGGTAAAGTGTCTTCCCGGCTGTTTCGTTTGCCCAACCGTTCAGCTGCTGTGCATGAGTTGCATACCATGTTTGGAAACATTGTGTTCCTGGGCTTTCCGCTGATAGCCGCTTTATACCCCGAGGGGGAAAGCTTATTGTATGCTTCCATCTATTATATGGTATCCAGTTTTATGCAATGGACTTATGCGGTATTTCGTCTTAAGGGACAGAAGGATGTGCCGGTGCTTGACCGCTTTAATAACCTGCTAAATCCCAATACGGTTGCATTTGCTGTCGGGATATTGCTTTTCTTTATTCAGTTTCAGTTACCATATCTGGTATATCAGCCTTTTCGAACAATCGGGAATGCTACCAGTCCGTTGGCACTATTGTATATTGGAGCTACACTTGCAGGAACAAATTTGAAGGGGATACTCAAACGTTACGATATTTATGTTTTGAGCTTCAATAAGTTGTTGTTAATTCCTTTTGTGCTATTGCTGATAATTAACTTTTTTGTAAAACAGGTTGGAATTGATTTTGGCGATATGCCCGGCACCATAATCGTACTTGAAACCGCTATGCCATGTATGAGTATGATAGTGATAATGGCAAAGGCTTATGGCGCTGCCGATGACCTTGCTTCTGAAAATGTGTTTTTCACTACTGTCCTTAGTCTTCTTACTCTTCCTGTTGTATATTTTCTTACTACGGCGGTTTGAGGGTGGATTGCAGCATGGAGCATAGAGCATGGAGCATGGAGAATAATATCTTGTCTTTTTCATCTGTGTCACCGATCTAGCAACAACATTTGTTTTTGATTAAAATTTCCGACTTTTGTGAAGACAATCTTATTAAACAATGACTTATCAGGAAACCATTAAATATCTTTTTGAGCAGCTGCCTGTGTATCAGCGCAGCGGGAAGGCTGCCTACAAAGCCGACTTGAAAAATACGCTTGAACTGGACAATCATTTTGGTCATCCTCACCGGCGTTTCAGGACAATTCATGTTGCCGGTACCAACGGAAAGGGGAGTGTCTCACATCTGCTGGCCTCCATTTTACAAAGTGCCGGGTATCGCACCGGCCTCTATACATCGCCTCATTTATTAGATTTCAGGGAGCGCATCCGTATCAATGGCCGGATGATACCTGAAAAGGAAGTGATAGATTTTGTTGCGGTTAACCGTGACATCATAGACCGTATTCATCCTTCTTTTTTCGAGATGACGGTGGCTCTGGCTTTCGATTATTTTTACAGGGCTGAAATTGATGTGGCAGTTATAGAAGTCGGTCTTGGCGGCCGGTTGGATTCAACAAATATTATTACACCCGACTTGTCGGTGATCACCAATATAGGGATGGATCACACCATGTTTTTGGGAAATACACTTTCCGCTATTGCAGGGGAGAAGGCAGGTATTATCAAAAACAATGTTCCGGTTGTAATCGGGCGCCGGCAGGAAGAAATTGCGGATGTTTTTTGTCAAAAAGCAAAGGAGATGAAATCGCCGATTTACTTTGCTTCACAGATGATCGGTTTAAAAAAAGTGCGGGAGGATGACACTTTTCAACATATATCGGTGGCTTCCGATGCTCTTTCCGGGACATTCAGATTGCCGTTGCTGGGAAATTACCAGCAGGAGAATCTTCTGACAGTGCTGGCATCGGTTGTAGAGCTGAGAGAGGCAGGTTATTCTGTTACCGATTCTGCAATCCATCGAGGCATAGAAAAAGTAACGGAGCAAACAGGACTGGCCGGCCGATGGCAAGTTATATCCCGCAAGCCTCTGGTGGTTTGTGATACCGGCCATAACGCCGACGGAATAGAGCGGATATCAGCACAATTGAAATTGATTACGGCTGATAAAACCCACATAGTTTGGGGGATGGTCGACGACAAGGATGTGCAGGGAATTATGAAGCTTCTCCCTCAGAATGCACTTTATTATTTTACCCGTGCATCCATCCCTCGTGCAATGGATGAACACATTCTGGGCAAACTGGCCGGGGAGGCAGGATTAAAAGGAGAAACTTACCCCGATGTCAGCGCGGCGGTGGCTGCTGCCCGCGAAAATGCATCAGATAACGATTTGATTTTCATTGGAGGGAGTACTTTTATTGTCGCTGAGGCGCTTGAAAAATGACTTTATTGTTTGGTGGTTGAAAAAAACTCTTCTATATTTGCATCGCTTTTGAGAAAACAGGGCGATTAGCTCAGCTGGTTCAGAGCACCTGCCTTACAAGCAGGGGGTCAATGGTTCGAATCCATTATCGCCCACCGCAATCACTTTTAGAAAGTTTG
>NZ_AHZV01000257.1 GCF_000250735.1 Anaerophaga thermohalophila str. Valhall
TCGTAATAGATAACTTATGAATAATGCAGGTTAGACCGAATTCATAAATTATTCCAAAAGAAACGAGCACTGCAAGGTTTACCACAAAAAGAACATGTATAAATCTTTTTGAGATTTCCATTCGACCTTAAGAAGTAAATTTTATACGAATAAAAAATAAGCTTTATCTTTGGATTTCGTTATAACGGCATAAAAATTGAATTTGCTCGTAAAAGAGCTATTTTTGTCAAGCTCGAGGCGTTTAGTGTGTGTAATAAACTTTTAAGAATTTTTCGCTTTCGAATCACCACCTGTTACACACCTGAGTTTTTTAGCCGAAGTTAACTGATTGTTAGTGAGAATTTAAAATTTTTCTGCAACAAAGAGATTAGCAAAAAGAAACTTTTAAGGGTGAACCCAAAATTGAATTGCCGAATAAACGTAAACTGTAATTTTTTTCAAAGAAAAACCAATGAGACAATTTTTTTACATTTTCTCCTTACTTCTCGTTATATTCTTCTCAGGCTGCAATAAGAATAAATATCAAATCAAAGGAACTATTTCCAACGCAGAAGGAAAAACCCTTGTTCTTGAAAAAATGCAGCTTGACAGAAACCTGCCGGTAGATAGCGTGGCGCTTAACAAAAACGGAAAATTTTCCTTTACAGGAGAACGTTTAAATATCCCCACATTTTTCAAGCTCCGGCTTTCCCAGAGTAATTTCATAACCCTCCTGGTAGATACCACCGAACATGTGACCATAAAGGCAAACGGAAAAAATCTTGAAGACACCTATAGCGTTGAAGGGTCTCTAGGATCAAGAAAAATTCAGATACTCAATCAAAGGCTCAAAACTCTCAGGGGAACCGTCGACAGTCTGATGACAGTTTATGAATCACTCCCGGAAGAGGGGGACGCGTACAGGAAATCAGAAATAGGTCGTCAACTCAAAAATGCTTTGGATGAGCATAAAAACTTCATTGGTACCTTTATAATGGATAACCCACGTTCGTTCGCCAGTTACTATGCCCTTTTTCAGCGCCTCAGCGACAACACCCTGGTTCTTAATGTTATGGACAAAAAGCAACAGGTATACTTTGCAACCATTGCTACAAGTCTTAATCTGCTTTATCCGGAATCGCCCCGTGTGAAGCAACTGTATAATTATGTGCTTAGCGCCAAGGCTCAGGAAAAGCAGGAACAACTTTTCAAAGAACTTGAAGCCAAGGCAGAGGAAACCATCCCTGAAATCAGTGAAAAAAATATTCATGGAGAAGAAATAGCTCTCTCTTCGCTCAGAGGAAAAGTAGTGCTTCTTTCATTTTGGGCTTCTTGGGACGAAACATCACGCCGGACTAACGACCATCTGAAAAAAGTTTATGAAAAATATCACAACCAGGGATTCGAAATTTATCAGGTCTCCCTCGACAGGAGCAAAGTTTTATGGGAAAATGCCGTCGTAAAAGATGAGCTTCCCTGGATCAATGTCAGTGATCTGCGGTATACCGATTCATACCCGGCACGACTTTATAACGTACGCCAACTCCCCACCAATTACCTCATCAGTAAAGACGGAGATATTATCGGAAAAAATCTTTTCGGAACTATGCTTGAAGAAAAACTTGAGGAAATATTATAGTATTGTTTCGTTTTTTACAAGGAGGCAGAGGCTTTCTTAGGTTAAATAGTGCTTGTCTATAAATTACGCAAAACTTGTTTCTGGTCATGTGTCTGTTCAGAAAGTACCAGTTGCAAGGCTTGCGAAGCCGCCAAAACCGGAGTTTACTAATCGTAAATGAGGATTTTGGCGGCGAGCGTAACACAGCAAATGGTACTTTATGGACAGACACTAAATATTATTTTGGAGTGCTGGTAAAATTTTCCACGCAAAAGCCGCAAACCATTATCAAGCAAAGGGTGCAAACGACATAAATTATTAACCACTCTGTGAATATTCTCTTTGAAAGTTTTGCAATTAAAATTGTATCCCAAGATAATATTTAGCCGAAAAAATGAAAAAAATCATATTTTCGGGAAGGTCGTTTTTATAAAATCATTACATTTGTGCAAATGTAAAAATCAACACAGGTGAATACATTATTATCAAATATCCTTCTAAGTGTGGTGAACGTGGTCACTGTCGTGGTCGTGGAAGGATTATTATGTGTTCACCGAAGGTAGGATAGCTTTTAAACGGAGATTATACTTATACAGGCCCCGTCGGTGAACACACCGGCGGGGCTTTTTTTGTTTCATTAAAACTAAGTACACATCATGAAAATGACAGGAGCCGAAATTATTGTTCGTTTGCTCGAACAAAAGGGAATTGAAAAAGTAGCGGGCATTCCCGGCGCCGCTAACCTGCACCTTTATCATGCCTTGAAAGAAAGCAAAATAAAACATGTTTTGGCAAGACATGAGCAGGGTGCAGGATTTATGGCGCAAGGCATGGCAAGAACCACGGGCAGGGCAGGAGTCTGTTTCACCACTTCGGGGCCGGGTGCTACCAATTTACTTACCGCCATAGCCGATGCTAAACTCGATTCAGTGCCGATAGTAGCTATAACCGGACAGGTAGCCTCCGCAGCCATTGGCACTGATGCATTTCAGGAAATCGATACTTACGGGTTAACCGTACCAATAACAAAACATAACTTTCTTGTACGAAAACCCGAAGAATTACTGACCATCATCCCGGAAGCTTTTCACATTGCCGAATCGGGCCGCCCGGGACCTGTCGTAATAGACATCCCCAAGGATGTTCAGCAACAATCCTGCACATTTGAAGCGTGGCCCGTTTTCAAAGAACCGGGAAAAGGCAGACCAGTGACAACAAACGAAGTCAGAGAAATTGCACTGCGAATTAATGAGGCAGACCGACCCGTGATACTGGCAGGCGGGGGTGTAAACACCGAAGAATCGGCTGCATTGATCATAAAACTGGCCGAAACCAATAATATTCCGGTAACCTACACAATGCGGGGAATTGGATGCATCTCTCCTAACCATCGGCTAAGCCTTGGAATGATCGGGATGCATGGGACCCGTTATGCCAATGCACTAATCGAAGAAGCCGATCTTCTGATTGCTCTCGGAGCAAGATTCGACGACAGGGCTACCGGAGTATCCAGTAACTTTTGCCAAAACTCCGAAATAATACATATTGATATAGATGCATCGGAAATAAACAAAATAAAAAAGGCCGATTACAGCCTCAATGCTTCCGCAGAAGATGTACTCCGTGAAATCATTCCCTTTATTCAGGTAAACAAGCGCGAACAATGGATAGATCGTTTTTCAGAACTCAAGTCTGAAATGCCGTATGTCTCTGCGCCTGAAGAAGGAGAAGATATCTTCCATCCGCTCAATATCATTAAAAGTGTCGCGCACCATGTTCCGGAAGACAGCATAATCAGTACCGATGTGGGGCAGCATCAAATGTGGGTAGCCCAGGTATGGCCGTTCAAAAATCCCCGTACTTTCATCAGTTCCAGTGGTTTGGGCACTATGGGATTCGGAGTGCCTGCTGCGATAGGTGCTGCTCTGGCAAATCCCCGCAAAAAGGTAGTATGTTTCAGCGGAGACGGCTCCATACTAATGAACATCCAGGAATTGGTTACCATGTCTGAGAATAATCTTAACATCACAGTTCTGGTCTTTAACAATCAAAGTCTTGGGCTGGTGCGACAACACCAGGAGCTCTTCTTCAGCAAAAACTATATGGCTACTCAATTTGAAGCCAAACCGGATTTTCCTGCTATAGCCAGAGCTTTTGGAATTTCGGGCATGGACCTTACAACCTCTGCCAATCCGTTGGATGACCTTATGAATGCCTTGGAACACCCAGGCCCTGTCCTTGTGAATGTGCCAATCAACACATCGGAAAAAGTGCTGCCAATGGTACGCCCCGGGGCTCCGAATAAAGATATGATCTACTGACAAAAAAAGTACACTAAAATAGAACAAAAAGAAATAAACAATGGAAACAAAAAACCAGCTGATAATTGAACTTCATGTGAACAATCATCCCGGTGTTATGTCGCACATCACCGGCCTGTTTTCAAGAAGAGGCTATAATATGGAAGGTATTCTTTGCGGTACAATCGGCGAAGGTGAAACGAGCATTATATACCTTCTTGTAGCGGAGGATGAAAAACTTGAGCAAATCGTACTTCAACTTAAAAAATTGTATGATGTGCTCGATGTTAAAGTGAGAAAAAATTATGACCATGCTGTATTCTACAACATTGAAAAATTGCTTGCAAAAGGAGGTGTATAAAATTACTTTAAATTCAAAAAAAGAAGAGAAACCCTTCTTTATGAGGCTGCAGATAACTGATAATTCCCCCCGTATAAGTGCGGGGGGGTGCTGTTCCCGTGAATAATCGATTCCCTTGTGGATATCGTTCAGGAAGAAGTTAATATACACCTCAAAATCAAATAATAAGCCGTTTCCGTCTGTGCCCATTATCCTCATCCTCATTAAAACCAGATATGGGAATAAGGTGTGAAACCTTTCGCTTCAACTTCTCGACCTGCACCGGTTTGGACAAAAAATCACTGGCACCCAGTTTTTTGGCTTTTATCACATGTTCCTTTTCCGAAAGACCGGACATAATTAACACGGGACAACTCGAACGCAGTTGCCTGCGAATAAATCTGATCACATCAAGGCCTGAATTACCCGGCATAATCATGTCGGTAATCACCAGATCGAAACTTTCTTTCCTGAGTTCAGCAATGGCCATACTCCCGTCTCTGACGACCTTCACATGATGACTCTCATCGCCGAGCACTTTGCCGATAATTCCGGCAATTAATCTGTCGTCTTCACAAACTAAAATTCTGGCCATACTGTTTTTTGTGTATATTTAGTGCGTGTATATAAACTCGCAAAATTTTTTCACAATATGTGTGTCTGTTCAGAAAGTACAAGTTGCAAGGCTTACGAAGCCGCCAAAACCGGAGTTTACTTTTCGTAAATGAGGATTTTGGCGGCGAGCGTAACACAGCAAATGGTACTTTATGGACAGACACTATTTACAATAGTCCGCTAAATTCATGCAGCAAAACACAAATTCTAACGGTCTATCTTATTTACGTTGCGTAAAGTAAAATGTTTCCTTCCGGCAAAAGAGGATAATTTACCATACTTCTTTCTTTGCTTAAATCCTTTACACTCTTGCAGTGTCATAGTGAAACTCCGCGAAGATAATCAATATTTCAGCTAAAACCTTCTCAAAAACAAACCGAAGTAAGACAACCCGTCCCGATATCGTCATTAATAATACACAACATTGCAATCCATATATTTAAAGCAAGATAACTCTTCGTTGAGGCACTATTCACTATTCATTGGTACATGAATGAAAATAATTTTGCAACATGGTTGCAAAATTCAGAACGAAATATTATTTTTGCAACATGGTTGCAGAAACAAAAAATATAACAAAATTACTCAGGGCCTATGGTCTCTCCGGAACGGCAATCAGAAAAGAGATAATTAAACATTTCTGGGGCGACGGGGTCGCTCTTACCCAAAAAGAACTGGAAGAGAAACTGCCGGATCAAACAGACAGGGTAACGCTTTATCGTACCCTTAAGCTATTCACCGAAAAAGGAATACTACATAAAATTGTGATTGACGATAACACCCGGAAATATAAACTGGCCGGTAACTTTAAACGCAACGATCACGCACATTTCTATTGTATCCGGTGTCACAAATTAATTTGTATGCCCCAACTTGATATTGACCGTGACCAACTTCCCAAAGGATTTGTATTTTATTCTGCACGGCTGGTTGTAGAAGGTATTTGCGACAAATGCAAGAAAAACACCGAAAAAAACAAATCATCCGGTAAGAACCCGGAATCGAAAGTTCAGAATCAGAAAAACAGACAATAATACCGTTAATAAATTAAGTCCTCCACATTATGGTGAAAAAAGTATTAAAAAGAATAGCCTTTATCCTGGTTTTTCCGGCTCTTATTACATTACAGGGATGCCTCCACGGACAAAATGAAAAATCAGGAATTGCAGTTTCTATTGAACCCCTCAGGTATTTCGCGGATCGGCTTACATCCGGACAGGTAGATGTTACGGTTATGGTACCAATGGGAGCAAGTCCTGCCACTTATTCACCTACGACGCAGCAATTAATGAAACTGTCGGACTCGAAACTCTATATTAGTATAGGATATTTAGGCTTTGAACAATCCTGGATGCCACGCATAAAAGATATCAATAATGACTTAAAAATTCTGACGCTCTCAGAAGGAATAGAATTAATAAGAGCAAAAGATGAAGTTCATGGAGATCATGTCCACAAAGGAGGAACAGACCCTCATATCTGGATGTCTCCAAAAATGGTAAAAGCATTTCTGCCTGAACTAAAAGCGGGTCTCATCAAAGCTTTTCCCGAGCATAAAGAGATTATTGAAAAAAATTATTCTGAGTTTTACAATGAAGTAACACAGCTGCATAATGAATTTACAGACTTAGCTCAAACGTTGTCTCAAAAAAAATTCATGATCTTTCATCCGGCCTTGTCATACCTTGCCAGGGATTACGGGCTTGAACAAATATCCATTGAACATGAAGGAAAGGAACCCTCTCCCCGCCAACTTAAGGATCTGATAGATTTAGCGAACAGGGAGAACATCAGGCTCATCTTTATCCAGGCCGAATTTGACCAGCGCAACGCTCAAATGGTAAAAGATGCAACAGGAGCGGAACTGGTCGTTATCAATCCTCTGGCCTACGACTGGGCTAAAAATTTATACGGTATAAAACAATTACTGGAAAAACATCTGGCACAACCATGAATTCAAAATTACCACTGGTTTCATTAAAAAATGTATCGGCAGGATACAACGGGGACCCTGTTTTGACAGATGTCAATCTTGACATTTATCCGTTCGACTTTGTCGGTGTTATAGGCCCCAACGGAGGAGGCAAAACCACTCTTTCAAAAATTTTGCTCGGAATACTTAAACCATTTCGTGGCCAGGTACTTTTCCCCTCCGGCCGTTTAAATATTGGCTATCTGCCACAGGTCTCGCAAATTGACCGTGCTTTTCCAATTACAATAAGGGAAGTTGTACTATCCGGAAACTCATCGGGGCAGAGTTGGTGGAAGCCGGTTTCGGGAAAACTCCGGGAAAAGGCTGAGAGGCTCATTGCTCAAATGGGGCTCGACGGGTTGGGAGACCGGCCTATTGGAGAACTCTCGGGAGGTCAATTGCAGAGAGCCCTGCTTGCCAGGGCCATCATCAACGATCCTCAACTCCTTGTCCTCGACGAACCCGACACTTTTGTGGATCGTAATTTTGAAGGCGAATTGTACCAGTTGTTAGAAAGGCTGAACGAGTCTATGGCCATTTTCCTTATTTCACACGACATTGGAACCATTTCATCAATCGTTAAAACCATTGCCTGTGTGAACGGTACCCTACACTATCACCCTTCGAATGTGCTGACGGCAGAGATGCTTCAGGTTTACAATTGCCCTATCGATTTAATCACTCACGGACAAATACCACACCGTGTTTTAAAAAAGCATTGATCGCTATGGAAAACTTATTGTCACTCTTCGAATACCGATTCTTCCAGAATGCACTACTTGCTGCAATACTCACAAGTTTGCTGGCTGCCATGATAGGCACCTACATAGTGAGCAGGAAAATTGTTTTTATCAGCGGCGGTATTACGCATGCTTCATTTGGAGGAATAGGAATGGCCTATTATTTTGGCATTAATCCTTTCCTTGGTGCAGTTGTTTTTGCTATTTCAACAGCACTTGGTATAGAATGGATTGCAACAAAAGGAAAAGTAAGAGAAGACAGTGCCATTGCCATATTATGGTCGCTGGGAATGGCTCTGGGCATTATCTTTGTTTTTCTGACCCCCGGATATACCCCGAATCTCATGAGCTTTCTGTTTGGAAGCATCCTGTCGGTGGGAACTGCCGACCTTTGGATCCTGAGTGGGGTACTCATCCTGACAATAGTATTTTTTATATTGTTTTTCCGACCGATTGTATATACCGCTTTCGATCCGGAGTTTTCAAAAACAAGGGGACTTCCCGTGGCTTTAGTCAGAAATATTATGGCCATACTTATAGCACTGGCCATTGTTTTAAGCATCAGAACAATGGGTATCATACTGGTATTAAGCCTGTTCACCATACCTCAAAACACTGCTTTTCTGTTTTCAGGGAATTTTAAACCCATCATATTCGGCTCAGCAATTTTCGGTGTTACCGGATCATTAATCGGGCTACTGGTCGCTTCATGGTTGAACATACCGGGAGGAGCAGCCATCATTTTTGTTTTAACGCTGCAGTTCTTCCTTATCAAAGGAATAAAACTGCTGGCCAGCCAAAAAAAATGAGGCTGTTGTCTTGATAAAACCCCCTGAAACGAAAAGATTGAAGGCAGGCACTACTTGCCTTTTCTTTGTTTCCACCGTTCTTTTGTGACCAAAGAACCTATTGCGGCCACTACAATGTAAAACGGGTAAAAAAGAGAATAAATCAAAAAATGAAAAACTGGTAATGTAAAAGAAAAAAAACTTTTTCCCGATGATAACAAATACCAGTCGGACAACATCTTTATCAAAAAAACAGCTACCCATACTAATAATGCCCAAACATTCCGGAAACTTGCGCAAAAAAGAAATGCAACAACAGAATTGGTCAGGAGAATGATTAACACAGTCATCCGGGTAAAGCGATCTTTATACCCTATGCTTTTCCCTCCCCACCTCATTCTTTGCAGCAGGAATTCTTTAAACGACCTGGCAGGAACTGTTCTGACCATGGCCTGCACCGATTTAAGATAAACAACCTTAAATCCAAGTCCTTTAAAAGCATGTAGCAGAAAAACATCATCGCCTGACAGATAATCCCGGCCTTCGGCATATCGGGATGCTTCAAGAAAAGATTTTTTCTTAAACGCCAGGTTCGCGCCGCTGCAAATAACCGGACGGTCTTCACCAATAGCCCCGGCTGTCACCATTTGCATGGCCAGATAATCGATCTGCTGAAAATTTTCCAGAATGCTGTTTCCTCCAACCATCTCCACCGGCATCACAATCATATCCGGATTACTACTGATATAACCCTCTGCAATGGTTTGCAACCAGTCTTTTCCGACCCTGCAATCGGCATCTGTTGTGACAATCAGCTCACCTGTTGCTCGTGATATCCCATAACGAAGAGCATGTTTCTTTCCGGAACCATCAGAATAAAACAATCTGAGCCATGAAAATTTTGTCTGAATTCTCTTTAATAATTCCGGACCCCCATCCTCAGAGCCATCGTCTACCATAATGACTTCGAGGTGATGATAAGAAAACCGCTGACGGGAGAGCTCGTGGATCAACGCTTCCAGATTATGGGCTTCATCACGATATGGTACTATTACCGATATAAAAACATTACCCGACAATTTATGCTGCGTGTTTACCTCCTTTAACCGGTGCCACCCATGACGAAACATCAACAGAAACCCGGAATAAATAAGCAACAACACCAATGATACGATCAACAGATACTCCATAACTCAAGAAAAACGGGCAGTTATCTTAATACATAAAACCGCCCGTCAAAATAAACAATGAGATTGGCAAAAGAGACTTTTTGGAGTGGACTCAATAATACAGGATGTTCACATTCCGTTTTACCTTCGCGTCAAAATCCAGTTCTCCATTTTTTCCTTCTGAACAAACATTTCCTGTGCTTCGCGTGCATCAATCAAAGATTCATAAGATGCAGCGCTTACCATAAACAGATTGTTTCGCTTAAATACAAACGCATTCTGATAGCCTTTATCTTTCAGTTTTTTCACAAGGTCATCGGCATTTTTTTCATGCTCGAAGCTACCTACAATAATGTGGTGACGGGGGCCACTTTTAACCTTCTCTTTCTTTTCAGCCTCCCCTTCTTTATCGGCTTGTTCCTTCCTGAGAACTTCTTCCTGTTGCTTCTTTATTGCAGCGCTGTCAACTCCGGGTTTTTTTGCGATGGTGTCAACCACTTCGGTTTCAACAGGCACTTTTGTCTCCTCTTGTGCTTCACGGTCTCTAATAAAAAGGAAATAAACAAGCACCAAAGCAACCGGGATCAAAATGATCAACATAATAAGCCACCATGGCCATCCTCTTCGACCTTCAATCACAGTATCATCATGAGTTGTAGTTGTCCCACCCCCCGATGTGGCAATCTTTTCTTTCTCAGAAGAAGTGCTCTTCTCACTGGCGGCACTTTTTGAAGATTTTATTTCGGTTTCTTCCTTTTTTTCTTCCAGATTAAGCAACTTTTTGTCCTTCCTGGCAGCTGTATCCTTTTTCTTCTCCGAAGCCTCCTCCTTTTTTTCATCATCCGGGGCTGCTTCTCCCGATGAAGCTTCACTGTCGATATCGAGTAGTCCGGAATCCTCTTCTTTCTCAGGCTCTTCTGTCTTCTCGTCCGGGATCAGACTGGCTACACCCGGATCCTGAGTGAATCGTAAAATTCCGTTCTGGTCTTTGGTAAAGCTACCAAGTTTTTCAATAGTATACTCTCCCTGCAAGTCCAGTTCCTGCTTTATTTTATCCACAAAATCAGAAACACGCTGTGTCGCTTCATTGGTATCAACTCCTTCCTTTTTACTTACATGGTTGATTAACAACCCGTCATTAAAACTAAGGAAATTGTTAAACAACACGGTGGTACCGGCATCGCGTGATACTATGAAAGCTCCGAAGTTGGGCACAATCACGCGGTTATTGTTTTTTATCAATTCAAGTAAATACTGTTCCATATCAGGCAAATGCTTTTAAAACAATCATTTTCAGAAGATAAATATAAAGAGTTTTATACAAAAACAAAACTCCCGGAAAAACATTTATACCTTTGCAGTGTGAGAAAAACCGGTTTCCTGAAATGGTAAAAATAAAATCAAGTATAGACGAATTCCAGGGCATCAACCCTGTTGTAACAATGGGAATGTTTGATGGCGTTCATAAAGGGCACAAAGCTCTGCTCTCTCTTCTGGTGAAAAAAGCACGTGAATTAGAGGGCGAATCTGTTGTTTTGACCTTCTGGCCACACCCCCGGATAGTGCTTGAACAAGATCCGGGTAATCTCAGACTGCTAACCACCCTTGAAGAAAAAACATTCCTTTTGAGCGATGCCGGCGTCGATCATATTGTCATTCTCCCTTTTACTAAAGAACTCTCCTGTCTGTCGGCTGAAGAATTTATCAAACAGTATCTCCTGGAAAAGATCGGGATGAAACATATTGTAGCAGGATACAACCATCGTTTTGGACATGGAGGTATCACCAAAACACAACTAAAGGAGTTATCAGAAAGACATCATTTCAGCTTCGATTTTTTTGGCCCAACCCTTGTAGAAGGTGTAAAACCAAGCTCAACAACAATCAGGAAACTGATAGCCGACGGAGATGTATGGGAGGCATCAAAACTACTTGGACGATTCTACAGTCTAAAGGGTCGCATAGTCGGAGGCCGCAGACTGGGACGGGAAATAGGGTATCCTACAGCCAATATAAGAATTGAAGACCCTTTGAAACTTATCCCTCATGATGGCGTATATGCCTGCCGGGTGCATCTGCTTGGTAAATACTTCGGAGGCATGATAAATATCGGTGGAAGACCTACTGTTGATGGTGATTCCGGCCCCAAATCACTTGAAGTTCATATTTTTAATTTTTCCCGCGAAGCCTACGCCGAAGAAATAACAGTTGAATTCATTAAACGCACCCGTCCGGAGATAAGATTCCCCAACCTTGAAGCATTGAAAGAAAAACTGAAAAAAGATGAAGCGGATGTAAAGATGATTTTAAAAAACAGCGGCATCTTATAGTATATAGTCCGGCTTACAATTCAAACTTAGTGCCTGTCTATAAAGTAGGGAAAGTTTCCTGTTTATCATGTGTCTGTTCAGAAAGTGCCAGTTGCAAGGCTTGAGAAGCCGCCAAAAACGGAGTTTACTTTTCGTAAATGAGTATTTTGGCGGTAAGCGTAACACAGCAAATGGTACTTTATGGACAGACACTACTTAGCATATTTCACAACTATTTAGTACCTTTGCAGATTGAAACGAGCGTAACAAAGTTTGTAACGACTTTTCATTGCCGGCACAGAATACTTCGGGAAAATGCCGGGAAAAATAAATCATTACCAACAGAACTTTATGGATTACAAAGTAAAAGACATATCGCTGGCAGATTTCGGCCGGAAAGAAATAGAAAATGCTGAAAAAGAAATGCCCGGATTAATGGCATTACGCCAAAAATATGCCGAAGAGGCCCCTTTGCGTGGTGCAAAGATCATGGGGTCGTTGCACATGACCGTACAAACTGCGGTTTTAATTGAAACTTTGACTGCATTGGGTGCCGAAGTTCGCTGGGCAAGTTGTAACATTTACTCCACTCAGGACCATGCAGCTGCTGCAATTGCCAAAACGGGCGTATCCGTTTTTGCCTGGAAAGGAGAAACTTTGGAAGATTACTGGTGGTGCACCGAAAGAGCCCTCGACTTTGGTGACGGTAAAGGGCCCGACATGATTGTAGATGACGGAGGCGATGCAACGTTAATGGTTCATAAAGGTGTGGAAATTGAGAAAAACCCCTCACTCCTTGACGAAGATTACAGTGAAGAAGGAGAAGATTTCCGCGAGTTGATGGCACGCCTGAAAATCATCTATAATGAAAATCCGCAAAGGTGGCATAATGTCGCTAAAGGGATGAAAGGAGTGAGTGAAGAAACTACCACCGGTGTTCACAGGCTTTACCAGATGATGGAACGAAACGAACTGCTTTTTCCGGCAATTAATGTCAACGATTCGGTTACAAAATCAAAATTTGATAATTTGTACGGTTGCCGCGAAAGTCTGGCCGACGGAATAAAACGTGCCACCGATATAATGGTTGCCGGTAAAACCGTTGTTGTTTGTGGGTATGGCGATGTCGGTAAAGGATGTGCTCAAAGCATGAGTGGGTTTGGCGCACGTGTTCTGGTAACTGAAATTGATCCGATATGTGCTTTGCAGGCAGCAATGGAAGGCTATGAAGTGACTACAGTGGAAGATGCTGTTAAAGAAGCCGACATTTTTGTAACAGCCACCGGAAACCGCGATGTAATAACCGTAGAGCACATGGGCCAGATGAAAGATATGGCTATTGTTTGTAACATCGGGCATTTCGACAACGAAATACAGGTAGAAAAACTGACTGCACTTCCGGGAATCAAAGAAACCAATATAAAACCACAGGTCGATCAGTTTACATTCAGCGACGGGCATAGTATCATCCTTTTGTCGCGTGGCAGACTGGTAAACCTGGGTAATGCAACAGGACACCCCAGCTTTGTGATGAGTAATTCTTTCTCAAACCAAACACTTGCTCAGCTGGAACTGTGGAGAAACGATTACAAAACAGGGGTATACACTTTACCCAAGCACCTCGACGAAGAAGTGGCAAGACTTCACCTCGGAAAACTTGGCGTAAAGCTCACCGAACTGACTCCCGAGCAAGCTGCATACATCGGGGTAAAACCGGAGGGCCCTTTCAAACCTGATCATTACAGGTATTGATGACAGTAGTCCATTAATACGAAGAAGTTACCACCAGATAACCGTCCGAAGTCACACTGGTTTTGTAACGTTGTAACCCACGGCCAGCCGGACCGTCAACCACATCCCCCTGGGGGGAGGCAATCAGAAATTTTGAATTACAACATTCGCATACCGCAAAATCCGTATCTTCTTCGGCGTTAACCCTGACACTGCATGTCGGTTTTTTTTCGTGCGGGCACATAAGATCAAAAGCATAATAAGTGCCTCCCATATTATAGACAACAATGCCATTGATACCAACATCGTGACCGTCCATATCCCGTATGGCGGTAAAAACAGTTTTTGAATAGCGTGGGTCGGTGAGATCAAAATACCCTACAAATTGCCTTTGGGGAAAATCATCTTTTTCTCCACAGCCTGATTTCATTAAAAGAAGAATTGCAAAAACAAAGAAAAAGAAAAACCTTTGCATAATCCAATAGATCGTTAGACTTTTAGATATTAGATTTAAGATGATTCATTCGTATAGAGTTTACAACGTCATTTTAGTTTTCGTGACGAAATCAAAACTTGCTCCAATATTTGGTTTTATCAAAACTTGGGGCTAATTTAGGACTTTAAATTAAACGGCGGTTCATAAATGGACGACATCTTTGGAGAAATAATATACATCGTCGTGATGTTGGCGATTTTTATCTTCTCGGCCCTCAAAAAAAAGAAGGCTGCGGGCAGTGATATGCCCGAACGGGAAGTAGAAAATCCAATGGATGAAGTCTTTTCCCCGTTCAAAGAAATATTTGAAGATGAAGAACCGGAAAGCCCGCGCCGTGAAACGGTTCCTCCTTCAAAACCAAAAGCTGAAACCAGGGAAACATTGAAAGATGCACCCTTTGTAAAAGAAGATTACGTTTTTACTTCCAATACATCGCCAGGAGATGCCCGGCGTCAACGAAAAAATAAAACACCCGGCAGACAAACTGTCCTGAAATCGGAATATGACCAGCCTGCCATAGATGAAGCCTCTCTCCAACACCCGCTCGAGTGGTTTGATTTGAGAAAGGCGGTCATCTACTCAGAAATACTCAAAAGGCCCGATTATTAGGAACTTCAGTTTGTCCGGACTCTTCTTTTTTTATTCAAAGAACATTTGCTAAATTTGCTGCAAAGAGTCCCGGACATGCAATGTGTCCCGGGATTCTTTTCTTTTTATATACCCATAAAACTTAAAACAATTCAAATAAATAGGAGGAACAAAAAAATGTCTAGTACCAGTTACATCACCCAGTCGGGATTAAAAAAGTTACGGGAAGAACTGGCCCAGTTAGAATCGGTTGAGCGACCGAAAATTTCTAAACAAATTGCAGAAGCCCGCGATAAGGGAGACCTTTCAGAAAATGCAGAATACGATGCAGCCAAAGAGGCTCAGGGACTCCTGGAAATGCGTATTGCAAAACTTAAAGAGACCATCGCGAACAGCAGGGTGATCGATGAATCAAAAATCGATACATCCAAAGTTCAAATGATGAATAAAGTCAAAATAAAAAACCTCAAGAACAACTCAGTGATGACCTATACACTGGTATCAGACTCTGAAGCTGACCTGAAAGCAGGAAAAATTTCCGTTTCAACACCTATCGCACAAGGACTTATCGGGAAAAAGGTGGGAGACAAAGTGGAGATAAAAGTTCCATCGGGAGTTGTGCCCTTTGAAATCATAGATATTTCTTTGTAATTTTAAATGTACAATTGCGACAGATATTTGTTTTGAACAATAACAAACTGAGCTATGGCAACCATTTTTTCTAAAATCGTGAAGGGAGAAATTCCCAGTTACAAGATTGCAGAAGATGAGCACTATTACGCTTTTCTTGACATCAACCCGCTGGCCAAAGGTCATACACTCGTTATCCCGAAACAGGAAACTGATTACCTGTTCGATCTCAAGGATGACTTGCTGGCAGGAATGATGGT
>NZ_AHZV01000256.1 GCF_000250735.1 Anaerophaga thermohalophila str. Valhall
TTTAAGGGGAACCCCCACCGCGCGATTCCTTTGATATAGTACCATTCGTATGTTTTAATCTGCTATGAATTGCGGTCCAGCCCGGTTCTCCCTTTCAGGGGAGTTAGTGGGGTGGTGAGGGGGTAACATTTAACTTGTAACTAACTAACTATTGTCGTTAATTACTACAAATAATAATTGTGACTTTCTTTGGGCTTTTTCCGTGATGTTACTTCTTTACTTTCGCCCCGCAGTTTTTATTTGTTAAATAATCAATTAATTCTTTGGTTTCTTTTTGAACCTGTTTTCTACTATAGATTTTATTTAATAAAGGCCTGTTCACTGTTGCTAATTCCCCAAAGTCAGGAAAGGATGGATGTCTTTTAAGGTCTTCAATTTCAAATATTTTCAATCCTTTTTCTTTGAAAAACGAAAAGACAGGATTTTTTTTGTTAAGAAAAACACGAGCTCCTTTCCAAAGTGCAACTATAATATTAGCTATTGCTTGTTGGCGAATTTGGTTCATTATTACATTTCCGCAACTGTTCAATATTGCATGATATTCCATTAAAGGAAGAAATTCCATTAAAGGCATAAATGATTCTTTAAACATTTCTTCACCTATGCTTTTTATGTACTCAGCATATTTTTTATCGCCATATGATAAGGGAACAATAATTTTTTTGTTGTCTATGTTTATATTAATAAGAAAATTAAAAGTATCAAGATGGTTATTGGTTAAAGTGGCCGAATTTCCTATCAGAAAATTTTCATCAGTGCAAAGTGATGTTATTTCATCTGCTAAAGCATCTTCAATTGTGATATATTTAAATGGTTTGAACTCAATCTTCCGGTTGATGTGTTTTTGTATTAGATAATAATCGTAAGGGATTACAGTAGAGACAGAATCTATCTTTTTTAATTGATTTCTTCTTAGCTTAACCGGGTGTTCTTGTTGCTTAATTATTTTGAAGACGGAGTTATAAAAACTATTGGTATATTCGGACAAAAGGGAACCTATTTTCCCATTAAAATTATATTGTTTGAATCTAATTTTTTTTGTTTCTTTCAAGTAAAGGTTGCTCGAAAGTTCAGGAAGAAAATATAAGTCACCACCCCAACACATCCAATGAAAATGGGTGGATTTTGATGTGTATTCAAGTATAGTATATTTATAAGAATCAAATAAGTTATGAAAGATTACAGCATCAAATTTATTTATGGAACTAATTAGTTTGGTGTATTCGTTTGATGTTGTTGGTTTGGAAATAATGTTTGGATGATTTGAGATAACTAAATTTAATTTTCGTCTTCATCAGCGGATGGTTTAATATAATATATGCTTTTCCCTGGAGCAACTGATTCAAATATATTGATAACGTGATCGATAAATTTTTCGTCTTCACATAGATGTAGTATCATTTTGTTTCAACTTTAACGCATAAGGTTTAAGCAACGTCTTTTTCTCTTCTTAATTGATTCTGCTGGAATTCCGGCATATATGCTCCATTTTTTCAGATTGTTTCTTACCAAAGACATAGCTCCCACAGCAACCCCTTCTTCAACCGTTACTTTAGGGAGAATGACGGTGCCTGCCCCAATTTGAGAATATTTACCTATTGTAATTTTTCCACCTGTCACATTGGTGTATTCCTGAGAAATCATAGGACCAATTAAGTAGTCGCCACTAAAATCATCGGTAGCGCTAAATAAAGTACACCGTGGCGAAAGACCGGTGAAGTCTTCCATTTCAATACCGAATTGTCCGTAAAGGGCGCAGTATGCAGAAATATGAATGTATGAACCCAGTTTTATGTTTCCTGACAGAATACAAAAATCATCAATTCTGACATTATTGCCAATTTCCATGTTTTCTATCCCATAAAATTTGGCAAAGCGGCTAATCAGAACGTTGTTTCCGAGGGTTTTAAATTCAAGTTTGGTTAGTTCATTGGGCGAGTAAAAGGATGTTGATGTTGACATGGTCTTTGTTTATGGATGTTTAGTTTCACAGAGTACCACAGAGTTTGCACAGAGTATCACGGAGTTTTTATTTTTACTCTGTGAAACACTGTGATTCCACTGTGGAACACTGTGATATATTTTTTAGTTACACAGAGTATCACAGATTTTCAAGGTGTTATTCTTTTTACTCTGCGTTTCTATTGTGTTTTCATTGTGCGACACTGTGAGATATTAATTTACACAGAAGTAACACAGTTTTTTATGCATAGTTTTAGCTAAATCATTATATCCTGAGGCAGTCTTACCCGCATAAAATATCTGGCAAAAGCTTGTGACAAATGTTCCCGGTAGGGAGGGAGCAACCTTATACGTTGTCCCAATTCCACTGCAAGCTTACAAAGAGTCTCTTTTTGGATTCCATATACGTTTCTAAAATCAACAACCTGATGATCGTCAAAGAAATCATCATTTTTACTCAGTAAATGGTATCCAGGTAAAAAGCCGTTTTTTCACCTTCTTTTATTGTGTCGGGAGGG
Organism: Anaerophaga thermohalophila str. Valhall; assembly: GCF_000250735.1. Taxonomy (GTDB): domain Bacteria; phylum Bacteroidota; class Bacteroidia; order Bacteroidales; family Marinilabiliaceae; genus Anaerophaga; species Anaerophaga thermohalophila_A. The sequence continues at coordinate 2,481 of NZ_AHZV01000256.1, forward strand.
ACAACAATAGGGCAGTCAGGGATAAAGTCTCCCTGTTGCAAATCACTGGTGTTGTAAATGGCCTGATACCACAGGTATTGCATTTTTAAATGAATGGTTTGGGTTGGTAATGAGTGACTTTTTTAATTCTCGTTTTAACTCTGAATGTTTTTTTTACGGGCAAGGATAATGTAAAATCATAATTATCGTTGAAAAAGCCGGTTTCTTCCCGGGCAGCTTCCTGAAAAGGCAAAGAAAAGCCTGTCTTCACCGTCGTATTGGTCAGGTCAAATTTATTCGTGTTTTCTAATAGCAAAATCCAGTGAAAAACAGCATTGTCTTTTTCAAAATTTGAAATGTTTTGTTTTTGCAATAAGTCCATTGTATCAACTTCGTCAGGAAAAGAAACAATATTGTTTATCTCATTATTATTTAAAAGATTCATACAATTGGCCTTTAGTAAGTTCTTTAAACAAATTACTGCAAATACCGTGGGAATTGTTGAGCCATTCGGTAATTTGTGATTGTCGGGCTAAGGAGCTTATTCTTCATCAACTCTTTTAAGGATTTCAATTTTGAGTTTATCACTTATCCAAACGTCTTTGTCAGTCAATTGGTCCAATAATGGTTTTAGCTCTTTAATGAATCCTTTTGCCTTAGCTTTTACAAGTATCCCTATTGTACCCGTAACTTTAAGATCGGCATGTTTGGCGTGAAAACGACCCAGTTTTTCATCAAGAATAATTAGGCCAGCGTTTAATTCGGTAGCCAATACGATTGCTTCTGCTTCCCCGGCATCCAGGTCAAGAAAAAATTTGACGGCTTGTTTGTCTTGAATTTCAGTAATTTTTATCCACTTAAGTTGAGATAAATCCTGATAATATCCTTTTGTTTTTCCGGCTTCAATTTCTTTATATACTGCTGCGGGGATATAAATCTGTGAGTAAATCTTTTGAAGCAGCTCCAGACGCCCTAATTTTAAAAGAGAAATAATTGGAGTTGTATTTGAAACAATATTAGGCATTTGCAATGTCTTCATTTATTTCATCAGTATTGTATCCACCAAATACTGAAACATTGTATCTGGCAAGTAAATCCAGAAAATCAACTCTTGATAAGCCTAAAACTTGTGCTGCAATGCCTGAAGAAATTCGTCCAAGTTCATACAGTTTTACCATAGAACTTATTTTTATTTCTGATTGAAAATCCTTTTCGCTAAGTCCCAGGTTATTAGCTAGATATTTCGGATATTCTATGTTTATTATTCCTTTCATGCTTTATGTATTTAAATGTCAGACCGTATTATCTTGTTGTTTTCAATGTTTTTCGCTCACCTCCGATCCTTAATTCAAAAATACTTAAACCCGGAAAGGAAAGCAAATTTGGTCTGAGTAAAGTTTTTTCGTAACACAACTTGTCACGGTTTATCGGGAGATTTATTTAGCTATTAGCTGATGGTGCTATTCCTTTTTACTCTGTGAAACTCTGCGTTTCCACTGTGCGATACTGTGAAATACTTTTTGGTTACACAGAGTATCACAGAGTTTGCACAGAGTTTTTATTTTTACTCTGTGTGACATTGTGTTTTCATTGTGAAACACTGTGAAATATTTCTTGGTTACACGGAGTACCACAGAGTTTACACAGAGTATAACAGAGTTTTTAAAATCTCCACAATCCTGTTTACATCACTTATTTCCAAATCCGGGTATATCGGCAAACAAATCACTTTTTCCGCTACTTCGTTGGCTACAGGCAGGTTACCGGGTGCCGCGGATGGCAGTCCCTTGTATGTCGGAAAATTACTGATGAGCGGATAAAAATATCTGCGAGCAAATATGTTGTTTTCTTTCAGGTGTTCATAGAGTTCATCGCGGCTTTTGCCGTATTCTGTTTCATTTATCAGGACAGGGAAATAGGAATAAGCGTGTTTGATGCCGGGTAGATCGTTGAGAAAACGGATGCCGGGGATGTCTTTTAGTTTTTCCCTGTAAGTTTCTGCAATCTCTTTTCGGCGAGCGATTGCCTTGTCGATGTATTTGAGTTGCATAAGTCCAAAAGCGGCCTGCACCTCATTCATTTTTGCGTTGATGCCGGGAGCAATAACCTTTGTTTCCCCGCGAAAGCCGAAATTTTTAAGGTCGTCGATGTGTTGTTTCATCTTTTCATCGTGACAGATGATGGCGCCACCTTCAAAAGTGTTAAATACTTTGGTTGCGTGGAAACTCAGAACACTCAAATCGCCAAAGTTTAGAACCGATTCTCCGTCTTTTTCTAAGCCAAAGGCATGAGCAGCATCGTAAAGCACTTTCAGGTTATAGGTATCGGCAATTTGTTGGATGGCTTCAATATTACAAGGATTGCCATATACATGCACCGGCATGAGGGCTGTGGTGTGTGGAGTAATGGCAGCTTCTATCTTTTCGGGGTCAAGATTGAATGTTTCCGGTTCTATGTCCACAAACACCGGTTTGATGTTGTTCCACCAGAGCGAGTGGGTGGTGGCCACAAAACTGAACGGGGTAGTAATAACTTCACCGGTGATGCGCAATGCCTGGAGAGCCGTAATGAGGGCTAAGGTGCCGTTGCCGAAAAGACAAACATGTTTTACTCCCAAATAATCACACAACTCCTGCTCCAGTTGCTGATGGAACTGGCCGTTATTGGTAAGCCATTTCGATTCCCATATTTTCTCTAAGTATGGTTGGAACTCCTCGAGTGGTGGGAGGAGGGGGGATGTGACGGGTATTTTGTTCATGGTTTTTAGTTACACAGAGTATCACAGAGTTATTCACAGAGTGTCACGGAGTTTTTTAGTTACACAGAGTAAAAATAAAAACTCTGTATGACACTGTGTAAACTCAGTGAGCCTCTGTGAACCTGTCCTACAGTACAAATCGGCGAATACCATTTTTCAAACTCTTTACATTGAAATTAATAAGCAATCCAACGTGCTTTATGCTAAACTTTAAGTAGGTCAATATTTGTGCGGTATGAACGTCTGTAAATGCTTCTACCGTTTTTAGTTCAATGATTACAGTGTTTTCTACTAATATATCAAGTCGGTATCCGCAATCAAGTTTAATGTCATCGTAAACGATCGGAACCGGTTGTTCAGCAATGGTTTCTAATCCTTTTTTGTTTAGCTCATGAATCAGGCATGTTTGGTATGCAGATTCAAGCAATCCCGGGCCCAAGGCTGAGTGAACTTTGTAGGCGGAATCAAGGATTTCGTGGGTTAGGTCGTTTTGATTCATCTTTGTAGTTTTTGGTTATACAGGATTAAGGTTACACAGAGTATCACGGTGTTATGCACTGAGTAGCACAGAGTTTTTATTTTTTCTCTGTGAGACCCTGTGCTTCCTCTGTGGGACACTGTGAAATATTATTTAGTTACACAGTGTATTTACAGAGCTAATTATAGCTGATAGCTCGTAGCTGGCCACTAAAACAGTAATTTGAAACCTTTTCTTTTTAGGCCGTCTTTGAGGATTTTATCGCCGGTCCAAAGAGGACTTTTCAAGTAAATAGACAGAGCAACAAAAGGAGTGTCTTTTTCATCAATATCGTTGCAAAGCTCATGAGCTTTTATCCTTGAATTTTTGTCAATTAAAGCAATAGGAACAAAGTAGATACACTCCAACAAATTGTTAAGTACGATGTAGAATTCCTGTTCGTTGAGCTTTGAATTTTTCAGGGGTTTTTCTTTTATGACAATAAATCTCATAAATTAAAAAGTTTGGAGCATAAAACAGGAAATCACTCTCAAATAGTAAATCTCTGATACTTGATCTTTCAGGAATTAAAGCAGAAAAAAATAATGTTTGTATCGACGACCAGTGTGCTTTTGCTCATTTCTGGGTTTATTTCAAAAAATCTTCCTTGTTTTTGTTCCACCAATCGTTGTTCACATCTTCTGCAATATCAAGAATATCTTCATTTATTCCCGATTTGTAGATCAAATCCTCTGTCTGCAACCGTTTAACAAGCCTTATTAGGTAATCTTTGTCTAATCCTTTTTTGTTAATGGTAAGGATCAGGCTGTTTTTTTTATCTTCAATTTGTATGTTTTGCATGGTGTTTATTGTTTGGTTCATTTGCTTAAATTTAATCAGTATGATTCGTTTTTTCAATGGGTGTTGTCTGTTAACTATTAGCTGTTATTGTTTTTCTCTGTGAGACCCTGTGTTTCCGCTGTGCGATACTGTGAAATATCTTTTTAAATTCTACAGAGTCTCACAGCGTTTAAATTCTTCCACCTTGCAACTAACGTTTTTTAATTTTTCTCCTTACTACTCCCATTATATCTGCATTTTTCACTTCATCCAACGCAATCATCAGGCCCTCCAGCCGAAACAAGCGAGTGAGGCCAAGATATATTGCTGTAAAGGAACCTCCAAACAGAATGCCGTGCAACCAAAGAGACTCCGGCTGCCAGGCCAGTAGCTCAATTATTCGCAGTCCACCAGTAGTGATTATTAAGATTGTCAGGTATTTCCAGATAATTTGGTAGAACCATCGCTTTTGGACTTTCATCTCTTTTGAGGCGAAAATAATGTTGAAATGAAGTGCAATAGAATAAGCTATAACCATTCCGTAAAGAAACCCTTTAAGGCCAAACCAGAAGCCGATAGCGAAGTTAAGCCCTGTTACTACTTTCTTCCATATTTCAAGCCTCAGAAAAGCTCTTGAATTGCCTTTGCTGGAAATAATATTGACTAACAAAGCACTAAAAGGATAAACAAAACCCGCCAGGACAATAATTCTAAAATATTCTACCGAAGGTAACCATTTTGCGGAAAACAAAATAACGATGATGTCCTGCGCCGTCAGATAAAGAAAACCCAGAATAAAAAACACTGCAAAATTGAGGATGTGGAATGAACGTTTGACCACATTTTTGTACCGTTCTTCCTGATGCTGAATTTCGCTTAGTACCGGAAATAGTATCGACATCAGACTCCCGGAGGTGTAATTGATGATAAACTGGTTGAGCGATTTTGCCCGGAAGTATTGTCCTAATGTTGCCGGACTGAACAGTTTTCCAATGATCAATGAGTCCAACTGTTTGTATATGGTATCTAATAATCCGGAAAGAAACATATTAAACCCAAACCCCCACAGTTCTTTCAGTGCATCTTTCCTTAAAATTGGTTTGGGTTTCCATCCGGTAAAGAAATAGACATAAATATTGTTTGTCAGGCTCGAAATAAGGCTTTGTGCCACCAATGCCCACACGCCAAGATTCATAAATGCCAGTGTAACCCCTGTAATGCCACCTGTGACCATGGCCCAAATTTGTGATTTGGTTAATACCGAATACTTTAGTTGCTTCCGCAGCCAGGTACGCTGGACGTTACAAAAAGAACTGATAATGAAGTTGAGCGACATCACCTGCATGATAGGCTTCAGGTCGGGCCGCTCATAAAATGTTGCTACCAGTCCGGCACTCAAAAAGAATAACAGAAACAGTGTTGTACCTACGGCCACATTGAAATAGAAAACCGAGCCGTAGTGCTCTTCTTTTACATTCTGCCGTTGTATCAGTGCGGAGCCGAGCCCCATATCCACTAAAACAGCAGCTAAGCCGATTACTACATTTACCATTGCCAGCATCCCGAAGTCTTCGGGCGCCAGCAGGCGGGCAAGAAATATGGAAATAACAAAGCCAATGCCCTGGTTGGAGAACCTTCCGATCATGTTCCATGCAAAGGCTTTGGCGCTGCGTTGTTTTAGTGTTGACAAGTGTTGGTGTAGTGTGTTTTGAGTTTCGTGTTTTGTGTTACGGGTGCTGGTTCCCTTTCAGGGGGTTAGGGGGTGTGTGGCGGGGTTATGTGTTTCGTGTTCATTTCATTGTGTCCTTTGGGTTGTTGCTACGCAACGATTTTTTGTCACCGAAACGACAGTAAGGAGTTCTATAACACCTTAAAAAGAAAATAATGATGTTGTCAATTCTTGCAAGCAAGCGGCCGCTCGGCTCTGCCGCTTTGCTCCGCAAAGAAAGCCGGGCGAAGCGAATTAAACGAATTAATAGAACTGCAAGTAGTTTTTCAAAAGTGTTGCATAGCAACCCCTGCCCGAAGGGCATAATTCGTGTAATTCGTTAAATTCGCGGTTCCCCCAAACAAACGGCGCAGCCGTTTAAAATTTTATTTGTGGATTTATTTACCGAACAATCCTTTTGTATTTCAAAGTTAATTCACCTAAGTTAATAAAAAGGTCTGATTTGAATTTTTTGGTTTTCAAATAATTATTCCTTTAGAGCCTTTTCAATAATATCGATGAACTGTTGAGATTTAGGGAATAATCTTAATACAGTTTCTTCATCATAGTCGAAGAAATCGTTATAATCACCTTTTTGTCTTTTTTCAAAAAGATCAGTATAATGTTTGGCTACTTCTCTATTAATAATTCCTGTTTTAACAAATACTTCTCCAAACTTGTTTCTTGTTCCTGCATGGCTTCCAACTTCAATTTTGTGTTTATATAGAAGTGCGCTTACAGCATAAAAGCACGCATAATACATACGGTTTATGGCAGTATTCCAAAATTCGTTCTCAATATGAGTTTGCACTTCCAGAATGGTTTCTCTGGCGCGCTCTATTCTGTAATTGATATAATCCTCCTCCCTATATTGAGTCATAATAATATCCCGTCACGCATTACATTTCTGAAGTATGGTGTAAGCCTGTATTTGTTATACCATTCTTGTTGGCTGTATATCATTGGGCTTATTATTTCACCAGTGTTGAATTCAAGATCATACAGGGGAGATGTTATTTGTTGTTCAGTATCAGGGGAGATGTGATCTTTATTCAAGAGTATCAATAAATCCCAGTCTGAGTTCTTTTTTGAAGTCCCCCTTGATCGTGATCCATACAAATAGACTTTTGCCTCAGGGGCACGCTCTTTAATTATTTCTTTTATTTGGGTTAATATATACTCTTTGTTGGTTTGCATATATCATTATTTGTGTAAATTACTGATTTTGTTCCAACGCCCTTTTTTAGCAGATGCAATGACTTCGTCAGCATCTTCATGAGAGACATGACTATCTGCCGTTAATTCTTCGTACTTCAGGTAATCAATTATTGCTTGAATACGGTTTGAATTTTTGCTTGTTTGGATTCTGATCTTAAGTTCGTTTTTGTCTCTTTCAATTATCATCGGTATCAGTTTTGTAAAAACAATATAAGTGATTTAAGTGAATTACACAATTTATCGACCTTTATTTTCAACTAATTGTATTTGACCCTGCGGGGGTTTGCTACGCAACGATTTTTGTTACCGAAACGACTGTAAGGAGTTCTATAACACCTTAAAAAGAAAATAATGATGTTGTCAATTACACGAATTGGGAACAGCTTCGCTGTTTATTAAACTGTAAAGTTGTTTTTAATTCGCATAATTCGTAAAATTCGCGGTTCCCCAAACAAAATGGCGGAGCCGTTTAAAAATTTTATTTGTGGATTCATTTATTTGAAAAATATTGTATCATAGATGTTTCAAGTTAATTGATCAACCAGAACAACTTTTAATTCTATGAATTTATTAAGCTGATTGTCGTTGGTTATGAAAAAATCTGAACCAGATTGCAATGCAGATGCCAGTTGGATTGCATCAGGCGTTTTAAAGCCATATTTAGCTCTGATTTTAGCAGCCTTTTTTGCAATATCTGCATTGATATCGATCATCTCTATTGATGGTGAATAACAAAGGATGTTTGAGTACTGTTCAGATAACTCAACCTGGTCATTTTTTAAAGGGAGTACCAGAACTTCGATAAGAGTAATGACAGACGTGCTGAAAACAAACGAACCTTCTGCGTTGGCATTAAACAGTTTTTCCAGACGTGTAATGTATACCGGATTTTCTTCGATAAAATAAATGATAGGTGCTGTATCCAGAAAAACTTTTTTCCCGGAAAATTTTCTGATTAATCCCATGTTTTTCGTTGAGAATCTATGTATTCATCCACGTTAATGTTATTCCAAAGACCCTTACCCAAGCCTTTTAGTCTGGTCAGTCCTTCTCTGGCAGATGAATTTTGTTTCTTAAAACTACGTATGATTCTGTCCATAACTTCAATTTTTTCATCATAGCTAAGATATTCGATTTGGGATAATATTTGGTTTAAATTGTTGGTTTTAGTTTGCATGGTATTTTTTTAAAGATGATACTTTTATGTCTTTGGAGGCTTTAATTTACGTAAGTCTTTATTAGCAGAACATAATCCAGTATTTTGTACTGAAGATATTCGCGCAGGATAAATCTCCTGAAAGACTGAAGTTCGATTGGATAAAACTTTTGTATTTATGGTTTTCAATAACAGAAGCTGCTTGCAGATATTGTTCATCAATGTCTTTTAGGAGATACCTAAGAATGTAATTGACATCAATGATTTCCATATTTATTTTTCTTAGGTGTTTTTCCCAGGCGGTTTTTTCTTCTTCAACTTTATCGGGCGATGAAAAGTCTTTAAGTTTTCCGGCTGCCTTATATCCCTCATTTTGGGAAGAAACATTTGTATCGTTATTATTATCCTCCAGAAGCAAAATAACTCTTACTTTTTTACTATTTTCAATATGTCCGGAAATGTATTCCGGCAGTGTAATGGTTTTATTTTTGAGATTTGAGGTAAATTCAATTGCCTTCATTAGTTACCTTTTTTATCAAAGATAATGATATAATTACTCCGTTGCAATGGCGTTTATATGGAAACATTTACGATAATAGTACATTGTCTGTAAATGCTTTTATATTTAATTTCTGTCCATAAAGTGGCATTTACTGCGTTACGCTCGTCCGAAAATTACTCATTTACGACAAGTAAACTCCGTATTTTCGGACTTCGCAAGCCTTGTAAATGACACTTTCTGAAAAGAAACTCAAATTGTAAAAATTTTTTGGGTGTTTACAGACAGGCACTATTTAATGATTTTCAAATAGGTCAGGAGCCTGCCCCGATTTAGGTAGGCTTTGCTTGTTAAAGCTTAGCCGAACTTATTCGGGGGTGCCTGTTACGCCTAATCTGTAAATCTTTGAAAGATTCTCTGTTTATATTACAGTTTCACTCATGTTTTATCAACGAAATGTTTTGCCCTTCGTGCGGTGGTCGCTTCGCAACTTTTTTTGGGAACCGCGAATTTTACGAATTAAGCGAATTTTTAACAGCTTCGCTGTTTATTAAACCGCAAAGCGGTTTTTAATTCGTGTAATTCGTAAAATTAGCGGTTCCCTCAAACAAAACGGCGCAGCCGCTTAAAGATTTTATTTGTGAATTCATTTAAAGGTTATATTTCCTCTTTGAGAACTTCGTAAAGCATATTATAGCTTGAGTTTAAGCAGTGTGTTCTCCGGGTATTTTTCGGCAAGAGACTTTAATTCGATGTATGTTGGGTCATTGTTTAGATTCATAAATATTTCTTTTTGATATCTAAACAATCTCAATACCGTTTTCTTTGATATTCTCAATCAGAGGAGAATTCTCATTGCTATAGAAACGGTCAGGGTTTATAAAAAGGGGTTCTATCCGGGAATTTATTTTTCTTGTCAGCATCCATGCTCTACCAATGGTTTGCTCATCCGGTTTGTTCATTTTGTCTGAAACAATTAATACATCAATATCACTATCTTCCTTTGCTTCGTCGGTAGAATAACTTCCAAACAAAAAAGCCTGGCTTACATCAAAGCCTTCTGTATTTAGAAGAGCAATGTATCTTTTTAAAATATCTATAGTTTCTGATTTAGACATTCAAGTAAGTTTTTTGTTTTAAGTAAGTAGTCCTCAATTTTGTTTTTGTCAGGGATTACAGGGTTGTAATCCGGATATCTTCCTTGTAGTTGATATTGCATTAAAATACCAAGGAAAATTTCTTCATCCTCAGAAAATTTCAAATTGGCTTTATCGGAAAGATAAAAGAGGTTGTGCGATTTTGGTGCAATCTCTTTGGTTTCTTTAACTATACGAGCTTTAATGATTTTCTCAATAACTAAGTGGCGGAAAAACAGGCCATGTAGATAACGTTGACGCTGGATGTTTATCCGCCGTTAATTGATGAGCCCGGTCTAAAAAGCATCTTTGTTGCCAGGCTCTGTGTTGTTTCAAATTTTTGCATCCTCATTAACAACGAGTTAACTCCGGCACAAAAATTTAAAACGCCTTGATCTTGACAAAAATATGCTTTTTATACCGCACTCATTGATAATTTAAATCTGTTGTTATGATTTGATTTCTTTGTGGTAGAATTCAATTCCCACATGGTTAATATGGTCTTTAAGGTCGTTGTTTTTAATTGCATCAAAGGGAATAACGTCGAAATACCATGGCAATGAAAGCTCTTCATTAAGAATGCCTGACAGTTTGGTATATATAAGTTGATTAATGCTATTACCTTTTACCGCAATGTCGACATCTGAACCGGACTTAAAGTTTCCAATAGCCCGGGAGCCGAACACAATGGCAGATTCAATTTCGGGGAATTGTTTCAGGCTGTTGATGATAAGTTCCATGTTCCTGTTATCAATACCCGGTATGGTCACTCCTTTATTTTTTGTTTTCCCCATTCTTCAAAGTCTTTCAAAAGCGGAAAGTATATTGTTTTAATGTTTTGGACCAACTCCCGGGCCATTGCTTCATCGTAGGTATGTGCAGAGAGATTTCTGCTGTCCAGAGCATTTATCCACAAATCTCCCTTGTTGATGTATCCATTTTGGAAAGCTGTTTTTATGGCTTCCCGTGGACTTTTTACCGAAAATCCTTCTGCTGTCAGGAAATCTTTTAGGGTTTTCCAGGCCAGTTCAAAGGCAACTTCATAAAACTGTATAATACCTGCACGTTCTGCATCCGAGGGGTCCTTTATTGTTAGGGTATCTTGCAGGTATTTGAATGCTTTATTAAAGTTTTGAAATCGCTGTTGCCAACGGATATCGTTATTGTTATTCATTTTGTATTGAGAATCATTCCACGCCTTCGGCACGGTGACCCACAGTTGGTTCACCCATGCATGAAAAAAGTCATCATTTTATTACGATGCAAAAATACAGAAGTTTCGGCGAAAGGTGTAATATCGAAGGGAAATTTTACGGGGGAGGAGGGGAGGGGGAGGTTAATTGGTTGATTGGTTGATTGGGGTTGCTGGTTGCTGGATGCTGGTTGCTGGATGCTGGATGCTGGTTGCTGGAG
>NZ_AHZV01000255.1 GCF_000250735.1 Anaerophaga thermohalophila str. Valhall
AGTAGTGTTTATTAATAGTAACATAAAAGGTCGGAGAAAGTATTTTCCCGGCCTTTTATGTTAATTGATAAATTTGTACCTTCGTTTGTATAATGTCAGTATGCATTAAATGGAACCTGTAAAGAATGCTTCATCCAAAGGGCCTATCGGAGTTTTTGATTCCGGTTATGGCGGACTGACCATTTTGAATGAATTTCTGAATGATTTTCCGGATTACGACTTTATTTATCTGGGGGATAATGCGCGCACTCCTTATGGAACCCGCTCATTTGAAATGGTCTATCAGTATACATTACAATCGGTGCTTAAACTGTTCGACATGGGGGTACACCTCGTGATTCTTGCTTGCAATACCGCCTCGGCGAAGGCCTTACGAACCATTCAGCAACGCGATCTTCCACGCTATGATGCAACGCGGAGAGTACTTGGAGTTGTGCGTCCCAGTGCTGAACAGACGGTAAATGTTACTCAGAACCGGCATATTGGAATTTTAGGCACCACGGGAACGGTTCAATCTATGTCTTATATCCTGGAAATACGTAAATTCCTTCCCGATGCTGTTGTTACTCAGCAGGCATGTCCCATGTGGGTGCCATTGGTCGAGAATAATGAGTCTGACTCCGAGGGTGCCGATTTTTTTGTCAGGCGCGATTTGAATTTGTTATTCTCCCGTGACTCGAAAATCGATACTCTTATTCTTGGTTGTACCCATTATCCTTTGTTAATGCCGCTGATTCAAAAGTATACGCCGGAACACGTTAAAGTTCTGTCACAGGGCAAAATTGTTTCGGCAAGTTTGAAAGACTATTTGTTACGTCATCCCGAAATCGATAAAAAATGCACAAAAAACGGGACCTGCCGTTTTTTTACAACCGAAAGTCCCGAAAAATTTGATGAAGCAGCCAGCGTATTTCTTGATTTTCCGGTTAAATCGGAACGACTGCACTTTTAGATATTATTCTTTATACCAACCGGCATACATCAGGTAATTGTTGGCTATTTTTTCTATCATCTCTTTTGTTTGTTGCGGTTCAATATCTTTTACCTTTTTGGCCGGAACGCCCGCATAAACACTATTGGGTTCAATTTTGGTTCCTGTGAGAACCAATGCATTGGCCGCAATAATAGAGTTTGAACCAATAACTGCATGATCAAGTACTGTAGCTCCAATCCCAATTAACACGTTATCTTTAATTGTTGCCCCATGGATGGTAGCATTGTGCCCGATGGATACATTATTACCAATATTGATGGTCGATTTCTGATAGAGCGTATGCAAAACCGTTCCGTCCTGGATATTGACTTTATTTCCGATACGAATGCTGTTTACATCGCCACGAAGAACAGTATTGAACCATATACTGCAATCGTCGCCAATTTCTGTGTCGCCTATTACCGTGGCATTATCTGCCAGAAATACATTTTTCCCTATCTTCGGGGTAAATCCCCTTACTGATTTTATTAAAGCCATTATTCTTTTTTTAGTAATAAGATTAACAATATTTTTTTAAAAAGCCTAAACGCAGAGGCGAAATAACGCAAGGGTTTTAATATGAGAGAGTTGAGGTTTGTGCCATTGACTGTGGAAACAATTAATTAGTGTCTGTCTTTAAAGTTGGAAAAGTTTCCTACTTATCATGTGTCTGTTCAGAAAGTGTCATTTACAAGGCTTGCGAAGTCCGAAAATACGCAGTTTACTCATCGTAAATGAGTAATTTTCGGACGGGCATAACACAGTAAATGGCACTTTATGGACAGACACAAATTACCAGACATCTCTAAAAGTATAACTAAGTATTGATTAAATTAGTGAGTGCGGTCTAAAAAGCATTTTTGTTGCAAAACTCTTTGTTGGTTTAAATTTTTGCTTCCTCATTAACAAAGGGTTAACTTCGGTACAAAAATTAAAACGCCTTGATTTTGACAAAAATATGTCCTTTTATACCACACTCATCAATCCTTGGATAAACTGTTAGTTCAGGATACAAATATAAGGTAACTGTTGAAAAGCACCTTTTAATGTTGTAAAATCTGACGAATGTCAACTTCATGTTATTAATTAGTATCTAACTTTACTTTAAATTTTATGGTTGAGTTTGCTTCTAAAATAGCTGTTTTTGTCAAGGTTGAGGCGCTGGGGATTTTTTGAACTCAAGGGGTTAACTAAGTGTTAATGAGGAGTTAAAAATTACCTGTAACAATGCGACTATCAAAAAGAGACTTTTAAGAGTGGATTTAAGGTTTAAACCCGGAATCTATAAAAAGGTTCTGGTGTTTTTTTTACTTAACAATCTATTTTACACAGGACAATAATCAACAATGAGCTAAATTATGGCTAAAAAATCTAAAGTTATTGAGAGAGAGGAAGTTGTTGTAAGGTTTTCGGGTGATTCCGGAGACGGGATGCAGTTAACCGGCTCACTTTTCTCTTTTTCATCTGCCGTTTATGGAAACGATATATCAACGTTTCCGGATTTTCCTGCTGAAATAAGGGCCCCGCAGGGAACAATCGGAGGGGTTTCGGGATTTCAGGTTCATTTTGGACACAGCGAGGTTTATACTCCGGGCGACAAGGCAGATGTGCTTGTGGCCATGAATCCTGCCGCTTTAAAGGCCAATCTTGAATGGCTTAAGCCGGGAGCTACCATTGTTATCGATGTAGATAGTTTTGACGATAAAAATCTTGCCAAAGCTGGTTACAAATCGAATGATCCTATAGAAGAAGACAATCTTGGAAGTTATAATATCATTAAAGCTCCGATTACCACACTAACCAAAGAGAGTCTGAAAAGCATGGAGCTTGATAACAAAACCATCCTGAGAAGCAAAAACATGTATGCTCTTGGATTGGTTTTCTGGCTTTTTAACCGGCCGTTGAAGGATACGGAAAAAATAATCCGTGATAAGTTTTCGAAGAATGAACGGGTGGCAGAAGCTAATATTCGTGTTCTTGAGGCTGGTTATAATTATGGCGTTATCATTCAGGCCGGAACGCCTTCATATCATATTTCACCGGCAGATGTAAAGCCGGGTGTTTACAGGAATCTTAACGGCAACCGTGCCATAGCATGGGGGTTTTTGCTGGCAGCTGAGAAAAGCGGCCTGGAGCTTTTTTTGGGATCTTATCCTATTACTCCCGCCACTGAAATCTTACAGGAATTATCGGCCAGGAAAGACCTGGGCGTTAAAGTTTTTCAGGCCGAGGATGAAATAGCCGGTATTTCAACAGCTATTGGAGCCAGTTTTGCCGGCAATTTGGGAATTACCTCCACTTCGGGGCCCGGGCTGGCTCTGAAAAGCGAAGCCCTTGGGCTGGCCGTTATGGCCGAGCTTCCTTTGGTGGTTGTTGATGTTCAAAGGGGAGGTCCGAGTACAGGGCTTCCAACCAAAACCGAGCAGGCAGACCTTCTCCAGGCACTTTACGGACGTAATGGCGAAAGTCCACTGGTTGTTATGGCTGCCAGTTCACCTGTTAACTGTTTCGACTATGCTTTTTATGCTGCAAAAGTGGCTATTGAGCACATGACTCCTGTTATCTTATTGTCGGACGGTTTTTTGGCTAACGGAACCCAGCCCTGGCGTATTCCCGAAAATGACGAATTTCCGGATATCATACCTCCCTTTGTTGAAAAACCTGCCCAGGAGTGGAATGTGTACGAACGCGATCCGGAAAAATTGAACCGCTATTGGGCACTACCGGGCACACCCGGTTATCAGCACCGGATAGGAGGCCTTGAAAAAGATTTTCTTACGGGCGCCGTTTCCTACGATCACCATAATCATGATAAAATGGTGCGTATCAGACAGCAAAAGATTGACCGGATTGCTGATTTTATTCCCCCTCTGGAAATTCATGGTGATGAAGATGCGGAATTACTGATCGTGGGATGGGGTGGAACATTCGGTCATTTGTATACTGCCCTTGAGGAAATTCAGAAAGATGGAAAGAAAGCAGCCCTGGCACATTTTAGCTATATAAGCCCTCTTCCTAAAAACAGCTATGAGGTATTAAAGCGATATTCCAAAGTTGTTGTCTGCGAACTTAACCTTGGACAATTTGCCGGATATTTAAGGAGTAAATTTCCTGATATTACGTTCGACCAATATAACAAAGTCGAAGGTTTGCCTTTTACCGTTGCCGAATTGAAAAATTATTTTGAAAAAATTTTAGAAAAATAAGCTATGGCTGATAATAAAAAACTTGCTTTTCTTGACTATAAAAGTGATCAGAATGTGAGGTGGTGTCCGGGTTGTGGTAATCATGCCATTCTAAATGCCTTACAAAAGACACTTGCCGAACTCGAACTACCCAAGGAAAAAGTGGCTGTGATTTCTGGTATTGGTTGTTCTTCCCGTCTGCCTTATTATATGGATACGTATGGATTTCATACCATTCACGGAAGGGCCTCCGTCATTGCATCCGGTGTAAAGGTGGCCAATCCGCGGCTTAGTGTCTGGCAAATTACAGGTGACGGAGATGCCCTGGCCATAGGTGGAAACCACTTTATTCATGCCATCCGCAGAAATGTGGACATTAATGTTATTTTGTTTAACAACCAAATATATGGCCTGACTAAAGGGCAGTATTCACCTACTTCAAAGCGGGGGTTTATTTCCAAAACTTCACCTTACGGAACCATTGAATATCCTTTTCGGCCTGGTGAATTAACCATTGGTGCCAGAGGCTATTTCTTCGCCCGTACCATCGATAAGGAGATTAAATTATCGGTGGAGGTGATGAAAGCTGCAGCCCGCCATGAGGGAACATCTATTGTAGAGGTGTTGCAAAACTGTGTCATTTACAATGATAATACGCATCAGGAAATCACCGATAAACGTTTCAAAGACGACAGAACCATTATTCTGGAACATGGAAAGCCTATGGTTTTTGGGAAAGACCGCAACATGGGACTTGTTTTGGACGGGACAAAGCTTCGCGTGGTAACAATCGGAGAAGGCGGGATTACCGAAAAGGATATTCTGGTTCATGACGCCCATTCCGAAGACCCCACCATTCATCTCAAGCTTGCCGATATGGAATATCCCGATTTCCCTGTGGCCCTCGGCGTAATCAGAGATGCTGAAGCTCCGGTTTACGATCAGTGTGCCGCTGAGCAGATTGAAGAGATCAGGAATAAATCGAAGATTAAAACTTTTCATGATCTGGTTACTTCGGGTGAGGTATGGGAAGTTAAATAGGGCCTGTCCTTAAAGTGCCATTTTGTGTTACGCTCGTCCGAAAATTATTCATTTACGATAAGTAATTTTCGGGCTTCGCAAGCCTTGTAAATAACACTTTCTGAACAAACTCATATAATAAGTAGAAAACTTTTCCTGCTTTATAGACAGGCACTTAATGGTGTCTGTTCACTATGGTTACATAGACATGATATTGTTGGGAAGGCTGGTTTTCATCAAATGCATTGAAAGCGGCCTTCTCTGTTTTAATTTTGTTTGTCTTCTTTTTCGGTCTGTTTCTTAAAGAGACTTACAGCATGAGCTATTTGGTCTTCTTTCCCTAAAACATAAACAATATCGTTTTTGCATAAAATTGTGTCGGGGCCGGGATGGTCTATGATCTTTTCTTTACGTTTCAAGGCCACCACTGTCACGCCATAAGTACTTCTGAAAGCGATTTCGGAGAGGGAATGACCTGCTATCGGGGAATCTTTATCAACTTTAAGAGCTGAAATTTCGAGATTTGGCAACTGGCTGAGAATTGATTTACGCGGTCGTTTTTTTACATCTCTTACCAATCCGTAATTGTTTTTACGGATACCACCAATGATTACTTCTATCTCATCACGTGGCATCAGGAATTTGTTGAGTACACGCTCGAATAATTCTATGGCTGTTTCGAATTCTTCTGGAATTACCTGGGTGGCGCCTAATTTGTAAAGGTCTTCTGCATCATCGATTTGACGGGTACGGACAATAATGGGGGCATGACGATTAAGGTTTCTGACTTTTTCAGTAACAGCCATGGCTGTTACAACATCACCGATTGAGAGGACAATAACACCGGCCGTTCTTATATGTGCTTTTTCAAGTATCGGCGTGTTTTGGGCATCCCCATAAATAACTGTTTCGCCTTTTTTCTGTCGTTCTTTAACAATGGCAGGGTCGAAGATTATTGAAATATAGGGGATTTTAACGTGACGAGCCATTACCGACATGCTTAGAATTCTGGGGTCTTTCCCTATGAGAACGAGATGGTTTTTCATCTCAGGAATATCAATTTGTGTAAGAGGGAAAATCCCTTCTAAGAATTTTCTGGGTAAAGGCAGTTTCATGGCTGCATTCGCTATAGGCCGACCCACCATCATCAGAAGTGGTGATATTGACATGGTTATGACTGCTGCAGCAAGAAAAAGCTGATAATAATAATTGGAAATGATTTGATAGTTCTGTCCCATTTTGACAAGAATAAATGAGAATTCTCCAACCTGTGCCAGTGCAAGACCCACCAGCACCACCCCCCGGAACGTATGTCCAAGCAGAAAAGCAGTTCCGCTGGCAATGATCATTTTGATTAATATCACCATAGTCACTGTTATCAGCACAATGCTAATATTATCAATTACAAATTGCAGATCGAGAAGCATTCCTATGGAGACAAAGAAAAAGGATGAAAAAGTATCCTTAAAGGGAATTATGTGTCCGAAAGCATTATGGCTGTATTCCGATTCGGATATCATCAAGCCGGCAAGAAAAGCCCCAAAGGCAAGAGACATCCCCAGTTCAGCCGTTAAGAATGCAACAGAAAGACATATAAGAAGAATGCTCATTAAAAACAGCTCCTGGTTCTTTGTCATCGCTATGGCATGGAGTACCCTGTTCATAAACCATTTGTTGCCGAAAATTACAACGAGGATGATAGCCAATGATTTCAGCCCCATCCAGAATATTTCATTCAGGATATTAGTGGATTCTCCTCCGATGATAGGCGTAAAGAGTAATAAGGGCACCAGTATGAGATCCTGAAAAATAAGAATACCCAGAACTGTTCTTCCATAATTTGAGGTGATTTCAGACCGGTCCTGCAAAATCTTAAGAACAACGGCTGTACTGCTCAATGCTGTCAAAAAGCCTACAAACAGGGCTCCCCTGAAATCAAGTTCGTACATTCTGGCAATTCCCAGTACGATCAGCGTTGTCAGGGAGAACTGAAGAAATCCACCCCAGAAGACTATTTTCCGGATTCTTATCAGATGTTTGAGAGAAAACTCCAGACCAATTGTGAAGAGCAAAAGTACAATACCAACTTCTGCCAGCACTTCGATGTTTTCCACATCATTGATAATTCCTGTCAGATGAGGCCCGGCCAGAACCCCGGTGATAAGATAGCCAACAATAGAAGGTACTTTTATTTTCGTAAAGACATAGTTGACCAGTGTAGAAAGAGCAAAGATGATGAGTATGTCTTTAAGTATTGTAAATTCCATAACGTAATAATTGACCGATCGTATTCTGGTAAAAAATAGATTGTTAGATCATTAGATTTTTAGATAGAGCCTATGTTTTTTCAGCACTCGCCTGAAAAAGCCCCTACGGGAAATTTAGCCGGCGTAAAACAACATGTTGGTTTTTATCCGCTAAGCGCCTAACGATCTATTGAACAAAGATACTTCAATTTTATTGAATGAAGCATGGCCCCTGTAATCGGAAGGAGTTTTATACAACTAATAATTCAAATATCAATTATATGATACTTCTATAGCAAATAGGTCAAGAATAGATTATTAGATAAGTAGTTTAGTCAATAGACAATAGTGGTTAGACAATAGTGGTTAGACAATAGACAATAGTCATTAGGCGTTAGTTATTAGATTGTTAGGGTGTTATCCAGGATATTTGTGTTTTTTGGCAAACTATTCAGTACTTGCTGAACCACTATTGCCTAACCACTATTGCCTAATGATAATAGCTACGTAGCTTAGACAGATAATGAATAAATTTTTTTGGCAGCGGCTCTGCCAGCTCAGGATTGTTAGTGTCTTACGCCTGATGATGTAATAAAACTTATAAGATTCTAATAACTAATAATTTAACAACACTAACAACATTAACAACACTAACAACACTAACAACACTAACAACATTAACAACACTAACAACACTAACAACATTAACAACACTAACAACTTAACAACACTAACAGCCGTAACATTTTTTACTTCACTCTTCACTTATCCATAACTTTTACTATTTTTATGGTGATAAAATAATCAATAAAAAAGAAAAGCTATGTCAAATTATCATGAGCCGGCAGAAGAACTGTCGCAAGAGGCGAGAAATTTTTCAAGAGCGCTGAATAGTTTGAAAGAGGAGATTGAAGCTGTGGACTGGTATCATCAGCGGGTTGATCTCACCGAGGATGAATCGCTTAAGAAGATTTTGGCTCACAACAGGGATGAAGAGATTGAGCACGCATGTATGACCATTGAATGGCTTCGCAGGAATATGCCGGGTTGGGACGAGGAGTTACGTACCTACTTGTTTACAGAAGGCGATATTACCGAACTGGAAGAAGGAGAAGAAGGCGGTGGTAATGCAGGAAGTTCGGATTCTTTAGGAATTGGAAAAATCAAAAAATAAAAGAGGATAACTATGGATATTTTAAGAAAATCAATGGCTCCTATATGCGATAAGGCATGGGAAGAGATTAACGAAAGTGCTGTTGAAGTACTCACCTCTGTACTATCGGCCCGTAAGTTTGTGGATGTTGAAGGACCTAAAGGATGGGATTTCCCGGCGCTTTCACTGGGGCGGGTAGATGTTCCGAAAGGACAGAATGGTGAGGTGCAATACGGGATACACCAGGTTTTACCGCTTATAGAAACCCGTATTCCTTTTGAATTGAATATTTGGGAACTCGATAATATCGCAAGAGGTGCGAAAGATATTGACCTTGACAATATGGAAGAGGCAGCCCGTAAGCTCGCCCGTTTTGAAGAGGATGCAATTTACAATGGTTTTAAACCTGGCAATATAAAGGGTATTAAAGAATGTTCTGATTATGATCCGCTTTCTTTGCCGGGTGATGATGACGAAATCATCAGGGTTATTTCGGAAGGCATCGCTAAGCTGAAAGCAGGTTCCATTGAGGGACCTTATTCTCTGGTATTAAATACTGACCTGTGGCAGCGATTCAATTCTTCCGGTAAGGGCTATCCTTTGCGGAAACGGGTCGAGAGTCTTTTGGGGGGCTCTATAATTATGGCTCCCTATATTGACGATGCCTATCTTGTTTCAGAACGTGGCGGTGACTTTGAAATGGTAATAGGACAGGACATCTCTATTGGTTATGAATCGCACAACCAAAAAACGGTTCAGCTTTATTTTACAGAGTCTTTCACCTTTCAGGTGATTGATCCTGCTGCGGTGGTTGTTTTGAAATAGGATTGTGTAAAAAAGATAATTTTAAAGGCGTCTGGTTGTTTACCTTGCGCCTTTTTTACTGGTTACCAATAAAGGCAGACGGTGTTTTCCCAAATTCCTCCCTGAATTTTTTCGAAAAATAGGCTGGTGAAGTAAAACCCACATCCATTGCAACACCTGAAATATTTCCTCGTTGCTGTTCGAGTATTTGCTTTGCTTTATGCAATCTAAACTTGCCAATGTATTCGGAAGGTGTAAAATCCATAAGAGCTTTCATTTTTCGATATAAATGAATCCGGGACAACCCTATTTCGATGATCAACCTGGTATTTCTCCGGGACTTTTGAATAATGTGGATGTGGTTGAATCTGCTCAAACTAAAGTTCTGTCATCCCAGGTAAGAGAATTAAAATCTATTTGGAAATAAAGACCAAATCAATTGGCAAAAATATAAAGACATGAAGATTGAGAAAAATTTGTTGTGTCCCATCATTGTAGCAGAGATGGGAAGTTTGATTTTTGGAGTAAACATGGCAGCCATTTCCGGAACGGTGTCTTCCATTTTTTGGTCTTTACCGTCGTAGGTTTTGTGTTTATTCTGGCAAAAATGCCGGAACCCAAAGGAAAATCGCTGGAAGAGATTGAGTTAGAGTTAAGATTAAAGGAAGAATAAAGCCAAGATACCCATTCCCTTAAGCCATTATATTAAACCGGGTATTGTCGTGTAAAAACGGCAACACTGACCTGTTGGGCTGAAGGCAGCGGGTAGTTCCCAAAATATAAAGTCATGGAGAAAAAACTTATAGTCGGAATAGGAGAGATCCTGTGGGATATTTTGCCCGAAGGCAAACAATTGGGCGGGGCACCTGCCAATTTTGCCTGGCACGCTCAGCAAATGGGAGCACGGGGAGCAGTAGTCAGTGCTGTTGGTAAAGATAAAGAGGGAGATGAAATATTGAAGATTATTCAGGAGCGAAACCTGATGAATGGTATTTCACGTGTTGACAAACCAACAGGAACGGTGGATGTAAAGTTGGTGAAGGGAGTTCCTGATTATGTCATAAATGAGAATGTTGCGTGGGATTTTATTGCGTTGAACGATGTGGCAAAGGAGGTCATTATGTCTGCAGGTGCCATTTGTTTTGGCTCACTGGCACAGCGATCAGAAGTTTCCTGTAACACTATTCAGCAGGCCTTAAAAATGACTCCGGAGAAATGTATCAGAGTTTTTGATGTCAATTTGAGACAATCTTTTTACAGTCGTCAGATTATCGAAAGCTCACTCGAAAATGCCACCGTGTTTAAGATTAACGATGAAGAGTTGGTGGAGCTGAGAAAGCTCTTTAGTCTCTCAGGAGATGATGTGTCCGTTTGCCGACAATTATTGGAGAAGTATGAGCTGCGGATGATTGCTCTTACCAAAGGCAGTGAAGGGAGTGTATTAATTACCAGGGAGGAGATGTCAGAAATGAAAACTCCGAAAGTGGAGGTCTCAGATACGGTAGGAGCAGGAGATTCATTCACCGCCGTCATGACCTTTGGGTTGCTGGCAGGCAAATCGCTGAAAGAGATTCATCGTTCTGCTATTGAAATTTCGGCATTTGTTTGCACCCGGACCGGTGCAATGCCTGATATCCCGAAGGAACTGGTGTCCGGGATTAGCCAATAAAGTATTTAACCGATGCTTCCCTATTGATAAAGGCCAAGTAAAATATTCTAAAGGAGAAAAATGTGGGGATACCAATTTTGAAAAGTATCCCCCTACAATCTATTTGATTCCGATTTTCATTATTCACGATATATAATTCTTATTCTCCATACCCAATAGTATGTCCCAGAATTACTTTATGAAAAGGAGACAATCCCAGAGCTTTTTCTAAAGCCGGTTTATCAATCCAGGCCCTGACAACGCATACGAGACCTTCCGAAGCACAAGCCAGATAGGTATTCTGTGCAATGAAGCCTGTGTTGGCATGCGAAGTCATTAAATGTTCGGGTGTAATGTCATCCGGATTTTCCACTCCTGCCTTTTTCATATTGGCAACATAAATAAAGTTAACCGGTGCCGTTGCCACAAAATCCTGTTTTCCGCAATAGGGACGAAGGTCGCCCTCCTTTATTCGTTCCAGTTGATGTTCTTCGGCGTTGTAGTAATAGGCACCTTCTTCGATCACAACATACAATTCCATTTCCTGTTTATTCATGGATGAAGGTGCGGTTCGTTTTTTTTCATCTTTCCGGTTGTAGCCCCATGCGGCCCAGCATAAATTTGATAATTGCTGTTTTGACAATTCTTTCCTACTGAATTCGCGGCTGCTGTGTCGCTCATTCAGAGCCTTCATGAGTGGCATTCCGCCGGTTTTTTCAGGAGCGGGTAGCTTAATGGTTTGCGACTGTCCGATAGAAGATACAGTAATTATAAAGATTGAAGCTGAGAGTAAAAAAATTTTTTTCATAGCGTTTTGATTTTGAGTTTATTCTTAGACCATTATATCATTTTTCCGTTTAAAAACAAAAAACCGGGACAGAAAAATGCCCCGGTTCAATGAGTCTATTGGTTTTTATGGTGTCATGATTGTTGATGAACTTAAGGAATTACACCTTAAGGTCTTTTTTTGATAAATAGAAATCGATACGCTCAATTCCCGTTTCCTTGTTTCTGGCTTCCATCTCGTCCAGCGTTTTAGGCGGAGGAACAATCACTTTGTCACCCGGTTTCCAGTCGAGCGGCAAGGCAACTTTGTATTTGTCGGTCGTTTGCAAAGCCTTGAGTGCTCTCAGGATTTCATCCATATTACGTCCCACATTCAGTGGGTAATACATGATGAGGCGAATCTTTTTGGAAGGATCGATGAAAAATACAGCACGTACCGCCGCAGTTTCGGCTTCATTGGGCTGAAGCATGCCGTACAGTTTCGATACCTTCATGTCGAGGTCGGCAATAATGGGAAAATCGAAGTATACGCCGGTTTTTTCTTTTACATTCGATACCCATCCCAGGTGAGCATGAATACTGTCGATACTTAAT
The DNA here is from genome assembly GCF_000250735.1 of Anaerophaga thermohalophila str. Valhall. GTDB lineage: Bacteria > Bacteroidota > Bacteroidia > Bacteroidales > Marinilabiliaceae > Anaerophaga > Anaerophaga thermohalophila_A. Next base: position 12,410 of record NZ_AHZV01000255.1, read on the forward strand.
CCGACAAGTTCAGTGTTCAGCTCATCAAACTCTTTTTTTCGTTGAGCAAAGCCACTCATTTCTGTTGTACACACCGGCGTAAAGTCGGCCGGATGTGAGAACAGAACGATCCATTTGTCTTTAGCATAATCAGAAAATTTGATCTGACCTTTCGTGGTCATGGCAGTGAAGTCTGGTGCCTGATCACCAATGCGTGGCATTGGATAAAATTCTTGTTGTTCTTGATTTTCCATCGTTACAAAATTTTTTATGGGTTTTTGAATATGATTTGTAAAATCTTTGACAAATTTAGCTTGATGTTTAATTGAAGTCAAATCAATAATTTCGATATGTTATAGACGAAATTTATGTAGTCAAAGACTTGATAGAAAAGGCCGCATTTTTAGATAAAAGGAATGGGAAGGCAGAAGGCAGAAGGCAGAAGACAGAAGACAGAAGGCAGAAGACAGACAGACAAGCGATAAACTTTGTTGGAATGAAACGAAACATGGAGCTTTGATTTCTCATATCCGCCATAAAAGGGCATGTATAAAAGTCGCGAGTACCATTAGGCCAATAACTTAAGTAAACTGCCTGCAAGGAAGGAGTATATTGAATTTAGTTTATATTCCTGCCCCCTGCTCTTTGCACCCTTCTTTCCGGACCGTTCTTCTAACTTCTGCCTGTTAAACTTCTGCCTGTTTTTATCTAAATTCCTGAGGGGAAATTAAAAACCGAAGAGTTGATACATTTTATGAAAAATATCCGTGTTTTTCATAACACCTGTAAAATGTTCAGCACCCGGGCCAAAAGCAAATACCGGCACCATTATTCCGGTATGCCCCCCGGTAGTGTATTTGGCATGAATTTCTCCCTTTTTAAAATCGCCATTGTCGATGGACATACCGCCGGTTTCATGATCGGCGGTAACAATGACTAATGTTTCACCGTCACTGGCAGCCAATTCTAAAGCCTTACCAACTGCACGGTCGAAGTCAAGTGTTTCTTCAACAATATAAGCCGTGTTGTTTTCATGTCCGCCCCAATCAATTTGAGAACCTTCCACCATCAGGAAGTAGCCTTTGTCGTTTTTACCAAGTACTTTGATTGCTTTTTCCGTTCCCTCGGGAATAAGTTCTCCTCTTTCCGGCCAGCGGGGATTATGCTTTGAAGCTGTTAATATAGCCATTGGTGCCTCGTTGACGGCTGAAGCCTCTTCAATTGAATTGAAAATTCTGTAGTTCTTGTTTTCCAATTCCTTGAGAAGGTTTCTGTTGTCCTGTCGTTCATCGAAAAAACTTTTACCACCACCAATAAATATGTCGATATCGGTTTTCAGAAAATCGGCAGCTATATCTTCGTAGTTGTTACGTGATTCGTTGTGAGCGATGAAAGAGGCAGGCGTAGCGTGGGTGATGGCCGACGATGAAACCATTCCTGTCGATAAGCCGTTTTGTTCTGCATATTCGAGAATAGTTGTAAGCGGCTCATTATTTTCATCAACTGCAATGGCCCCGTTGTATGTTCTTTTTCCTGTTGAAAGTGCTGTACCTCCGGCAGCCGAGTCGGTGATATAATTGTCTGAGCTCTGAGTGGTAATGAAACCGGAATATGGCATATTTGTAATGTTAAGTCTGCCTCCGTTGGCTGTGTAGGCAGCAAATATTTGTGCCGTTCCCATTCCGTCACCAATCATCAGAATAATGTTTTTGGGTTTTTTCCCTTGGTGGGAAGAGACTTCCGGTGTTTTTACGACCTCATGTTTCTGCTTGTTAACAAAAGTCTCTTTAAGATTCCTTTTGTCTTTGTAATCTTCCTGGCCGGTTGCTCCAATTGCAATGAAAAAGAACAACAGCAATGACAACATTTTTGATTTCATTAGTATAAAATTTGTTTATTTAGGTCGAATGGAACTATTATGTAAGAACTTATACAAATTCTTATTGTAGTAAACGTACCTATATTCATCTCATCTTACATTTAGTAAGTTGTTACGACTACGGCTATTAAAGTAGTTAGAATTATTATAGCTGTTATTATTGTTAAGTTATAAAGTTATTAAACTATTAAGTTATTAGAATGTTATATGTTGTTATATCATCTAACAATTCTAACAATCCTAACAATTCTAACAACTTTACAACCTAAATCCATAGTTGAAATTTTGCGGTTTCTACCGATCATCTCCATTGAGTTTGTCAGCCTAAAATTGTTGCTTTTTGGTGGTAATAACAAAAGTTTTGGGTAAAATGTTTGTTAATAAATTACGAACAAAATTCAAATCAGCTTGTTTTTGTATTTAAGCTTACTTAACTTTGTCTTTAAATAAGCCTAAATCATGTCGGTCTCTATTGATAATTTTTTAAAGAACATATATCTGTTGAGCCAGGAAACCGGGAGTTCCGTAACAAGCAGTATTTTGGCGGAACGGTTAGGAATATCTGTTGCGGCAGTCACCGACATGGCACGAAAACTGGGAAGACAGGGATTGTTGGATTATCGTCCTTACCGGGCTTTGATGTTATCGGATAAAGGTCGAAAAATGGCTTTGAAGGTCATTCGAAAACATCGGCTGTGGGAATTATTTCTTTACAGAGTTCTGGGAATGGATTTAATGAGTGTTCATGAGGAAGCCGAAAAACTTGAACACCATACCTCTGACAAATTGATGGAACACATCAACCGTTTTTTGGAACACCCTGATTTTGATCCTCACGGTGATCCGATACCCGGGATTGGAGGAAATGTTCCTTCCGAAAAAGGTGTGGTCCCATTGTCTGAAATAGAGGAGCAGGAAAAATGCAAGATAAAGAAATTGCGTTACCGCGATTCTGAAGTTTCTAAAATGTTTGAAACTTTCGGACTCAGGAAAGACATGGTTCTAAAAGTTTTAAAAGTTTATTCGTTTGACGGCAGTATTGAACTTGAGTTTCCCGACAGCAAAAAAGTCATGATTTCGGAGAAACTGGCTGATAATATCTTTTGTGTGAAGCAATAGTTTATTGCAAACCGGAATAAAATTGAAGAAATATGGATTGGAGTAGTTTGTGGTTGGCCTTTGGGCTGACACTTTTTGCTGGGTTGTCGACAGGTATAGGCAGTGCAATGGCCTTTTTTGCCAAACGGACCAATACGAGATTTTTATCTCTAAGCCTTGGTTTTTCAGCCGGTGTTATGATTTATGTCTCCTTTGTCGAGATTTTTTCCAAAGCAAAAGATTCTCTCTCTGAAGCTTTGGGCAATGAGGATGGGACCTGGCTGACCGTTGGTTCCTTTTTCCTGGGTATTGTTTTTATTGCAATTATTGACCGTTTTATTCCAAGGGGAGAGAACCCTCACGAAATGGAGATGATTGAAAATATGACTCCGGAGCAGCGTCTTCAAAAGAAAGATAAACGATTGATGCGTATGGGAGGCTTTACCGCATTGGCTATCGGTATCCACAATTTCCCGGAAGGCCTTGCAACATTTACAGCTGCAATGAGTGATCCTAATCTGGGAATTGCCATTGCTGTTGCCATTGCCATACACAATATTCCGGAAGGCATTGCCGTGTCTGTACCTGTTTTTTATGCTACCGGAAACAAAAAGAAAAGCCTTTACGCTTAGTTTTCTTTCCGGATTGTCGGAACCTATCGGTGCAATTATCGGTTACCTTCTGCTGATGCAGTTTATGAGTCCGCTTGTTTTTGGAATTGTATTCGCGGCAGTGGCTGGTATAATGGTTTTTATCAGCATTGATGAACTGTTGCCTGCTGCCCAGGAATATGGAGAGCATCACTTATCAATATACGGACTTGTTGGAGGAATGGGCGTTATGGCCCTGAGTTTATTGATGTTTATTTGATAATATGAGAAGAGAAGAACGTTTTAAACAGATCATTGCATGGTTTCAGGAGAATATGCCTGTAGCCGAAACAGAGCTGAAATATACCAATCCTTTTGAATTGCTGGTAGCTGTTATCTTGTCGGCGCAATGTACCGATAAGCGGGTTAATGTCATTACGCCAAAAGTTTTTGAAAAGTGGCCCACCGAGAATGAACTGGCTGATGCTACACCGGAAGATGTTTTTGAAGTGATTAAGAGTTGCAGCTATCCCAATAACAAAAGTAAACATCTGGTAGGGATGGCTAAAATGCTTCGTGATGAATTCAAGGGTGAAGTTCCCGACGATGTAAAAGAGCTTCAGAAGCTGCCCGGTGTTGGACGAAAAACAGCAAATGTCATTGCATCTGTGGTTTATCAGAAGCCCGCCCTGGCAGTGGATACCCATGTGTTCAGAGTTTCTGCCCGAATTGGGCTAACGGTAAATGCCAAAACTCCGTTTGAAGCCGAAAAGCAGCTTATAAAATATTTGCCTGAAGAGGTACTTCCCATTGCTCATCACTGGTTAATTTTGCATGGCAGGTATGTTTGTCTGGCCAGAAAACCAAAATGCGATCAATGCGGCCTGAAAATGTGGTGTAAGTATTATTTAAAACAAAATGCTGTGAGGGATTAGCACTTTCTGAAAAGGAATTTATTTGAACAAACAGGTAAAAGTTGTTTCTAAAAGTGCTATTTTTACAAGCGTTATTTAAATAAGAATACACGGGATTCCATGCAGAATTTCCCGATATAGAGGGTGAGTTTTGAGCTCGGGGTTTCGTGTTGCGGGACAGACAGTTCCCCTTTTAGTGGGGGTGAACAAAGAGGGCTGGGATTGTTGGTTGGCCACCGTAATTTATTAATTAGTGTCTGTCCATAAAGTGCCATTTAGTGTGTTATGCTCGTTCGAAAATTACTCATTTACGATGAGTAAATTCCGTATTTTCGGACTTCGCAAGCCTTGTAAATAACACTTTCTGAACAGACACATATACTGTAAAAATTTTTTTGCGAGTTTATAGACACGCACTAATTAGTCAATTCGTATGCCCGGCTTGGCTGCCTGCCTTCAAGAATTGGTAATGGATCATTAACCATTGGATTTTGTCTTAACTTTATTTTTTGCCGGTGTAGCTCAGTTGGTCAGAGCGGTTGTTTCGTAAACAACAGGTCGGCGGTTCAAATCCGCCCACCGGCTCAGAATTACCACAGTTTTCCGGGATAATCGCCTTTTTCAATTAATTTGTTAAGACTTTCCCGGACAACAGGTTTGTCCTCCTTGTAGGTTACACCAAACCATTTGGCGTTGGTGTCAATAACCAGTGTTGTGGCTTTGCCTGACTTGATGAGTTCATCGGCACGAACATTGAAGTAGTATTCCGATTTTTTCTCACCTCCTTTTTCTTTTAGGAAATTGATGAATCCTTTCTCAAGCTCATCGAAAAAAGACGGTTTAAATATCCAGAAATTCATGGAGACGGGTTCATTGCCTGTCAGCTCTGTTTTTTGGTCGCCCTCGTAAAAATAGATTTTCCCATTCTCCCAGCCTATTTTTGTTCGTTCGGTAACTTCTTCAAGATATCCGTTACTATCTGTTTCACACACCCCGCGTGAAACGGTTCCATGTTCCGAAAGAGTATTTTTTAACGCATAGCCGATCATGGCATATTCGTTGTCGGCCGGGTGGTTCCTGATAAAATCGACAGCACTTTGGTAGGCTTCCTTCCCGTAGAAGTCATCCGCGTTAATAATGGCAAAGGGCTCTTTTATGACACCTTTGGCCATGAGCATAGCATGTCCGGTTCCCCAGGGTTTTTCACGACCTTCGGGTACCTTAAATCCTTCCGGGATGTTCTCCAGTTCCTGAAAGACATATTCTGTATCAATTTTTCCTTTCAACCGGCTTTCGAATCGCTCCTTAAAAGCATCTGCAAATGAAGGACGGATCACAAATACAACCTTTCCAAACCCGGCCCGGATGGCATCAAAGACCGAATAATCGATGATAGACTCTCCGTTGGGGCCCAGTTCGTCCATTTGTTTCAATCCGCCGTATCGGCTGCCCATCCCGGCAGCAAGTATCAGGAGTGTTGGTTTCATAATTCATCTTATATCTAATAGGTTGTTACTGCTGTTACTGTTGTTACTATTGTTACTATTGTTAGGGGTGTTAGGGTTGTTAGTGTTGTTAAGTTGTTATAATGTTAAATTATTAAGTTTTAATTATTTGATAATCTCACATCTAATTATGAGTCCGGTCTAAAAAGCATCTTTGTTGCCAAACTCTGTGTTGC
>NZ_AHZV01000254.1 GCF_000250735.1 Anaerophaga thermohalophila str. Valhall
ATCAATGAACAATGAACAATGATTAATTGATAATTGATAACTGGTAATTGATAATTGAATTGTTTTGTTTTCTTTTTGAATCTTTTCCGGTATGTCAAAGATATTGGCCCCCATCAGCTCCCCCCAAGGGGGGGAGAGAAGGGAAGCCAGGAAATTACCTCCAGTTCCCCCTCCCTGGGAGGGGGTTAGGGGGAGACCCTTTAGTTCCCTCTCCTTGGGAGAGGGTTAGGGTGAGGTTCTTAAGGTGGTTAAAGCAACAGGGTTCCACCTCTTCCCATTCCGAACAGAGAAGTTAAGCCTGTTAGCGCCGATGGTACTGCGTAAAAGCGGGAGAGTAGGTCGCCGCCGACTTTTTAACAGAAAGCCCGGTCTTTTCATTAAGATCGGGCTTTTGTTTTTTAGGATTGGCGGATTTAATCCGCCAGACCTGATCCGCCGTTATTATTTGTGGATACTATCCGGCATACCTTCTTTCGGCGCCGCATTGGTTATAGATAATCAACTACTTCTGCAAGGAATCCGCCACCTCGAATGTTACTTTTTTGAGATAAATCCTTAGTTTTGTTTGATAATGTATGTATACCGATTGCGTAGATCGGCCTTTTACCGTTTCGAGAGCTTCTTTGCTAATAAATGATTGCAAGGAAGTTTTTAGTGAATTTAATATGGTCAGAGTGATTCTGTTTCATCTTTATCAGGAGTTTATTATTTAACTCAGATTTTGCCACTATCTGAATGATAAATATTGTTTTTCACGCTTTTGAAAATCCCGGTCAGTTTGAATTTTTTCTCTATTTTTGGCGCTTCATATTTTTAATTTTAAACCGTGAAAAATGAAAAGAATTTTTACTGTTATTCTGGTAGCCTTTATTGTCCTGACCGCTCATTCTCAAAACCTTCAGCTCCACTACGATATGGGAGAAGACAGGGGGTACATGACAACAACTCTTGAAATGTTTAAGCCCGATAAATGGGGGAGTACATTTTTCTTTGTCGACTTTGATTATGATTCCGAAGCTGGAGAATCTGTATCCCTTGCCTATATGGAAATTTCAAGAGGACTGAAATTCTGGGATAATCCTTTTGAGATTCATGTAGAGTATAATGGAGGATTTGGTCAATTTAAGGCAGAACCTTTTAACGGAGCCTATCCGATCAATGATGCATGGCTGTTTGGGGGAAACTATACCTGGAACAGTCCCGACTTCAATCGTATTTTTACCCTTCAGGCGATGTATAAAAATATTCGAGATAAAGAAGATGCCTCTTTTCAGATCACGGGTGTCTGGACTGTCCATTTTAGTAATAAGAAATTTACTTTCATGGGGTTTGCCGATTTCTGGAAAGAGGAAAATGTGTTTGACGGTGCAACAACCGATTTTGTATTTCTGACCGAACCTCAAATTTGGTATAATGCCGGCGATCACCTTTCGCTGGGTGGTGAAGTTGAACTGGCATCTAATTTTGCAGGACATAAAGGATTTAAAGTTTGTCCTACCTTAGCAGTAAAATGGAATTTCTAAAACCAAATTGATATGTTGGAAAAGTTTTTCAATCTTAAAAAGAACAATACCACCGTAAGAACGGAAGTCATTGCCGGTATTACCACCTTCATGACGATGGCCTATATTCTGGCAGTGAATCCCGATATCTTATCGGCCACAGGCATGGATAAAAGTGCCGTTTTTTCCGCGACTACTCTGTCAGCAGTTATAGCTACTCTTGTTATGGCTTTGTGGGCACGCTTACCTTTTGCATTGGCTCCCGGTATGGGGCTAAATGCTTTTTTTGCCTTTACTGTGGTACTTGGAATGGGATATAGCTGGCAATTTGCACTGACAGCAGTTTTTCTTGAGGGTATTATTTTTCTTTTGCTCACCGCATTCAATATAAGGGAAGTAATTGTCAATGCTATCCCGATGAACCTGAAACATGCTATTTCTGCCGGGATCGGACTTTTCATTGCTTTCATTGGCATGCAGAATACCGGTCTCATTGCCGATAGCGATGCTACGCTCGTAACTTTAGGCGATATGAGTGCTCATACGGTCTGGATTACCTTGTTCGGCCTGGTACTGATAGGCGTGTTGTTGGCACTGAAGGTAAGAGGCGCTTTGCTGATTGGTATTTTTGCTGCAACCATTGCCGGTATTCCGTTGGGAGTGACCCACCTGCCTGAAGGTTCATGGTTGACTCTACCGCCATCGGTCGAACCCGTTGCTTTTAAATTTGAATTCTCAAGCATATTTACTATTGATATGCTGATTGTACTATTCACTTTCCTTTTCGTAGATATGTTCGATACAGTGGGTACATTGATCGGGGTAGCATCAAAGGCAGATATGATCAGAGAGGACGGCTCGCTGCCGAGAGCAAAACAGGCTTTGTTTGCCGATGCAGTGGGCACAACTGTCGGTTCTTTGCTCGGAACATCAACAGTTACCACTTATGTCGAAAGTGCTTCCGGTGTTGCCGAAGGAGGACGCACCGGGTTGACCTCGCTTACTACGGCCGGAATGTTCCTGTTGGCGCTGTTTTTGTCTCCACTGTTCCTGATGGTTCCGGCTGCAGCCACTGCCCCTGCGCTTATCCTGGTAGGTTCTTTTATGATGTCGCCCATTCTGAAAATCAGTTTTGATGATTATACCGAGTCAATCCCTGTATTTCTGACTATTATTATGATGCCGCTTGCTTATAGCATTGCTGAAGGAATTGTTTTCGGTATGTTATCGTACGTTGCATTGAAATTGCTGTCAGGAAAGACGAAAGATATTTCATGGGTGATGTATATCCTGACGCTCCTTTTTGTTTTGAAGTTCTTCTTCTAACCTGAATTATTGCTTGCAGGAATTTGG
>NZ_AHZV01000253.1 GCF_000250735.1 Anaerophaga thermohalophila str. Valhall
TAGAACTTAGAAAAATCCAACTCCCAGGCCGGCATCCCACGGCTTGGGGAAAATTTTTACTTTTTACAATACGTGGGAGACCGAAGGCTTACATACCACACGCATACATGAAACGAGTCGCAAAAATTAGGGACGAGTTTCATCCGACCTTAAAAATAAAATAAATGAAGGATATTACAGGATTAAAAGTCCCTATTCAATTGTCTGGCGGCCTGGAAATATGCCGGTCGAGGTGATACAAATACGAAACCTCCTTCCTTGCCTCGGATTTGCCGTTCATCCAAAACCTCAAGATCAAATCTGACATGCAATCTTTTGTGGTTTGAGTAGAAAAAACTGCGCATATTCCTTGAGTATTTTATTTCAATACCATAAGTCTTAATTTCATCCAGATAGTTGTATAACTGGCGCCTGCCAATCCCTAATTTTTCTGCAAACTCATCGGGTGTTCCGGTTCTTTTAATGCGGATTAATTTGTCTATCTTCCCGAGTCGTTCGATGTTTTTAATAAAGTTCATTGTCAGAGGGTTTTGGGTAGAACAGATTTTATTTGAATGCAATGATGACATCAATTACGACAAAACTGACGACTGGAATTTCCGGGAAATGGTACGGCTTGTCAGGAAGAAAAATTTTAGCAGGAGCAGCAAAAGAAAAGTTAGAGTTTGTCATAATTCTGATGATTAGAGTATTATATTCGAAGTAAAAATAATAATTAATGAATAATTTATCAAAACTTTTTCCGTTTAAAGAACAACAGATATTCTTTGGCAAATATTCTAAAGCAATACAAATCTAATTCTAAATGTACCATGAAAAACTATGCATTAACCTTACTGCTGACAGCTGTTATTGTCAGCTGCCAACAAAAACGACCTGCTTCTGTTGAAAAACCTGTTTTTGAAACCTGGAGCAGCGATGTTCTTGAAGTGGAAAAAGTTGAGACATCAGATACTGCCACAATATTGCATCTCGATGCTTTTTTCCGCCCGGGTTGGTGGATAAAAATTGCTCCTGATTCCTATATTAAAGAAAGTGGAACAAATAATAAGCTAATGCTTACAAAAGCTGAGGGGATCAATCCGGGAGAAAAGCACTGGATGCCCGACTCCGGAAAATCATCATTTACCTTATACTTTCCGCCCCTGGACCCGGATGTTACAAAAATCGATTTTATAGAAAGTGATTGTGAAGATTGCTTTAAAATCTGGGGTATCTCTCTTCTATCCGAGGCCTCGGTAGAAACACAATCCATGTCTCCCTTTACCGAAGAGGAAACCATGCCCGTTCCTGACCCGGCATACAGCGATCAACCGGCCAAAATATCCGGTCGGTTATCGGGGTTCAATAAATCAATGCTGCCATACGAAATTACCTTTCACTCTGCCGATTTAGTTGCGTCATCTTTTAATGAAACCAAATTAAACGTTAATGAGGATGGCTCTTTCAGTGGCGAAGTGCCTGTTAATACTCCGTCAATAGTTTATTCCGATAGGTTTGGGCCTTTTTTCCTGGCACCCGGTCAGCAAACAGAAATTTATGTCGATCTGAGAAAAAAAGCACGATATGAGTCGCGTTACCGGAAAGACAAGCAGCCCGGGGATTCAATTTATGTATACACATCCGGGAGTCCTGTAACTCCGGCTCAAATTACCGAAATAAACCAAATCAATAAAAATCTTATTGATCAGACTTCCTTGATGGAAGAGATTGCCGGGATGAGTACTGATGCTTACAAGGAATTTATGATTGACAAGTGGCATTCAGCAAAACAACAAATCGAAGCTGAAAATCTGAATGCTGCTCAAAAAAAGATTCTATCCGGAATGGTCCAATTCCGGTTTTTACAATATTTGCTGTTTTACAGCAATTATCTGAAACAAGCCCATTTTACTGTCAATGATATTCCTTTCGAAGAATGGAGAGAATCGGACTTCCAGATTGAAGAACCAGACAAGGACTATTACTCCTTTATACAAGAACTTGTTACGGATGATTTATCTGTCGATGGCAATTTCGGGGGTGTTGTAAACCGTATATATACCCTCCCTGTGTTTATGGAAGCCGGGAATAATTTGACGGGTATTGACAAGGCTGTTGCTATTGGGAACAAGCTTGAACAATCTCTGAACGAAAAGAGTGAACTGGTCATCGAAGCTGCAAAAGCACAGATTCTGTATCAGGAACTGCAGAAACCCGATTTCTTTACAGAAGAAGAAAAACAAGAACTACAGACACTCTTTGTCAATGATGCCATTTCCAATCAATTGATAGCTGAGAATGACGAATTAAAAAGAATAATAGAAGCCAATAAAGCAGCTTCCGGTGACAATTTTGTTATTCATGAAATTCCCGACGTTGCACAGAATAAGGTGTTTGATGCCATTCTTGCTGAATACAAAGGTAAATCTGTTGTCGTTGATTTTTGGGCAACCTGGTGCGCTCCCTGCCGTAGTGCTATGGAACAAATGAAACCGCTAAAAGAAGAGATGAAAGACGAAGGTGTTGTTTTTGTATATCTTACGGGAGAAACATCTCCTAACGGCACATGGAACAAAATGATTCCTGAGATTCATGGCCATCATTACCGGGTAAGCGATGAACAATGGCAATATTGGTACGAAAACCTGAAGATTGAAGGAGTTCCCACCTTTATGATTTTTGATAAAGAGGGAAAACTGATTGCACGGCATACGGGATTCCCGGGAGTAGATGCCATGCGGGAAGCGATTACAAAGGGATAAAATTTATCTTAAGATAATTTGTTGGGGGTTTCACTTGAAGTGAAGCCCTCACTTGTTTTCCTTAATATACGACACCTTCGGCGTCGTTTTATCCTATTTACAACCGTTTCCATAAATATAGGAGCCCTTCAGGCTCCTGTTCCAATGATCATCGTAGGGAATTATACCCCCTTAAATAGAAGTTGCTGAAAAAGTCAGCAACCTCTGTTTCAAATTTATTTTCCATTGTTCTTTTTGGCATTGCCCCAAAAAGAACCAAAAAAGTCTGGTCCGCTTAAACCTGGCTCCCCGCGAAAGCCAAAATTTTCGGCCATTGCGCAAGGCCATGAACGTCGCCCATTTTGGCTTCCCGCCATCCGCCGGCCCGGAAAGCGGACAGGCCACCGCGCCTTTTAAATAGATAAAGTCGTTCATTAGTACGACATTCTTATGAATAGTGATATGTTGACAATTAACATTTAAAGGTGCAAACGTTTTTAAAGATATGCATGAAAAAACTTGCACCTTAAATGGATTTATATGATGTAAAGAATTTATTGTTAATCGTTTAAAAGTTATTCAATAAACCTTAAATAGAGTCAGCTGTAAAATGCCGGAATGACACACATCATGTGAAAATTTATGAAAAAAGCTGGCTAAATAGGTGGCAACCCCAATTCTTTCAAAAATTTATTATGCTTTTCAGTGTTCGCCCTTATGCTTTCATTAATTGTTTTCAGTTTATCATTTACAGCTCTTAAGTCTATCTTTTTTTCCTCTTCCGATGTGCTTACATATCTTGAAATATTCAGGTTGTAACCGTTCTTTTCAATTTCATCCATCGAAACTCTTCGTGAATAGCGTTCGGTTTCTTTTCTGTATTTGTAAGTTTCAACAATGGATTCAATATGTTTTTCACTCAAACTGTGTTGGCGTTTTCCATTTTCAAAATGCTCGCTGGCATTGATAAATAAAACATCTTCTTGCTTTTTGCACTTTTTAAGTACAACAATACAAACGGGAATTCCAGTAGAATAAAACAATTTGGGAGGCAACCCGATAACTGTATCAATATTGTTGTCTTTTAGAAGTTTAATCCGGATACGTTCTTCTGCTCCGCCACGGAATAAAACACCGTGAGGCAAAATGATTGCCATTGTTCCATTTTCGCTAAGGAAGTGAAAGCCGTGCAAAAGAAAGGCAAAATCGGCTGCTGATTTGGGAGCGAGACCATAACTTTTGAAACGGAAGTCTTCTGCTAAAGTATCATTTGGTTCCCAACGTAAGCTAAACGGCGGATTTGCCACCACTGCATCGAATTCCATTTTTTTAGCCGGGTTCATTTCATTTAGAATATCCCATTGATTGAGCAAAGTATCTCCGTGAAATATCTCAAACTCCGTATCCTTCATGCCGTGGAGTAGCATGTTCATGCGGGCAAGGTTGTAAGTAGTAATATTCTTTTCCTGACCATAAATTTTCCCGACATTACCGCCATTCTCCCTGATGCGTTTTCTTACGTTTAAAAGCAATGAACCCGAACCACAAGCAAAATCAAGCACATTGTCTAATTTGCTTTTCTTGCCTGTACTTGGGTCCTGACTGTCCAGTGTGACAATTTCGGAAAGGATTGTTGATATTGGCTGGGGCGTATAGAACTCTCCTGCTTTTTTACCCGACCCTGCGGCAAACTGACCAATCAAATATTCATAGGCATCTCCAAGCGTGTCGGTGTCGGTAGAGAAATCTGCAATACCTTCTGCAATTTTTTGAATGATGGTGCAAAGTTTTTTATTTCTATCGGCAGGTGTCCTTCCTAATTTTTCTGAGTTTAGGTTAATTTCCGAAAACAAACCCTGAAAAGAGTTGGCAAATGATTCGTTCTCGATGTAGCGAAAGCCTTTTTCAAGGGTTTGTAGTAGTTCTCCTTTTTGTTGTCTTGCCAGTTCCGTGATATTGCTCCAAAGATGTTGTGGTTTAATAACATAGTGTACCTTTCTTCGCATCTGTTTTTCAAACTCAGGCACATCCTCTTCGTTTGCTTCATACCAAACGCCCAATGGCGTGCGCTTAGCATTAGTTTCAAGTTCTGGGTAATCCCTGCCTAATTCCTTTTTTGCTGCCTTTTCGTAATTTGAAGATAGATATCTTAGAAACAAAAACGAAAAGCATATAATCGCGAAAGTCATCCGGATTCATTGCACCACGTAGTTGGTCTGCTATATTCCAGAGGGTTTTACCCAGTTGTTGTTGGTCTTTTTGTGTCATATTAATTTTAGATTTCAGGGCTACGCCCCTTTGATTTTTCCATACATTTTTTCTACGAAGATTTCAGGGCTACACCCCTTTGTTTATATCATTCGTTATTCAATTACGAAGATTACCGGGCTACGCCCCTTTGTTTTAATTCATACATTTTTTCTACGAAGATTTCAAGGCTACGCCTCTTTGGGTTATATCATTCGTTATTTTATTACAAAGATTACCGGGATAGGCCCCTTTGGGTTATTTCGTCCATTATTCTATTACCAAGATTTCAGGGCTACGCCCCTTTGTTTTAATTCATATATTTTTTCTACGAAGATTTCAGGGCTAAAGCCCCTTTGATTATATCATCCGTTATTCTATTACAAAGATTTCAAGGCTACGCCTCTTTGGGTTATATCAGCCGTTATTCAATTACGAAGATTACCGGGCTACGCTCCTTTGTTTTAATTCATACATTTTTTCTACGCCCCTTTTTGTATTCGTATTCATTTGTATGATTTTTCAGGGCTGCAGCCCCACTTATTTTATCATTATATTTATTGTTCTACTCAATGTTTTTCTGTAACGCTCCGATTTTCCTTTTTAAAGAAAGGGGCGTTAGCCCTAATATCTTCGTAGCCAATTCGAACAGTTGAAATTTAGGGGCGT
>NZ_AHZV01000252.1 GCF_000250735.1 Anaerophaga thermohalophila str. Valhall
TTAATCATATTGAAAAAATAAACTATGCAATTGATCTAATTCGATACTCTTATAAAAATGGTAAATTCACAGATATGTTTCGGATTAGAAATATCGGAGAACAAGATTTCTTATTTCATAAACTTTATATCAATAATAGACACAATAGTTCAAAATTATATGCAAGTTATAAGGATAAGACAGCATCACATGTTGAAATTGAGAAACTATCGAACACTGTTCCTTTTGAGTGGAGAACTTTTTCAAGAGCTAAAGATTTACTTCATTTAGGATTTTTCAATGAGAGTTTAATTGTAGCCTTTAATCTTTTAGACTATTGTGTACAAAATACAATAAAATCATTAATGACAAATCTTACTACCGATTCAGAAAAGGAACAATTATTAAGACAGATAAAAGAACAACGACTAAAAACTTATCTAGGTTCCCTGTTTAAAACTCTGACTGGGAAAACTTTTTATGATACTAAAATTACAGAAAATAAGCTTGATAAACTTAACTCAAAACGAAATAAAATCGTTCATAATGGACAGAATTGCACCTATGAAGAAGTCTGCGAATCCTTAAAAACAGTTTTATACGCAATTCAGGGACTAAATGACAAAGGAAATCAGAAATTTGAAATCCCAATTGAAATAATTATTTATAACCTATGAGAAACCCCCAGCCCACAACAAAGCTGAATACAGCCGGGACGTTTGTGGGCAAGGCAAAATACAGCTACTATGAACTTTAAACATGAATTTGGAACAGTGGACCTTCTTATCAATTCAGAATTTGAAACTAGAGCAGTTGATTCCTTTGCAATTTCTCTTTTAAAAGCTGAAAGACAGGTTCGTAAAATTTTCACCTTCTTGATTTTTCAAAATGAAAATTACACACACAAAGT